>CAJFVS010000052.1 GCA_904420505.1 Candidatus Alloruminococcus vanvlietii | reverse complement strand
TGGCCCTGGCTGTCGTGGATGAGCACTACCAAATCCTGCTGCAAATTGGCGCTGCCAACCACCGAACCGAACACCTCTTCTACGGTTTTTAACGGGATGGTGGCGTCTTCTGCCGAACAGTTCCAATCAAAATAAGCAAACCCGCGCCCGCGCATTTCTTCTATAATCTGGGACAGTGTATCGTAATTGGAAACGCGGTTGTTGCTGCCGCCTGGGTAGCGGAAAATGGGGGTATCCTCCCCGGTGATATTTTTAATCAATTGGTTGGTGTATTCGTATTCGTTTAAAAAAGCCTCCACCGAGGAATACACCTTTTTATAATCGTGCGTGCGGCTGTGTACGCCAATGCTGTGGCCCTGTTCGTGGATATGCTTGAGGATTTCTTCATTGCCCGGGATGGAATTTCCCACTACAAAAAAGGTTGCTTTGATGTTGTATTCCTTTAAAATGCCCAGCACGGTTTCGGTAATGGCGGAAGGGCCGTCATCAAACGTAAAATAAACCGTTTTTTGCTCGGGGCGTTTGTAGTCTTCTACCTTGGGAACCACCAAATTGGGGCAGATATGGCCAAATTTGGTATTGGGCGGCGTAAGCGGCTTTGTGCTGGAGGGCTCTGGCAAAGCAGAAGATGCCGCCGGCAAAGCGCTGCTGGAAGGCGGCGCGCTGGAAGCCCGGCTGTTTGCGCCGCTTGCAGGGGAAAACGTTTGCAACGCGCTGGCCTGGTGGCTGGAAGCCACAAGGGCGACGCCGACGGTTAAAGCGTATAAAAAGCAAAAGATAAAAATGGTTTTGCGGTATTTGTGAAAGGTGCTGCGCCTGAATTTTTTCTGCATATGAATCGCCACCAAAATATTGAAGTTGCAACGACGTTTGTAAAAATCTTTGCACACATTTTAAACGCAAAACTATTTGGATTATTGGCGGTTTTTGCACGAAATTTGTAAATTTTTATGGCATTTTGCAAAAACGATTTTCCGCCTTGGCATATTGGCTGGGTTTGCTAGATTTTGTAGGCTTTTTTAGCCGCACGCCGGATGGGTTGCCAACCGCTAACTTAGCGGCCTTGCTTGAAAAAAGCGAAGGTTTTTGGTACTATAGCATGTATAAAATATTTGCTTGGAAGGTTGGAGAAAACATATGCGCATCCAGGAATCTGCAGAAAATTATTTGGAAACCATTTTGGTATTGAAGAACCGCCGTGGAAAGGTGCGCTCCATTGATATTGCGGAAGAACTTTCCTTTTCCAAGCCCAGTGTAAGCGTTGCCATGAAAAAACTGCGGGAAAACGGCTTTATTGAGGTATTGGACGGCGGGTTTATTTCGTTAACCGACGCTGGCCTTGCCATTGCCCAAAAAATATACGAACGCCACACCCTCTTGTCCGATTGGCTGGCTGCCTTGGGGGTAGACCCTGCTATCGCCGCCGAAGACGCCTGCCGGATAGAACATGTGATTAGCTCGGAATCGTTTGCGGCGTTAAAAGCCCATGTAACCAAAAACCAGCAGGAGTCCCAAAACCAGTAACTGTACAATTTTATATTTTTATAAGCATTTTGGGGGCGTTGTGTGTTTGCAGCGCCCTTTTTGTTTGGTATTTGGCCGGTTTTGCGTTTTGCAATTTTAACCATGGACGGTTGTTTATAAAAAATGCAATCAAAGCATTTTCTCTGCTTGCCAACGGCCAAACTGCCGGTTCTACCTCAAAACAGCCGGTCAGGTATGGGCAAGCTCTGTGGATAGCAAACTTTTTGGCTTTGGGGAAAACAACCAAAAGGGCCAGCAGCTTCTAGATGGTTTGTAAAAACACGTGGCAGCGTTTGTGCTGCACCCCCCCTGCTTCCCATTTGCTTTTTGCAAAACCGCCGGCGCTGTGCAGGGCGGGCCAAAAGCCTGCCTTTTGGCAATGCCTCTCCCATACGCTTAAAAAATCCCTGGTAAGCGCATGGCCGGTGTTGCAGGATAATAAAAAAACAGCCCTACATTTAATGTATGTAAGGCTGTTATATAAATTATTTTATATATTTATTTTATAAATCTTGGTAGGTTTCCGCTGTTAATAATTTTTGCAATGTTGTATATTTGGGTGCGCGTGTAGATTGAGAAGGAATATTCCCCAGCGGGATGGGGTTTTCCAATTCGATGGGCTGGCCTTCCAGATGAATTACATATTTTTTCTTGTTTTCATCCATTACAAAGCCATTTTTGGCAATTTTGGCATAATGGGTAATTTGGGATAACGGTGCGTTGACATAAATGGCAACGTACTTTAAGTATGGAATCCTGTCCTTTTTCAGGCGCACGTAATACCATTTGTTTTCATCCAAAAACACCCGTCGAAAGCCTTCTTCATGCGCGGGCAGAACAATGGTATTGTATTCGCTTGCATCCACGGACTTTTCTTCCAGGCGAATGCCCTTTTGCGCAAAAATACGCAGGGCGTCTTCTATGTAAGCGTCAATGGAATCTTCAATTAACATATTGCGGGAAGTGCTGCGCCCGGAATGTTTGGAAAGCGTTCTGGCAATTTTGTCCAATTTGTCCAGCTGTTCCGCCTTTTAAGAAATGGAAATCTGTTTTCTCGGCTGGATTTCCCGGGTTTGCAACCTTTTGTCAATCGCTTGCTCTAAAACGCCCATTGATTTTCCTCCTAAAATCAATTTATAATTTCATAAAAATAAAGCCGCAAAATCTTTTATTGATTTTACGGCTTTATGTATTTATACAATCTATAAAATTATTCTATAAACATTGCATCCCCAAAGCTGAAAAAGCGGTAATGTTCCTGCACGGCTGTGTGATAGGCGCGCATGGTGTTTTCATACCCAGCAAAGGCGCTTACCAGCATAATTAAAGTGCTTTCGGGCAAATGGAAATTGGTAACCAGCGCATCCAACAGTTGAAACTGATAGCCCGGATATATAAAAATATTTGTATATCCTTCGCATGCGCTCACCTTTCCGTCTGTAAGCGGCACCGATTCCAATGTGCGGCAGCTGGTGGTGCCCACCGCAATGACACGCTTGCCGTTTGCGCGGGTCTGGTTAATCAAATCGGCGGTTTGCTGCGGCATAAAATAATGTTCCGAGTGCATTTTGTGTTCGGTTATCTCATCTACCTTTACAGGGCGGAAAGTACCCAACCCCACATGCAGCGTGACATACCCCAAATTTACCCCTTTTTGCTGGATTTTTTGCAGCAGTTCGGGGGTAAAATGCAGCCCCGCCGTAGGCGCTGCGGCAGAACCCAGCTCGCGCGAATACACCGTTTGGTAACGCTCCTGGTCTTCCAGCTTTTGGGTAATATACGGCGGCAGAGGCATCTGGCCGATTTTTTCCAAAACGCTGTAAATGTTTTCTTCACAGGTAAACTGTACCAGGCGGTTGCCGCCCTCCAGCACCTGCAAAATTTCCGCTTTTAAAATGCCCTCCCCAAAGGTGACGTGCGCGCCGGGCTTTAGCCTTCTTCCAGGGCGCACCATCACTTCCCAGGTGTTCAGCCCCTTGGATTCCAGCAGCAAAAATTCCACCGGGACCTGGGTTTCGTCTTTTATCCCGTAAATCCTTGCAGGTATCACGCGGGAATCGTTTAAAATAAGGGCGTCGCCCGGCTGAAGATAGTCGATTAAATCGTAAAAATGCTTATGCTGCACCTGCCCTGTTTGCCGGTTTAACACCATCAAGCGGGAATGGTCACGCGGTTCTATAGGCGTTTGCGCAATCAGCTCTTGCGGCAGCTGGTAAAAAAAATCTTGCTTTTTCATGATTTCTCCTAAAAATTCGATGAAAATTCCCTCAAAGGGTTTGACAGCAACCCCATATGGATGCTAATATAAACGAAAGAATATATATGCGATAGAGGCGCGGCTTTGATGAGTACCTGCGGTGAGATTGCCGATAAATCGAGGAACTGTGGCAAAAGGCAAAGCCGCCGAAGGAAACAGCGGGCACCTGTTTACCTGGTTGCAAAGTCGAATAGACCTGCGACTGTCATCATAGTATTGTGATGAAGAGCTATCGTGCAGTAGGATATGGGGTTTATAGCGCCGTTTGGGCGCAAGCCAATCTATATTATATTGCATGGAGTGCCGGTTTTCAACCGGTTTTTTTTATATACCGGCCTACCCTTATCGCTTAAAGGAGAATGTAGAATGAAAGAATTTCACGTAGCAGTGGTTGGCGCAACCGGCATGGTTGGCCAGCGGTTTATCTCTTTGTTGGAGAACCACCCGTGGTTTCATGTAACCCATTTGGCGGCTTCGTCGCGCTCGGCCGGCAAAACCTATGAAGAAGCTGTTGGTTCGCGCTGGGTGATGAAAACCCCCATTCCCGAAAACATTAAAAAAATGGTGGTAATGGACGCGGAAAACGATGTGGAAAAAATCGCCAAAGCGGTGGATTTTGTTTTTTGCGCTGTGGATATGAAAAAAGACGAAATCAAAACGTTGGAAGAACGCTATGCCAAATGCGAATGCCCGGTAATTTCCAATAACTCCGCCCACCGCGGCACGCCGGATGTTCCGATGATTGTGCCGGAGTTAAACCCTGAGCACGCCGACATTATCCCCGCGCAAAGAAAACGCCTTGGCACCACCCGCGGCTTTATCGCGGTAAAATCCAACTGCTCTTTGCAAAGCTATGTGCCGGCCATCCATCCGCTTATGCAGTTTGGGGTAAAAAAAGTGCTCACCTGCACCTACCAGGCTATCTCGGGCGCTGGCAAAACCTTTGAAACCTGGCCGGAAATGGTGGATAACGTCATCCCCTATATCGGCGGCGAAGAAGAAAAAAGCGAACAGGAGCCTTTGAAAATCTGGGGCCATATTGAAGGGGATAAAATTGTAAACGCCACTTCCCCCTCCATCACCGCACAGTGCATCCGCGTGCCGGTGCTGGACGGCCACCTGGCGGCGGTGTTTGTAGAGTTTGAAAACAAACCCTCTATTGAGCAAATCAAGGAAATTTGGAAAAACTACCAGGGCGAAGCCCAAAGATTGGCCCTTCCCTCGGCGCCCAAGCAGTTTTTGCATTATTTTGAAGAACCCGACCGCCCGCAGACCCATTCCGAACGCAATTTGGAAAACGGTATGGCCATTAGCATCGGCCGCCTGCGCGAGGATACCCAATACGATTATAAATTTGTCTGCCTTTCGCACAATACCATCCGCGGGGCAGCCGGCGGCGCTGTTTTAATGGCCGAACTGCTTGCCCAAAAAGGCTATTTGGACTAATTTAGGGAGGTACCTTACATGAAAAAGACCATTTTTACTGGTGTTGGCACTGCCATCATCACCCCTTTTAACCCCGATTTGAGCATCAACTACGACAAATTGGGCGAATTGATTGAATTCCAGATTGCAAACCACGCCGACTGCATTGTCATCTGCGGCACTACGGGGGAAGCTTCCACCATGCCGGATGCAGAACACATTGCAGCGATTGCCTATACTGTAAAAAAGGTAAACAAACGCGTGCCGGTTATTGCTGGCGCCGGCAGCAACGACACCGTGCATGCCATCCACCTTTCCAAAGAGGCAAAAGCCGCCGGTGCAGACGCTTTGCTGCATGTAACCCCCTACTACAACAAAACCTCCCAAGCGGGGCTTATTGCGCATTTTAACGCCTGCGCGGATGCAACCGATTTGCCCATTGTGCTGTACAATGTGCCTTCGCGCACCGGCCTTGCCATTAAACCGCAAACTTACAAAGAGCTTTCCAAGCACCCGAACATTGTAGCGGTAAAAGAAGCCAGCGGCAACATTTCCGAAATTGCCCAAACCGCACAGCTTTGCGGGGAGGATTTGACCATCTATTCGGGCAACGACGACCAGATTGTTCCGCTTATGTCTTTGGGCGGCAAAGGGGTTATTTCGGTGCTGTCCAACATCCTACCCAAACAGGTGCATGACATTGTTGCTTTGTATTTGCAGGGCAATGTAAAAGAAAGCCTGGCTTTGCAGTTAAAGCTTTTGCATTTGATGAACACCATGTTTATTGATGTAAACCCCATCCCGGTAAAAGAAGCTATGAACCTTATGGGCATGCAGGTGGGCGGATTGCGGATGCCGCTGACCGGGCTGAGCCAGGAAAACCTGCAAAAACTCAAGGATGTTTTAACCGCTGAGGGTTTGCTGAAATAACTTGCGTTGGGGGACGTTAAAAATGACAAAGATATTGATAGCCGGCGCAGGCGGCACCATGGGCAAAACCGTTGCCGCATGTGTTAACGAGCGAGACGACTGCATGGTGGTGGCAGGGTTTGATAAAATCACCACCATGACCGACAGCTTCCCGATTTTCCAAAACCCAAGCGATTTTACCGGCCAGGCGGATGTGATTATTGATTTTTCGCATCCTTCCCTGCTCGATTCCCTGCTTTCGTTTGCAATTGCGCGCAAAATTCCGGCGGTGATTGCCACCACCGGCCTGTCGGAAGAACAAATCCAAAAGGTGCATGATGCCGCCAAGGAAATCCCCGTATTTTTTACGGCGAACATGTCCATTGGCATCAACTTGATGATTGAGCTTGCCAAAAAAGCTGCTTCTATTTTAAGCGGGCAGTTTGACATTGAAATTGTGGAACGCCACCACAACCAGAAAATTGACGCGCCTAGCGGCACGGCTTTAATGCTGGCAAACGCCATCAAT
>CAJFVS010000051.1 GCA_904420505.1 Candidatus Alloruminococcus vanvlietii | reverse complement strand
GTTTGATATTGGGCTTCCAAGTTCTATTGGAACGACGATGCGAGTGGGAAACCTGAATACCGAAAGAAACACCTTTGCCGCAGATGTCACATTTTGCCATGTGTCTGCACCTCCTTTAGCAAATCTAGTCAACAGTGGTATTCTAACAGATTTGGACAAGAAAAGCAAGGGCTTTTTTTACAATTTTTTTGTGGGAAAGATGTGCGTTCACAATCTGTTTGCTTGTGTTTTACGGCCGGATTTTGTATAATGGGAATAATTCCAAACAGCAAAGCGTCCGTTTTAATTTGAAAACAAAGGAGTCTGAACGAGTTGCCCAATAACTTGTTTCCATATTTTGTGCGCATTTTGGCTATTTTTTTGGTGCTGCCGCTGCATGAATACGCCCATGCGTGGTGCGCCGACAAATTGGGCGACCCCACTGCGCGTTACCAGGGCAGGCTGGATATCAACCCCATCCGCCATATCGACCCCATCGGCGCCATTTGCCTGGTGGTAGCGGGGGTGGGCTGGGCCAAACCGGTGCCCATTAACCCCAACAATTTTAAAAACCGCAAGGCGGGCATGGCCATTACCGCGGCGGCTGGCCCCATTAGCAATGTGCTTATGGCGGCTATTTGGTTGATTATTTACAAAATCCTGCTGGCGTTTGCCTATGTGTTTACCGGCGCTTCGGGCGTTTTGGGCGTTATTTTGGATGTGGTATGGATTTTGATGAGCATCAATATCTCCCTGGCGGTGTTTAATTTGCTGCCCATTCCGCCGCTGGATGGTTCGCGCATTTTCAACTATTTTATGCCCGACCGTATTTACTGGAAAATCATGCAGTACGAACAATTTATTATGATTGGTTTGCTGCTGGTTTTAATGTTTGGCGTGCTGGATGTACCGCTGGCTTTTTGCAACCAGATTATCTACCGGTTTTTAAATTTCATCACCGGCTTTGTGGATTTGATTATCAACGCCATTTTATAAGCGGGTGCATTTATGGAAAAACTGACCTTTCACCTGGCCGATTTTGAAGGCCCTTTGGATTTGGTTTTGCATTTAATTGCCAAAAACAAGCTCAATATTTACGATATAGAAATCACCCTGCTGGTGGAGCAGTATTTGGAATACATTGCGCGCGCCCAGCAGGAAGATTTGGAAATTATGAGCGAGTTTTTAGAAATGGCCGCCAGGCTTGTATACATCAAAACGCTTATGTTGCTGCCCCGCCACGACGAAGGGGAAGCCCTGAAGCAGGAACTGACCGGGCAGCTGCTGGAATACCAGGCCTGCAAGGCCATAGCGGGCCGGTTAAGCGCCATGTACCGGGGCGGGGATTTATTTGTGCGGCAAATGCAAAACATCCCCAGCGATATGCTGTATACCCGTACCCATGCCCCGCAGGAGCTGGCCAGCGCCTATATGCTGGCGGCCGGCAGAAAACTAAGGCGCCTGCCCCCGCCGGCGGAGAGCTTTTCGCCGATGATTAAGCGCGAATACGTTTCGGTGCAGTCGCGCATTTCGTATGTGCTAAAGCGCCTATACCAAAACCAAAAAGTAAATTTTTATGAGCTGTTTGACGCGCGCCAGGGGCGTTCTTCCATGGTGGCCACCTTTTTGGCGGTGCTGGAGCTGCTCAAAGACAACCGCCTGCGCCTGCAGGAAAACGGGCAACAAATTATGCTTTGCAAAAACAGTGGGGGATTGGATTGAACATCAACGAATTAACCGGCGCCATACACGCCATTTTGTTTGCCAGCGGGGAGGAAATCTCGCTTGCGCGTTTGTGCGAAGCCTGCGGGGCAGACAAAAAAACTGTGCGCGGGGTGCTGGCAAACTTACAGGATAAATTCCAGCAGGAGGGGTGCGGCGTACAGCTGTGCGATTTTGGCGACAGTTACCAGCTTTGCAGCAAAGCGGAATATGCCCCTTATGTAAAAAAAGCGCTGGATATCAAGCGCAATATGCCATTGTCGCAAGCGGCGTTTGAGGTTTTATCCATCATCGCCTACAACCAGCCGGTCACCAAAAGCTTTGTCGAGCAAATCCGCGGGGTGGATTCTTCCAGTATCGTCAATTCGCTGTGCGAAAAGGGGCTTATACAGGAAGCCGGGCGTTTGGAGCTGCCCGGGCGCCCCATTGCTTACGAGACCACCAGCAATTTTTTGCGCTGTTTTGGCATCTCTTCTTTAAACGAGCTGCCTGAGCTTCCGCGCGAAGCCTCAAGCGACGCCCAGGAGGAAGAGGCGCCCCAACCCCCGCAGACTTAAGCCTGTGCAGAGAGGATGAAGCCGCATTGGTTGTATTGTATATCCTGCTGGGGCTGCTGGCGTTGATTGTATGGCTTTTGTTTGTGCGGGTGAAGGTTGGCATTTGCATGCAGGAAGAAACGCGCATTGTGGTGCGGTATTTGTTTATCCGCAAAACGGTGCTGGATACCGGCAAGCCGCAGGCGGCCCAGGAACCTAAGGAACAGCTTGCAAAGCCCAAGGAGCCCGAAAAGCCCAAAAAGAAAAAAAGCCTGCGCGCCATTTTGGACCTTGTGCGCATTAGCGTGGTATCGGCTTCGGCGCCGGTAAAATATTTGTTAAAGCATGTATCGCTGTTGAATATTCGGGCAAATATTCTCATAGCGCGTGAAGACGCCGCCCAAACCGCTGTGGAATTTGGCAAAATGTCCGCGCTTATCGGCGCGGGGGTAAACACTTTGCGGCAGTTTATCAAGGTGCGGTTTCAAAGTTATCAAATCCGCCCGGATTTTGAGAAAAAAGAGGATTCTTACCAAATTTCGCTGGATATCGCCATCCGGCCGGTGGTTGCTTTAAAGGCGGCCATACAGTTTGGCTGGCGGTTTTATAAAAAAGTGCAGCAAGAAGGCAAAGATTTTGGCAAATTACTAAAAATGGAAGGTGACAACCCATGAGTGAACATCCCATCTCCAATTTAATGGATACAACCATGGCCAAATTAAAAGATTTGGTGGACGTAAACACCATCATCGGCCAGCCGATTGTAACCGCAAACGGCATAACCATTATCCCCATATCCAAGGTTTCGTTCGGGTTTGCCTCCGGCGGCTCGGACATCCCAACCTCCAAGCCGAAGGATACGTTTGGCGGCGGTTCGGGCGCCGGGGTTACCATCAACCCTCTGGGCTTTTTGGTCATCAACGGGGACAATGTCAAAATCGTG
>CAJFVS010000050.1 GCA_904420505.1 Candidatus Alloruminococcus vanvlietii | reverse complement strand
GCAGAGCAGAGCAGAGCAGAGCAGAGCAGAGCAGAGCAGAGCAGAGCAGAGCAGAGCAGAGCAGAGCAGAGCAGAGCAGAGCCAAATCTCTGCCTTTTTAGCTGCCCTAAAAAAGAATAACGCTTTATTAAAGTGCGTTCCGTTTACAGGGTTATAACGGGATGCGTTTTTTTGTGCGCCTATTCCCGCGCGCGACCTGCCGCCCCTCATGGCATGGGGACGGCGAGCAAAAGAGGAGGAAAAAATATGTGGAAAAAATTTCTTTCACTGCTTTTGGCAGTATGTGTGTTAGCCCCCCTGGCCCCGGCGGGAGCGTTTGCCGAGGGGCCTGCGGGGCCTCAAATTACAGTGGTAGCGGATGGAGATTCCCGCTATGCTTTCCAGGATTCCATTGTATTGGGGTCTTCCGATTCCACCCGGTACGACGGACGCGTCTGGACCGACAAGACGGTGAGCACAGAGGATTATGTTGTCTTTGGCCCGGCGGCCGGGGAAGATGGGTTAACCATCGAGATCGACGATGACGCCGATTTTTTGATGTCTTATTCCGCCTTTGCCACCTCGACCAGCATCGTCAGCCAGGAAAGCGTCCCGGTGGATCTGGTGCTGGTGCTGGATATGTCCCCGCAGATCAATTCGGCGGAGGGGAAGACGCAGGCAATGCTGAACGCGGTTTCGGACGCTGTCCGGCAAATTATGCAGATCAATCCCAAAAACCGGGTTGGCGTAATCGCCTATTCCTCCCAGGCGCAAACCCTGCTGCCCTTGGATCAATATGAAACCGTTGATTTCACCTTTAACGATTCCGGCAGGGGCCAGTGGGGACAGACGGAGGGCGGCCTTGTCACCTGTGCCTACACAACTGCCGCTGGTTCTGCTGGCAACAGCACCTTTACCATTGCCGCTAACTACAAAAGCGGTGTAGACAAATACACCCAGCAAGGCATTTATGCTGGAATGAAGCTGTTGTACGATGAACAGCAAACGGATACAGAGGGAATTTTGCGGCAGCCTACCATGATCCTGCTTTCCGAAGGGGAACCGAAAATTGCCAGCACAAACATTATTGAGCCAACGCCAAGCTCCATTCCAACAGAGGGGGATTCTTCCTACAGCAATGACGTTATTCACGACGACGGCGTGGAAATTTGGCGGAATTTCGGCTTGCCGGACAGCCAGAGTTCGGATGATGAGGATAACAACCTCCGCCACGCCCAGACCTTTGCCACCCTGCTCACCGCCGCTTACTGGAAGGAGCAGGTGAGCCGGCATTACAGCAGCGGCAGTGAAACCCGTGAAATGCAGATTTACACCATAGGCGTGCGGATGGACAGCGCCAATTCCCCCGACCTGGCCAAGATCGTTTTGAATCCCAAAGATCATCTGGAAGAAGGCGCCAGTGCGTTCAGCGGTACATTTATTGGCTACGCGGCAAAGTATCTGAACAGCGAGGCCGTAAGCATTCCCGACGCCGGTGCAAACGGGCATACCTCTACATTTGAACCGAATAATGCCCTTGGCCTTAACGGCATTGACGATTTAAAGTACAACAACGGTTTTTATGAAGTCACCGGCGATAATTCCAACCTGGATTGGAGCACCGTTCTGGAAGAAGTCATCGCCCATGTCACCGATACTGCGCCCAAGGCGCCTACCCACGTGACCGGCGACCTGGATTCCGACGGCTATATCACCTATGTGGACCCCATTGGGGAATATATGGAGGTGAAGGCGGTCAAGGCCCTCATTTTCAACCATCTGGTGTATTATCTGGAGAACCCGCGGGGCCAGCAGCAGGATGACGGCAGCACCGTTTACACTTTCTCCGCCGGCGCGAAGGTTCCCAGCCCCACCGGCGGCATGGTGAGCCTGGAGGATGTACATATCCAAGTGGCCCCTGACCCTGCCAACAAAAATGCCGAAACCCTGACTGTGGAAATCCCTGCCGCCTTAATTCCCCTGCGCACCAACACCATCACCCTGGATGTGGATGGAAAGCCCATTTCCAATGTTACCAACAACGCCTACCCTCTGCGGCTGTTTTACACCGTGGGGCTGCAGGAAGGGATTGTGGACAGGCAAACCGGCAAAGTGATCACCGAGGCAGTGTCGGACGAATATCTGGCTACCCACTCCAACGCAGACGGTACTGTTAATTTCTATGCCAACCGTTATTCCGGCATGGGAGCCAACGATACCGGCGCGGCGATCGTGGATAATCCAGACGCCGGTGCTCAAACGGTTGGGGACGCCTATACCACCTTTACCCCGGCACGGGATAATCCCTTCTACTTTGTCCAAGAGGATACTCCTCTGTACCTGGACAAAGATCTCCGCGATCCGGCAATGGATGAATTTGACCCGAATGCGACCTACTACTTTGAAATCAACTATTACGACGGCGCAGGGGAAGATGTAAAAGAAGTTTCAGCTGTGGTTTCGCGTCCGGCTTCTTCTTTCATGGCAAATGACGATGGGAGCGATGAAACCAAAGACGTGATAGCGAACGAAAATGGCCAACTGGTGATCCGTGCGGGCCGCCCCCGGCTGGGTTACCTTACCGACTTCATCCGCTATAAGGAGGGCCATGGCCACTACTATGACCCCGATGGCCCGGGCGGCGTCAACACCAATCCCGGCAACCACACCAGCACCGCCTCCACCTTCTACTATCCCACCTATGTGGGAGATTCCGAAGGAACAGGCGCTTTTAAAATGTACCTGGGCAACAATGGCCGGGTAACCGCCGGTGCGCCCGACCCAGCCGTGGGAACCCTCTCGATTGGAAAATTTGTAGTGGGAGAAGAAACGGACACGGAATTCACCTTTACCATCCAGCTCACGGACGGAAATAACAATCCGTTGGACGGTGCTTTCAACTATACCGGCGTTGCCGCCGATCCCGATGAGGAGGCGCCTGGCAGCGGCGCCCTGGTAGTGAGCAGCGGCTCTGGAATCATCACGCTGAAGGACGGCCAGGGCGTCACCATCCAAGGCCTTCCCAAAGGCACCCGCTGGAGGGTGACGGAGAATCTGGGCGGGAGCGCAGACTACCTTGTTACAGCCTATCCTGTCAGTGCTGGTGGAGCTGCCGCCGCCGGCAATACCGCCTCGGGAACCATCGCCCACCACGGCGCGGCGGATGTGGTCGCATTCTCCAACTTTTACCAAGCCCCTACCGGCACGCTGGTGGTGAAAAAAGAAGTTACAGGCGAGATCCCAACAGGGGAAGAGGGCGCCCAGTATACATTCCAAATCACGCTACAAAAGCCAGGCGGAGAAAAAACGACAGAGTCCTTCTCTTTGGTAGCCGATGAAACAAAATCCTTTGAGGATCTCCCATTGGGCACCACCTACACCGTCACCGAGCTGGTAGAAACCTCCAGCAATGAAGAAGAACTGCCCGGCGGGGGCGAAAGCCCTGAACCGCCCGGCTCGGATGGCGCCGAAAACACCGAGGGCAGCAGCGGGGAAGAACAGTCCGATCCCGATGGCACCACCGCCCCCGGCAGCGGCGGCCAGCCCAACTCCGGGGAATCTGCCGGCAATCACCACCCCGAAGATACAGACGATAACAAGGACGACGGGGATTCCCAATCCTCCGGCAGCGCCGGGGAGGCCAACGCCGCTGCGCCCGCCGGGGAGGGCCAACAAGACGGCCCCTCTGGGGAACCGCTCTTGACGGCGCGTACCCTTTCCGCTGTCGGCAGCCCATCTAGCTCTGGAGATCCAGATCCCGCAACGGATGCCGCCCCTGGGAATGGAAACGGCCTGGAAAGCGGCGAAGGCGATGTTCCCGAAGGCGGACAAATCCCGGGAGACGGCGATATCAACGGCAACAACGGCGCCGCCCCTCCAACAAACGGCTCCATCCCAGCTGCAGAACCGGAGCATGCTGAACCGGCCGCGCAAACGCCGGCATTCACTCCCCTGGTGCAGACCCAAAGCGGTACCATTTCCCAAGAAGAAACGCTGCTCTTGACCTTTGTGAACACCTACGCAAATGCGGCATCTGGCGCTGGCACCCTCACCATCGCAAAGATCGTTGATGGGGAGAACCCCGACCCAGATGCGGAATTTGTCTTTCATCTGGAATATACCGATGGCAACGGCACAAATAAACAACATATCTATCTGACGGCCGGCGCCGATTCCATCCCCGTCACAATCCCTGCTGGCGCCAGCTACACGGTGTATGAGGAAGAATACGGCAATTACACTCCCGTGGTTCGGGAAATGTCCGGCGTTATGGCCGATGCGGCGCAAGTGCGGTTGGAGTTCCACAATGTCCCTGGGAATACCTCTGGCGAGCCGGCGGTGTACCTGCCTCTCCCCGCGGTGCGCAAATACGTCAGCGGCAACAATGTCCCCTCGCAAGAATTTACCTTCACCCTCAATGGGGCAAAGCAGGATGAAGAAAACGCCTATGTCCCCATGCCCGCCCACGGCGAGGCTTCTGTTGCCGCGGGGCACGGGGAAAGCGCCTCTTTCGGCTATATCACCTACCATCCGGCAAATGTAGGCACTTATATCTATACCATCCGGGAAGATACCCCAAATGGGGAAGATGGGGAAACCAGCTCCTGGATCTACGACGATGCCATCTACACTTATATTGTAAAAGTGGATTATGATGCGGCAACCGGCACATTAACGGTTACACCATCCATGCAAAAGGATGGGGAGAATGTTGATCGGGGCGAATTTACCTTTAACAACGCCTACTTGGATCCCGGTGAAAATCCAGATCCGGAACCCGGACCTGCGCCAGAACCGGATCCGGACCCGCCCCAACCGGGACACGGCGGCGCAGATGATGACCACGACGATACCGCGGACCATCCAATTTCAAAGGACCCGCAAACCAATAAAAACCCCAGTACGGGCGGTTCTTTACAAGGCGCCGCCCCCCATACAGCTTTCCTGGTCCAAGCGTTCCCCATACCATCGGCCTTACCCAAACCAAAGGCAGACGTGAGAAAAACCGCCCAGGAATCTTCTGGTGCAATACCCGCCACATGGTTCGCCGGTGCTATGGCGGCTATCGCCGCAGCGGGCGGCGGGGCTTGGCTTTGGAAACGGAAAAAAGGCAGGAGCTGAGAAATGCGCGCATTTTTTCTTCTGCAGCGGCAAAAATAGCACACAAAAGGCACGTTCCCCTTGTCAAACAAAGGGCGCGTGCCTTTTCGTTTTTGCCTTATAAATGCGCAAATACCATGTGGGGTTCTGCCCCCAATATTGCAGAAAAAGCATTTGCAAATTTGCTTTGAAAATGGATATCGCCGATGGCCGGAAAGCGGCCGGACCGCTTACGCTTTTTCCCAAAGCAGGCCCAGCGGCCGCTTCTATGGCGGCTTTCGCTGCGGCAAAGCCGTGGGTATATAAAGGTAACGCGGTTAAGGCTTGCGCCAGCGGGCAATTTTTGCCGCCGCGGCAAAAGCGCATTGTTTTGGCTTAAGCCCCCAGCCGGCGCATACAAACGCTTAAACGCCCTTGCTGGTAAACATGCCCAGCAAGCCTGAGCTTACCACATATTCGCTTATCCCGTAAAAAACAATGCCCAGCCCGGCGCTTAACAAAATCAATTTAATCGGGTGCAGGTTCTTTTTAAAATACACCACCGCCACAATAACAAAAATAACAATGCCCAGGTAATCCATTTGCGAAAACAACTGCGGCAAAGGGATGGAAAGGGGAATAAAATTGGTGATAAAAACGCTTATAGCCGCCGCGGCAACCAAGCCCACCACCGTGGGGCGCAGCCCGGTTAAAGCCCCCCGCACATAAAAGTTGTCCTGAAAATTCATAAAAAATTTGGCAATAAGCAAAATGATGATAAACGAAGGCAGCACAACCCCAAAAGTGGATATCACCGCCCCCAGCAGCCCGGAGGTTTTCATCCCCACAAAGGTGGCGATGTTGATGGCAAACGGCCCCGGGGTGGATTCGGAAATGCCGATAAAATCAATCAAATCCTGCTGCAAAATCCAGCCTTTGGTAAGCATCTCCTGCTGGATAAGGGGAATCATCGCATAGCCGCCGCCAATGGTAAACAGCCCAATTTTAAAAAATGTAAGGAACAATTCCAAATACAGCATTACTGCGCACCGCCCTTTCCTTGTTTTTGGCGCATAAAGCACATATACAGGATGCCGATGACCATGGCGCACAGCAACAGGTAAATCGAGCTAATATCCGTAAGCAGTGTAATAAGCGCCGCCAAAACGGTAAGCAGGATATTAAACCAGGTTTTGGCGTTTTCTTTGGAAAGCTTTTTTACAGCCCCCAAAATAAGCACCACCACCCCCGCGCGGATGCCCATAAACGCATACGAGATGATTTTCAGGCTTTTAAACTCCATAATAAACAGCGAGATAATGCTAATGATGACAAACGAAGGCAGCACAACCGCAAAAGTGGCAATTGCCGCCCCCCAAAACCCCGCTACGCGGTAGCCTACAAAGGTAGCGCTGTTCACTGCAATGACGCCGGGGGTGGATTCGGCTATGGCAAACATATCGAACATTTCGCTGTCGGTCAGCCAGTGATGGGTTTCTACAATTTCCCTTTGTATCAAGGGGATCATTGCATAACCGCCCCCAAAGGTAAAGGCGCCGATGCGCAAAAAGGTGAAAAATAGCTGTTTGAATCGGGAACGTTTTTCGTGTTTTTCCATCTCTACCATCCTTTCAATCCGATTGTACTTCGCCTGTTGGCATTCGTCAACCATCATTTGGTAAAGCTCGCATTTTGCTGTTTTGGCCGTTCTTGACAAGGGGGGGGCGAACCTTTATGATAGAACAGAAAGCAAAGCATACAAAGGGGAGGTTTGCACATGGGGGCAAACGCACATGTGGAAATTTTGGATTCCACCCTGCGCGACGGCGCACAGGGGGAACATATTTCGTTTTCGTTGCAGGATAAACTGGCGGTGGTGCAAAAGCTGGATAAGCAGGGGATTGCCTATATCGAAGGGGGCAACCCGGCGTCCAACCCAAAGGAACTGGAATTTTTCCACGAGGCCAGGCGCTTACAGCTGCAAAACGCCAAGCTGGTGGCGTTTGGGTCCACCCGCCACCGCGATACAACCGCCCAAAAAGATCTTAACTGCCAGGCGCTGCTGGAAGCCGGGTGCGAGGTGGTAAGCATTTTTGGCAAAACATGGGATTTGCATGTGCGTGAAATTTTAAAAACCACCCTGGAAGAAAACCTGAAGATGATTTTTGACACCGTGCAGTTTTTCAAAGCGCACCACAAAACCGTGGTGTTTGACGCCGAGCATTTTTTTGACGGCTACAAGGAAAACCCCGATTACGCCTTAGCCGCTTTGCAGGCGGCTTATGATGCGGGCGCGGACGTTTTATGCCTGTGCGACACCAACGGCGGGGCGTTCCCCCAGCAGGTGTACGAGGCAACCAAGCTGGTGTGCGGCCGGTTTGCTTGCAAAGTGGGCATCCACTGCCACAACGACTGCGGCCTGGCGGTTGCCAATTCCATTTTGGCGGTGCAGGCGGGCGCGTGCCATGTACAGGGCACCTATCTTGGCTTTGGCGAGCGCTGCGGCAACGCAAACCTTTCTACCATTATCCCCGATTTGCAGTTAAAACTGGGCTATACCTGCATCCCGCAGGACAAAATGCAGCGGCTTTGCAAAACCGCCATGTTCATTGCCGAAACCGCCAACATCCTGCCGGACAACGCCCTGCCGTATGTGGGCGCAAGCGCTTTTTCGCACAAGGCCGGCATGCACATCGACGGGGTGAAAAAGGTCAGCCGCTCGTTTGAGCATATCGACCCCAGCCTGGTGGGCAACCAGCGCAACCTGCTTATTTCGCAGTTTGCGGGCAAATCGGCGGTGTTTGGCCAGCTTTCCCAATGGGACCACGGTTTGCGCCGCGATGACGAAACCATCGCGCGGTTTGTCAGCCGCATTAAGGATTTGGAAGCCCAGGGGTATGAGTTTGAATCCGCCGCCGCCAGCACCCAGATGCTTGCCTTAAAGCATTTGGGGCGCTATACGCCTTTTTTTGAACTGGAATTTTACAAAATCCTTGCGCAGAAAGAAGGCAATTCCGACCCGGGGCTTGCCACGGCGGTGGTAAAAATCCGCGTGAAGGACCGCAGCGAAATCCGCGCGGCCGAAGGCGAGGGCCCGGTAAACGCTTTGGATTTGGCCATGCGCAAGGCCATCGAGCTGTTTTACCCGCAAATTGCCCGCATGCGCTTAGTGGACTACAAGGTGCGGGTGCTGGAAGCCGGGCAAAACAGCGCATCGCGCGTAAGGGTGCTTATCCAGTCGTCCGACGGCGAAAACGTTTGGACAACCGTCGGCGTATCCTTCGACATCATCCACGCCAGCTGGGAAGCGTTGTGCGACTCCATCGAATACAAGCTGCTAAAAGACCAGGTGCAGCCTTTGTAAACCCTTTGCAGCCGCTGAAAACGCGCTTGCCAAAGCCGGCGGGGGCGTTATCCGGCGGGCTGTGGAAAATTGGCTTTATTTTGCTCAATGGTAGGGATGCTTTATGGAACCATGGATGCCGTTATTGGTTGCGGTGGCGGCAATTTTGCTAATACTTGCTTTGTTTTACCTGTTGTGGATAAACGGGCATATGCTTTTTAACCGCAAACGGGCGGGCTTGTTTACCGCTTCGTTCCCAGAAAAAAACCGTTGCCAGGCCACGTTCTCTGCTTGCAGCGGCTATGTAAAAAAAGTGATAAAATTTGGCCAAAAGCGCCGGTATGCCTTTTGTTTCAGCGGCCAAATATCCAAAGGGTGCGCAAGCGTTTGCGTTGAAAACCAGCATAAAGAAACGCTGCTGCATTTAACGCCGGATCAACCGACAGGCTGGCTGGATGTGCAGGCAAAAAACAGGTATATCCTTGTGCTAAAATTTGAAAAAGCGGCCGGCAAACTCCAGATAGAATGGCGCTAAACCCCTGCCCAAAGGCGTGGCAAAGCGTTTTTTGCAAGAATGTAAGCGGTTTGCCTGCCAAGCCGTATAAAAAGCAAACTCCCCCGGAGCCAAACGGTTCCAGGGGAGTTTTTTGCTGTTTATGCACTTGTGACTTCAGAATACAGGTCTGTGCAGCTAAGCCAACGGGGGCGCGAAAAATGCGGCCAGAATTGGTTTCGGGAACAACGGTTGACATTGACACAGCTGCCGTCTTCGTCACAGCATTGGATGATATTGCTGTTTGTGGTTTCGGATGATGTACAGTTGCAGCAGCTATTACAGCCGTTGCAGCAGCAGGAGGAAGAATGGCATCCACAACAACATACACAGCAATTGCCGCAGCGTGTGCACGAACAAGTACAGGAATTAGACGGCCTGCTGGCGGTGACATTGGAATTTGCCAAAGCACTGCGTTCAAACAGGTCGCACAGGGTATTGCTACTGCTGTTGGTATTGCAAGAACAATTGTTATTGCAAGAACAGCTGTTATTGCAGCAGCTGCTGGTATCGTAGCTATTGCAGCTACCGCTGGAACTATTACAACATGGCATAAAAATCAACTCCAAAGCATATATGGGGCTACACTGTATCATATGCAAAACGCACCGCTTTGTTCCCGGTATTTCGTGCGCGTGCAAACAGCCGTTTTTGACACGAAAGACGCCCAGGATGTGACAGAATTTCCAAAAAAACCTTTTTATAATGGGAATAACGAAAGAAGGGGATAAGGTGCGGGTTGTTATTTATGTAGATATATTGGTTCTGCTGAATATGCTTATCAATTTCTTTCTCATCAAAACCACAACCTATTTGTGCCAATGCCGCCCCAAAACCTGGCGGATATTGCTTTGCAGCGGGGTAAGCGGGCTGTTTTCGCTTATTATTTTTTTACCCCAGCAGCCTTTGTATGTGGAGTTTGGCATTAAGCTTTTGCTGGCCGCGGCCATTACCCTTATGCTGTTTGGCTTCCAGAATAAAAAGGCGTTTGCTTTCCGGTTGTTTGTGTTTTTTACGGTAAATGTGGTGTACGCCGGCGCTATGCTGGCCATATGGCTTTGCTTAAAGCCCAGTTTTATGGTGATGCAAAACGGGGTGCTGTATTTGCCCCTTTCGCCCATAACGCTGGTGGTAAGCTGCGTGTTCTGCTACGGGGCCATTTCGCTGTTTGAAATCCTCACCCGCAAAAAAAAGCCCGCCCAAAACGAATTTTTGGCGCATGTTCTTTTAAACGGGCGCCAAACCGTTCTGCGCGCCTTTTGGGACAGCGGCAACCAGCTCATCGACCTGTTTTCCAATCTGCCGGTGGTGGTGTGCCATTACCAGGCGCTTTTGCCCTTGCTGGACGCGCCGGTAAAAGCGCTTGTGCAAAGCTTACAGCAAGACCCGCAGTGTTTTTTAAAGCAGGGGTTTTGTTTGCCAAAGGGCGTTAAGGTCATACCGTACCATATGCTGGGGGAGGAAAGCCTGCTTGTGTGCGTTGCCCCCCAAAAGCTTTGGCTGGAAGGCAACGGCGCCCTTTACGATACCCAGGATGTGCTGCTGGGCTTGTGCCCAAATCCCATTTTTAACGGCAGATACGATTTGCTTTTAAATGAACATTTAGCATTACAACCAAGAGAGGAAGGGGTACCATGCTTGCGTTAAAGGGAAACATCAAACAAACACTCATCCGTTTTATTTACCTGGTGCTGGGAAAGGGGAAGGTCTACTACATCAACGGCCCGGAAACCCTGCCCGCCCCCTTAAGCCACGAGGAAGAAGCCCGAGTATTCAAAGCCCTGGAGGAAAACGAGGACTGGGCCCGCCAGACGTTGATTGTGCACAACCTGCGCCTGGTGGTGTATATTGCCCGCAAGTTTGAATCCACCGGCATCGGCGTGGAGGATTTGATTTCCATCGGCACCATCGGGCTTATCAAGGCGGTAAACACCTTTTGCCCTTCGCGCAACATCAAGCTGGCCACCTATGCTTCCCGCTGCATTGAAAACGAAATTTTGATGTATTTGCGCAAAAGCCAGGCCCAAAAGCATGAAATTTCCATCGACGAGCCGCTGAATATCGACTGGGACGGCAACGAGCTGCTGCTTTCGGACATTTTGGGCACCGAAAACGACAGCGTGGACCGCGGCATCGAACAGGATGTGGAAAAGAGCCTTCTGCTGGATGCGGTAAACAAGCTTTCCCCTCGCGAGCGGGTGATTATGCAGATGCGCTTTGGTTTAAACAACGGGGTGGAACACACCCAAAAAGAAGTAGCCGATATGATTGGCATTTCGCAGTCGTACATATCCCGGCTGGAAAAACGCATTATCAAACGCCTGAAAAAAGAGCTGGAAAGAGTTTCCTAGTTGAATGGCCCCTTGCTGCTTTGGCAATACTCGCAGTAGTAAAAGCAGTAGGGGGAATTTTTTTGCAGTTAAACAAAGTGGAAATCTGCGGGGTGAACACCTCCAAACTCACCGTTTTAAAAGAAGCGGAGAAGATGGAGCTTTTAAAGCGCGCAAGGCAGGGGGACGCCAATGCGCGCGAACAGCTTATCAACGGCAATTTGCGCCTGGTGCTAAGCGTGATACAAAAGTTTTCCGGGCGGGGCGAAAACCCTGACGACCTGTTCCAGGTGGGGTGCATCGGTTTAATCAAAGCCATCGATAACTTCGACCTGGGACACAATGTTCGCTTTTCCACCTACGCTGTCCCCATGATTATCGGCGAAATCCGCCGCTATTTGCGCGACAACAACCCCATCCGGGTCAGCCGTTCTTTACGCGACACCGCCTACAAAGCCATGACGGTAAAAGAGCTGCTAACCCGGCAGAAAAACCGCGAACCCACCATTGAAGAAATCGCCAGGGAAATGGGGCTGAAAAAAGAAGACGTGGTGCTGGCGCTGGAAGCCATTGTGGAACCGCTTTCTTTGTACGAGCCGGTGTATTCCGACGGGGGCGACACCATTTATGTGATGGACCAGGTAGGCGACCACAACGACGACAAATGCTGGCTGGAAGAAATTGCCTTAAAACAGGCGATTGGCGATTTAACCGAGCGTGAAAAGCACATTTTAACCCTGCGTTTTTTCAAAGGCAAAACCCAAATGGAGGTAGCCCATGAAATCGGCATATCCCAAGCGCAGGTAAGCCGGCTGGAAAAAGGGGCGCTCGAGCGCATTAAAAAGCAAATTTAAGCCAATAAAAGGGGCCGGCAGGCGCGCTCCCCAAAAGAAAGCGTTTTTTGCCTTTGGGCAAAAATGCGCGGGCGGTTTAGGGGGTTCGCCCTTTTTAATGCGCCGCCCAAACCGGCCTGTGGCCAAAAGCATCGGGCGGGCTTGGGGCTTTGGCGGCAACAAAAAAGCCTAGCGCCGGTTAAAGCTTTTGGCACATGCACAGGCATGCCGCGCCCTGGCGAACCCTAAAAACAGGCGGCAAAAAAGCACAGCCGCAAACAGCTGTGCTGTAAAAAGGGCGTTCGCGCGGGTGCTCCCATGCAAAAGCCCTTTTGTGTTGCATTTAAAAAATAAGCAGCAGAAAATATGCGCAGGCAAGGGGGCGCCGCCGGCAAATAGGTTTTCGCCTGCCAATAAACCAATTTATTTTTCTTTGTGGTTTAGCTGGTAGTAATGCTCGTACACGCGCATTAGAAAGGTGGGTTTACCCAATTTGTGGTAACGGTATAGCAAAACCGAAAGCAAAATGCCGCCAACCAAACAGGTGATGACATCGCCCATGGTGTCAAACGTGCCGGTGGTCAGCATTTTCTGCGAATCCACATGCAAAATCACAAAGGTCAAAAATTCGTAAATTTCCCACACCACGGCAATTAGCATATTCACCCCGTTGCAAAACACCAGCATAAGGCCTATATCTTTGTCCTTTTCCACCTGGTGGTTGTGCTTTAAACGCACAAATAGCAAAAAGCCCGCAAACGCGCCCAAAATCCCGGATACAAAATGCAGGACTTTATCGTAGTAGGGGATGGCGTCCATACCGGAAAACCCGCAGCCCAATGTCAAAGCAAAAAAGCAAAACACATATACCAAAAAGCTCAAATCCGCTACGGGGGTTAAATGGAACAGCTTGTAAAACAACGGCGGCACCAAGGGGATGACAATGCTGACCGCGCACAAAGCCAGGTCTACCATGTCGCCTTTTTGTATGGCAAATACCGCGCCAATGACCGAAAACACCACAATTAGCGTAATCATCACCCAGTTGGCAATTCGATAACGTTTGGAGCGGGTATCCATTGGGGATGTAACCACAACCATCACTTTCTTTCTTTTTAAAACGGCTTAACTGCCAAAAATTTCCTGTTGAATGCGCAAAGCGGTGGGGGAAACGGCAATGCCGCCTTTGGCGGTTTCCCGCAGCTCGTAGGGCAGCATGCGCCCTACTTTTTTCATCGCGTCCACCACTTCGTCAAAGGGGATAACGCTTTGTATGCCCGCCAAAGCCATGTCGGCCGCGCAGGCGGCGTTTGCCACCCCCGAAGCGTTGCGCTTGGCGCAGGGGGAGATAACCAAACCCGCCACCGGGTCGCATACCAGGCCCATCACGCTTTTTAAGGCGATGGCCGCCGCGTCCAAACACTGCTGGGCCCCTCCGCCTTTGATGTGCACCAGCGCCGCTGCCGCCATCGCCGCAGCCGAACCGCATTCGGCCTGGCAGCCGCCTTCGGCGCCGGCTAAGGTGGCGTTTTTGGCAATAATGCTGCCAATGGCGGCGGCTGTAAGCAAAGCGTCCTCCACAGCGGTATCGTCTAAGCCGAATTCCTCCCTGGCCGCCAGCACAACCCCGGGCAAAATCCCGCAGGAACCAGCGGTGGGCGCCGCGCAGATAAGCCCCATCGAAGCGTTTACCTCCGAGCAGGAAAGCGCTTTTGCCATGGCCGAAGCCACAAAATTCCCACACAAAGGGGCGTTTTGCGCGCGGTATTGGGTTAATTTCATCGCATCGCCCGAAATCATGTTGCCCACAATGGGCAGCTTTTCGTTTGCCGCCGTGGTAGAGGATTCCTCCATCACATCCAGCACCTTGTGCAAACGCCGGCGGATTTGCGCTTCGCCGGTTTCGCTAAGCTGCATTTCCTGCTTAAGCATTGCCTGGGCAATGCAAATGCCCTCCTGCTGGGTGATGTGCAAAAGCTGTGCGCCGCAAGAAAACATGCCAAACAACCCCTTTCTATAATACATAATTTAACAGCCGCACATGGAACACATCGTTTAGCGCCATAAGGCGTTTTACCACCTGTTCGTCGGGCAGCTCGTCGGTTTGCACCACAATCATGGCCAGGTTGTATTTGGCTTTGCGCTCCACCTGCATGGCCGCGATGTTAATCCCCGCGTCCGCCAATATGGTGGATACCTTTGCCACCACGCCGCGGTTGTCGTTTTCTTCAATCATCAAGGTGGGGGATTTGCCGTCGATGCGGGTGGGGTAGTCGTTTACCGAGGTAATCACCGCTTCGCCCCCGCCAATCGAACAGCCAATCACCGTAAGGCTTTGGTTGCCGTCGTGCGAAAACATCACAATTTTTACCGTGTTTTCATGCACGTCGCCCAAATCGGTTGGGATAAACTGGTAGCGCAGCCCTTTGGCGTCGGCGGTTTCAAAGGCCGTGCGTATGCCTTTGTCGCCCGGCGAAAACCCCAAAATGCCGGCCACCAATGCTTTGTCGGTGCCGTGACCCTTGTAGGTTTTGGCAAACGAGCCATGCAGGTGGAATTCCACATTGGCGATAGGGAAATCGCACAAAGCAAGCGCCAGCCGCGCAATTTTTACCGCCCCCGCCGTGTGGGAGCTGGACGGCCCGGTCATAATCGGGCCCAAAATGTCAAATACACCGTATTCCATTGCCATATGCCCCTTTCTCTACTTACTAAAATACCATAGTTAGGATATTATTTCAATCTTTTGAATATATATTACAGCGCGCGCCAATTGTTTATGCGGCATTTGCAGCGGCCCTGCTGCAAGCGGCCGTTTGCCAAACAATCTACCGGTGCGCCGGGGCCAAATACGCAAAAGAGGAAAGCGGGTGAAAAAATTGTTGTGCAGTTTTCAGGATTTGCGGGACAAAGAGGTTGTAAATGTAAAAGACGGATGTATACTAGGATGTGTAGACGATATTGAAATCGACACCTGCAAGGCGCTGGTGTGTTCCATTATTATTTTTGGGCGGCCCAAGCTATTCGGGCTGTTGGGGCGCGAAGACGATTTAATCATCCGCTGGTGCGATATCGACATCATCGGGGAGGATACCATTTTGGTCAATTACGACGGAAAACGCCGTAAAATCGCCAAAAAAGAGGGCTTTTTGCAGAAATTCTTTAAAAACTAACACAAATGCAAAAAAAACTTGCAACAAACAGCGCATTTATGCTATAATAGCAACCGCATAACGCACGCATGAAGGCTGGCCTAAGGTGCCCTTTCTAAAAGGGTTCGCGCCAAAATATCACCTTGATGCGGAGGGATAACCTTAAGGAGGATTTATCAATGGGCGTAGTATCAATGAAACAACTTTTGGAAGCAGGCGTTCACTTCGGCCACCAGACCAGAAGATGGAACCCGAAAATGGCACAGTACATTTTCACCGAAAGAAACGGCATCTACATCATCGACCTGCAGAAAACTGTAAAAAAATTGGAAGAAGCGTATAACTTTGTACGCGACGTGGCTGCAAATGGCGACACCGTTTTGTTTGTAGGCACTAAAAAACAAGCCAGCGAATCGGTAAAAGAAGAAGCCGAGCGCGCAGGCGTTCACTATGTCAACGCCAGATGGCTGGGCGGCATGATGACCAACTTCAAAACCATCCGCCGCAGAATCGACAGGCTTGAGCAGCTTCGCAAAATGGAAGAAGACGGCACTTTCGACCTTCTGCCCAAAAAAGAAGTTATCAAACTCAACTTGGAAATCGAGCGTTTGGAAAAATTCCTGGGCGGCATTAAAACCATGAAAAAACTGCCCGGCGCTTTGTTTGTAGTAGACCCCAGAAAAGAAAAAATCGCCGTTTCGGAAGCCAAAAAACTGGGCATCCCGGTGGTTGCCATTGTGGATACCAACTGTGACCCGGATGAAGTGGATTATGTCATCCCCGGCAACGACGACGCCATCCGCGCGGTAAAACTCATCTCCCAAACCATGGCAAACGCCATTTTGGAAGGCAGAGAAGGCCAGCAGGATGCTGCGGAAGAAACCGCAGAAGAAGCACAGCCCCAGGAAGAAGAAAACGCATAATTGCCGCTTTTGTTTTGGCCATTTGGCTTTTAGCCTAACGGCCCAACGGCAAAAAGCTGGCGTATACAGCATTTTCCTTAAAAAGAACAAGGAGGAATTTTGACAATGGCTTTTACAGCAAAAGACGTACAAAACCTGCGCGAAAGAACCGGCTGCGGTATGATGGACTGCAAAAAAGCCCTGACCGACGCCAATGGCGATATGGAAAAAGCAATTGAACTGCTGCGCGAAAAAGGCCTGGCCGCCGCTGCCAAAAAATCCGGCAGAATTGCAGCAGAAGGCTTGGTATTTGCAAAAGTAGACCCGGAGAAAAAAGTGGGCGTGGTAATCGAAGTAAACTCCGAAACCGACTTTGTTGCCAAAAATGCCGATTTCCAGGCATTTGTGGAAACCTGTGCGGATGCGGTAATCGACCAAGACCCCGCTGACGTAGACGCTTTGTTGGCAGCCTCTGTTGGCGGTGCCACCATTGCCGATATGCTGCGCGAGAAAATTCTGGTCATCGGCGAAAACCTGAAGGTTCGCCGTTTTGCCCGTATGCAGGGCGATCTCGTCACCTATGTTCACGGCGGCGGCAGAATCGGCGTTATGGTGCAGTTTAAAACCGATGTTGCCCAAAACCCGGCCTTTGCCGAATATGCAAAAGACATCGCTATGCAGGTAGCAGCTGCCAACCCCACCTACACCACCAAAGAGGACGTTCCGGCAGATGTAATTGCAAAAGAAAAAGAAATCCTTACCGTACAGGCCATGAACGAAGGCAAACCCGCCAACATTGCGGAAAAAATGGTCATGGGCCGTATCAACAAATTCTACAAAGAAGTTTGCTTGGTTGAGCAACCCTTTGTAAAAGACCAGGATATGTCGGTTGCCAAATACACCGAAACCAAAGCCAAAGAGATGGGCGGCTCCATTGAAATTGTGGGCTTTGTCCGCTTTGAAAAAGGCGAAGGTTTGGAAAAACGCGAAGACAACTTTGCAGACGAAGTTGCCAGCATGGTAAAATAAGGTTTTGCTGTATGGCCTTGCGCCAACCAAAACGCAAACAAAGGGCAGGTACCGGAGCTTTCCGGAACCCGCCCTTTTTTATTATGTTCCCCGCTGTTTTTGGCGTTTTGCCGCCGCTTTGCAAGCGCCCGTTGCCAAGCTGGGGGTAAATAGCGCGCAAAAATGGCAAAGGCTTGTTAAAATTCCCCCAAACGCAAAGCAAAAGCGCCTGTATGCGCTGGGCAATAGGCTTGCTTGCCATTTGGGCGGCCCCAGGGCGGCATGGGTTTGGCCATGCCGTTTTGCTTTGTATGCCGGTTTTATAAACAGGCGATGGTTTGGGCAATGTCGGCGTTGATGCAGATGGCCTGCTTTTGGATTTCCCTTGGCGCAAAGGCTTCCCCCAGGTTGATGCAGCCATAAACGGCCTTGGGGTTTTGGTAAGTCATCTGCCAAAAGGGGTATTTGATAATCCCAGGGGTGTTGGCGCCAACCCCCAGCTCCAAATACAGCATCCGCAGCCCCTCATGGCGGCGTATAAAATCGTGGTAGCGCTCGGATGCCTTATACCAGCCTTCATCCTGCACAAACGTGCCGTCCGCGCGCAGGTTCATTGCCATGGGCGCGCCGCATACCG
Source organism: Candidatus Alloruminococcus vanvlietii (assembly GCA_904420505.1). Lineage (GTDB taxonomy): Bacteria > Bacillota > Clostridia > Oscillospirales > Ruminococcaceae > Alloruminococcus > Alloruminococcus vanvlietii. Next base: position 10,013 of record CAJFVS010000050.1, on the reverse strand, counting down.
GGCAATGGGGCACAAGCTGGGTGGGCACGCAGGTTTTGGGCGCGCCGTTTGCAAGCGGCTTTAACCCGTTTTGCTGCGCTTGCAGCCCCTGGGCTTCTAGCATCTTGCAAACCGTTTCTTCGTTGTCATAGGTTTGGCTGTGGCAGGGTTTGGAACACTGCCATAAGCCGTAATCGCCCTGGGTGTAAAACAGGCGGTGCTTATCAAGCCCCGCTTTTTGAAAGCAATGGTCGACATTGGTGGTTAAAACAAAATAATCTTTGCCCTGCACCAACTTTAGCAGGTTTTCATAAACCGGTTTGGGGGCGTTTTGGTAGCGGTTGATATAGATGTACCGGCTCCAGTACGCCCAGTATTCTTCCAGGGTGGCGTAAGGGTAAAACCCCGCCGAATACATATCCCCAAAGCCGTATTTTGCAATAAAATCCGCAAAATTTTCTGCAAAGCGCCTGCCGGAGTAAACAAACCCCGCCGATGTGGACAAGCCTGCCCCCGCCCCGATGACAATGGCGTCGGCTTCCTGTATGGCTTGTTTAAGCTTTTGGGTTTGGGGTAAGCAATCGCTTGTAGATTTGGTAGTCGCTGTCTTGAAAAACATTAAAAATCACCTCTGGGCTGTTTGGGTTTGTTTTGCAAAATTGCAGCACCGTTTGCACGGCAATTTGGGCGGCTTTTTGCTTTGGAAAATGGAATTCGCCGGTGGAAATGCAGCAAAAAGCCACGCTTTTTAGCCCATAAGCGCATGCAAGCTGCAAGCAGGATTGGTAACAGCTTGCCAGCGTGTCGCAATCGGCTTGGGTAAGCGCGCCGTTTACAATGGGGCCAACGGTATGCAGAACATAGCGGCAGGGAAGGTTATAACCTTTTGTAATTTTGGCATTTCCCGCCGGTTCGGGGGTTTTCTGGGTTTGCATCAAACGAAAACATTCCAGGCGAAGCTGTACCCCTGCGGCCGAGTGGATGGCATTGTCGATACAGCCGTGGCAGGGCACAAAACACCCCAGCATCGCGCTGTTGGCCGCATTGACAATGGCGCCGGCGGCAAGGCGGGTGATATCGCCCTGCCATAAATACACCCCCGGCAGCACAGGGGTGAAACTTTGCGGCGAAACAATGCCTTTTTGCGCGTTTTCTTGCTGCAAATAAGCGTCCTGCACGGCTAAAAATTCTTTGCCAACCGGCTTGGGCGGGCGCAGGTTCATCATCGCGCGCAGCAGGCGTTTTTGTTCCTGTAGCTGGGAAGGGACCGCTAGGTCTTTCCATTCGCTTTCTTCTTCTTTTAAATATTGTATTAAATACAAAAGCCGTTGCTGCTGGGTCATAGGGTTCTCCTTTCCACCGCATGCTGCGGGCAAATTTCTTCGCATCTGCCGCAGTGCAGGCAGTGCTGCGGCTGAATTTGCGCACGGTTTTTATAAAAGCCAATGCAGTTTTGCGGGCAAACCTTGGCGCAAAGCCCGCAGCCGTTGCATTTGGGGGTAACCCAAAAGCGCAAAGGGGCGCCTTGCGCTGCGCCAAAGCAAAAGGATTCACGGAAAATGGGTTTTTGGCTTAAATCAAAAAATTCGCCGCTGCCCTGGTAGATGTGAAATACCCGCAGCGCTAAGCGGCTTTCCGGGGTGGGGTATATCTGCGCCATATAGGGGTTTTGGGCAAATATTTCCGCCAGGTGCTGCTGGCCGATTTCTTGCACCCTTGCGCGCAGGCTAACCGATTGGCTGGAAAGGGTGTCTTTGCCTTTGTACCCGCAAAGGGCGATAACCGGCTGCTGCATCAAACGCTGGTAAAAGGATTTTCCTTTGGCGGTTAAAAAATACAGCCCGTTTTGGTCGGCCAGCATGATGTCAATCACGCAGGTTACGGGGTGATGGTTTTCATCCGTTGTGGCAAACACCACGGTGTGGATTTCGTTTTGCAGCATCTGCAGGTATTTTTCCGCATTCGCGTTCATAATTTCCTCCTAAAGGCGTTTGGTGCCCCAAAGGGCCCCTTTGTAAGATTGCGCGGCGTTCGCCCCAAAAGCGCTTTTGTTTTTGCCAGCGGCGTTTTGTGTAAAAACGGCCGGCCGCATAAGCGTTTTGCCTGTGTTTTTATCATACAGCCTTTGGGCAAACGCGTAAAGTACGCACTTTTGGGTATGGTAGTTACCATAAGGATACCATACAAAAGCGCGGGTACAGGCAAATGTGTTTTTGCAAAAGCCGTGTTGGCGATTGCGAAGTAAGGGACAGTATGCTATAATAAATATCGTTTAAAAAAGGGATGAAATCTCTGCGCTGGCAGCGTATGGTTGCCCTGCTAGCGCTTGTGCAAAAGCGCGCAAAACATTCCCCTTTGGCCAAGGCTCGCACCGGTGCCGGGTGCATATCCGGCCCGGTTTTTAGCGCAAAATGCCAATGGGGCGTATGGCATGCCAAACCCCATGTGGCAAAATGGGGCCTGGTTGCCGCTAGAGCAAAGCGGTGTACCCAGCTTTGGGCGCCTGCCGGGGCTTTACAAAAAGGACACGAGCGAAACCAACTTGTGTCCTTATTTTTTGGCAATTGCCCAATTTGGCCTTGGCAAAGAAACGCGTTTTTGTAAAAAATTAGAGAATAATCCTGCCAATTGGCTTTACAAGAAAACAGGGGTATTGTAAAATAAAGTTAAAGTAAAATCTTCCCCGTCTTTGGGCGGCAGGTTTTATTTGTTTTTTAAAAAAGCGGTTTTGCAATAACCCGCCAAAACAGGGAATAACAGGGGGCTTGCCCCTTTTATGGAGAAAAACAGGGAAGGTGAAGAAAATGCAGCCAGTTTATAAACGTGTACTGCTAAAATTAAGCGGTGAAGCGCTTGCAGGCGATAAAAAATTCGGGTTGGATTACGACGTGGTGACCAGCATTTGTGAAGGAATCAAGAAATGCACCGACGCAGGGGTGCAGGTGGCCATCGTGGTAGGCGGCGGCAACTTCTGGAGAGGGCGCTCCAGCGGCAAGATGGACAGAACCCGCGCCGACCATATGGGCATGCTGGCAACCGCCATCAACGCGCTGGCCCTGGCCGATGCTTTGGAGCAAATCGGCGTGGAGGTGCGCGTGCAAACCGCCATTACCATGCAGCAAATTGCCGAACCCTATGTGCGCGGGCGGGCTATCCGCCATTTGGAAAAAGGGCGCACGGTTATTTTTGGCTGCGGCACCGGCAACCCGTTTTTCTCTACCGATACCGCTTCTTCGCTGCGTGCGGCGGAAATTGACGCGGACGTGATTTTAAAAGCCACCTTGGTAGACGGCGTTTACGACAAAGACCCCGCCAAATTTGACGACGCCACCCGTTTTGAGGAAGTGTCCTTCTCGCAGGTTTTGAATATGGGCCTGGCGGTAATGGATATGACGGCCGCTTCCATGTGCAAAGACAACCATATCCCGGTGTTGGTGTTCAGCATCGACGACCCGGATAACCTTTACAAAGCCATTATGGGCGAAAAAATAGGAACATTGGTCAAGGAGGACTGAACAACATGAAACCGGAACTAAAAGCTTATGATGAAAAAATGGGCAAAACCTTAAGCGTGCTCAAAGGCGATTTTGCCGCTATCCGTGCGGGGCGCGCCAACGCTGCGGTTTTGGATAAAATTATGGTGGATTACTACGGCGTGCCCACCGCTATCCAGCAGATGGCGGCGATTTCCGTGTCCGAAGCGCGCACTTTGGTTATCCAGCCGTGGGATAAATCCACTTTAAAAGCCATTGAAAAAGCCATTTTAACCTCCGATTTGGGCATTAACCCCAACAACGACGGTTCGGTCATCCGCATCGCGTTCCCGCCTTTAACCGAAGAGCGCCGCAAAGAGCTGTGCAAACAGGTTTCCAAAATGGGGGAAGAATCCAAAGTGGCCATCCGTTCCATCCGCCGCGACGCTGTGGATAAATTCAAAGCCATGAAAAAATCCAGCGACATCACCGAAGACGATTTGAAACTGCTGGAAGAAGATATCCAAAAACTGACCGACAAATACTGCAAAGACATCGACGCCGCCGTAAAGGCAAAAGAAAAAGAAATTCTGGAAATTTAAAGCTGGGGGCGTCCTTTGATGGCGAGCAACAACCAAGGCATGCAGGAAGAAACATCTTTTGGCGTGCCAAAGCATATTGGTATTATAATGGATGGCAACGGCCGCTGGGCACGCCGCCGGGCTATGCCACGCAAAATGGGGCATAAGCAGGGCGCGCAAACATTCCGCAAAATTGCGGAATACGCGCGCAAAATCGGCGTGCAGTATTTGACGGTGTATGCCTTTTCCACCGAAAACTGGAAGCGTCCCAAAGACGAAGTGGACGCGATTATGGGGCTGTTAAACGATTATTTGGACGAAGCGCTTGCCAAAGGCGACGCCGAAGACGTAAAAACCGTTTTCATCGGCGATTTGCAGGCGCTGCCACCCAAGCTGCAGCAAAAAATTGCCAAAATCACCCGCGAAACCGCCAACAACCAGGGCTTTGTGGTAAACATCGCGCTCAACTACGGCGGCCGGGGGGAGATTTTGCAGGCGGTGCAAAAAATTGCGCAGCAAGCCAAATTGGGGCAGTTGCAGCCAGAACAGATTGATGAACAGCTGTTTTCGCAGTATCTGTACACGGCAAACCAGCCCGACCCGGATTTGATTATCCGCCCCAGCGGGGAAAAGCGCACGTCAAATTTCCTTTTGTGGCAGTCGGCTTATGCCGAATATGTGTTTATGGATATTTTGTGGCCCGATTTTCAGCCCAAAGATTTGGATGAAGCGATTGCAGAATACCAAAAACGCAACCGAAGGTTTGGGGGAATTTAGGGTATGAAGCAGCGTATTGTATCGGCAGTGATTGGGCTGACGCTACTGGGGTGCGTATTGATTTTTGCCGACGGGGTTATTTTCAATATCGTCATCGCTTTGGTATCGCTGGTTGCTTTGTATGAAGTGCTGGCGGCTACAAAATACATCCAAAACAGGGCTTTGGTATGCATTTGTATGGCGTTTGCCGTGTGTGTTCCCATCTGCAAGGTGCCGGCTTTGGCGTTTTTTGCACCCGTATGTTATGTGCTGTTTGCTTTGGCGCTGTTTGTTTTGCTAATTGCCAAGCATGAAACCATGCGCATTGAGCAGATTGGCCTGGCGTTTTTGCTTAGCGTTGCCATTGTATACGGGTTTGATATATTGCTTTTGCTGCGCGACCGGTTCTGGCCGGACGCACGCTTTTACATCATCATGGCGCTGGCGGCCCCATGGCTGACCGACGCGGGTGCGTATTTTATTGGCAGCGCCTTTGGCAAAACCAAACTGGCGCCCAAAATTAGCCCGAAAAAAACTGTGGAGGGCGCTGTAGGCGGGGTAGTGGTGTGTATGCTGCTGTTTACCCTGCTGGGGTTTGCTTACGGGCTTATCACCCCTGGGGTGGATATTTCCTATTTTTCGCTGTTGGCGTCGGGGTTTCTTTGTTCCATTGCCAGCATGCTGGGGGATTTGTCCGCATCCATTATCAAACGCCAGTGCGGGGTGAAGGATTTTGGCAATGTCCTGCCTGGGCATGGCGGCGTGTTGGACCGCTTTGATTCGGTTTTGTTTTCCGGCCCGCTGTTTTATTATTTCATGCTGGCGTTTCCCATTGTTATCCGGTAATAGGTGAATTTTGCGGCCATACAAGGTTATGCCTTGTATGGCTTATGCTGTTAGGTGAAGAATGTGAGAAATATTTGCATTTTAGGCTCTACGGGCTCCATTGGCACGCAGAGTTTGGAAGTGATAGAAGCTTTGGGCGAGCGGGTTTTGGCTATAGCAGGCAACCGCAACATCGGCCTGCTGGAGCGCCAGGCGCGCAAATTTGGCGTTGGGTATGTTGCCTGCTTTGAGGAAGACTGCGCCAAGGCGCTTAGAATAAAGCTCAAAGACACCCATACCCGCGTGCTAAGCGGCATGCAGGGCCTTTGTGAGATTGCCAGCCTGCCCCAATGCGATTTGGTGCTCAATTCGGTGGTGGGCATGGTGGGGCTTTTGCCAACCCTGGCCGCCATAAACGCCCAAAAAACCGTTGCCCTGGCCAACAAGGAAACGCTGGTGGCGGGGGGCGCCCTGGTGATGGAAGCCGCGCGCGCAAACGGGGTGGCCATCCTGCCGGTGGATTCGGAGCATTCGGCCATATTCCAGTGCATGCAGGGCCAGCAACCCATACAAAAAATTTTGCTAACCGCTTCGGGCGGGCCTTTTTTTGGCAAAACCAAAGGCGAACTTGCCAACATAACGCCGGCGCAGGCGCTAAAACACCCCAACTGGTCCATGGGGGCCAAAATCACCATTGATTCGGCCACATTGATGAACAAAGGGCTGGAAGTGATAGAAGCCGTGTGGCTGTTTGGCATAAAGCCGCAGAACATTGAAATTGTGGTGCACCGCGAAAGCGTGGTGCATTCGCTGGTGGAGTTTGAAGATTACTCGGTCATCGGCCAGCTGGGCGTGCCGGATATGAAAATACCCATCCAGTATGCGCTTACCTACCCCAAGCGGCTGCCCTGTGCGGTAAAACGGTTGTCTTTAACCGATTACGGCACGCTGCATTTTGATAAACCCGACTATGAAACCTTCCAGGCGCTTGGCGCCTGCATACAGGCCATCGGGGCGGGCGGGCTGGCCCCGTGCGCGGCAAACGCCGCCAACGAAGTAGCGGTAGAGCTGTTTTTACAAGAAAAAATCCCGTTTCTGAAAATTGGGGAAATTGTTGCAGAAGCGGTTATACAACAGAAAAATGCGGATAAATATAGTATAGACGACATTTTACAAAACGATTTGCAAGTCCGCCAATGGGTGCGGGCACATTACGAAACCAACAGATAGGGTGTGATGAACGGTGTTAGCCACCATTCAAACAATATTTATTTCCGTATTAACCTTTGCCTTAATTGTTATCATCCATGAGTTCGGCCATTTTATTGTGGCAAAGCTGTGCAAAATCCAGGTGGATGAATTTTCGGTTGGGTTTGGCCCGGCTTTGGTAAAAAAGCAATTTGGGCAGACCATGTATGCCGTGCGGGTTATCCCCTTGGGCGGTTATGTAGCCATGCTGGGCGAAGACGAAGCCAGCGACAACCCCCGCGCCTTTAACAACGCCAAACGCTACAAACGCTTTTTGGTGATGGTAGCCGGCGCCACCATGAACATTTTGCTGGGGTTTGTGATTTTGCTTGTACTTACCGCCGCAACCCCGGGGGCGATTTCTTCTACAACCGTCGCCCAGTTTTCCGAAAACGCCAGAAGCGAGCAGACCGGCTTGCAGGTAAACGACCAGATTATCGGCATCAACGGCAAAAAGGTCAACATCGACCAGGACATTTTATTTGAAATTTCCTCCATTACCACCGATACGGTGGACTTTACCGTGTTGCGCAACGGGGAGAAAGTGGAGCTAAACGACGTGCAGTTTGATACAATCGAATACGAAGGCCAGCGCATTATCACGCTGGATTTTAAAGTATATCCCATCCAAAAAACGTTTGGCAGCGTTTTGCGCCAGTCGTATTACTGGACCATTTCGGTGGGCAAGATGATTTGGCAGACGCTTGTCAAGCTGGTAACGGGCCAGCTGGGCATTAACCAGCTTTCCGGGCCGGTGGGGGTGGCAACCGCCATTGGGCAGGCGTCCAGCGCCGGGGCGCGCTCGTTCTTTATACTCATGGCGTTTATCACCATCAACATCGGCATCTTTAACCTTTTGCCCATTCCCGCGCTGGACGGCGGCAAGATTTTGTTTTTGCTTATCGAAGCGATAAGGCGCAAACCCATCAAACCCGAACACGAAGGGTACATCACCATGGCGGGTTTTGCATTGCTTATTTTGCTGCTGGTGTTTGTTTCTTACCATGACATTGTACGATTGATAACGGGGTAACAGTATGCAGCGCAAAAATACAAAACAAGTGTATATCAAAGGCCGGGCCATCGGCGGGGGTGCGCCTATTCTGGTGCAGTCGATGCTCAACGTGCCGTCTACCGACATACGCGGCAGCGTAGAGCAGGCCAAGCGGCTAGAGCGCGCCGGGTGCGATATCATCCGCCTTGCCATACCCGATATGCAGGCGGTAAGCTTAATCGGCGCCATCAAACAAGAAGTGTCGGTGCCGCTGGTGGCGGACATCCACTTCGACTACCGCCTGGCGTTGGCGTCGCTGGAGGCGGGGATTGACAAAATCCGCTTAAACCCGGGCAATATCTCCAACCGGGAGCATATTAAGCTGGTGGCGCAAAAAGCCAACGAAAAAGGCGTGGCAATCCGCATTGGGGTCAATTCCGGCTCGCTGGAAAAGGAAATTTTGCAAAAATACGGCAAGGTTTGCCCCCAGGCGCTGGTGGAAAGCGCCCTGTACCACGCTTCGCTTTTGGAACAGTTTGATTTCCACAACATTGTGGTGTCCATCAAATCCTCCGATGTGCCCACCATGATTGAAGCCTATACCTTAATGAGCAAACAAAGCGATTACCCCTTGCATCTGGGCGTTACCGAAGCCGGCGGATTGCGCACCGGGGTGGTAAAATCCTCCATTGGCATCGGGCATTTATTGCTAAACGGCATTGGCGATACCATCCGCGTTTCCCTAACCGCCGACCCGGTTGAGGAGGTAAAAGCCGGCAAAGACATCCTGCGCGCTTTGGGGCTGTACAGCCAGGGGGTGGAGATTGTCTCCTGCCCAACCTGCGGGCGCACCCGGATTGATTTAATCGCGATTGCCAACCGCCTGGAAGAAGCGCTGGAAGGGGTAAACAAGCCCTTAAAGGTGGCGGTGATGGGCTGCGTGGTAAACGGCCCGGGCGAAGCCAGGGAAGCGGACATCGGCATTGCCGGCGGCGATGGCTGCGCGGTGATTTTTAAAAAAGGTCAAGTTGTGCGCAAAATCCCGGAAGAGGAAATTGTGCCCCAACTGTTAAACGAAATCCAAAACATGTAAAGCTGGAGAGAAATTGTGAGCCAACTGTTATTTTGTAAGGTTTTTTCAAAATATTTGGACCCCGCCCTCATCACTGGGGAAATTCAGCGCGCGGTGGCGCATAAAGCGCAGGTTTTGCGCCAAAAAAACGCCCTGTGCGTGTATGTGGGGTTTGATACGCTTATTGAGCACGACCTGCTGTGCAAGCTGGAAAACTGCATCGCCCAAGCCGCGCGCCTGGAAGAGGTGCGCATTTGCCCGCAGTATGCGCCCGAGCTGTTTTCTTCCGATTACCTGCCCGAGCTTGTAAAAGAGCTTTTGCGCCGCGGGGTGCTGGTAAACGGCTTTTTGCAGGGGGCAAACGTCACCTTGCAAAACGAGGTGCTCACCATCCATCTGCAGCACGGCGGGTACGATATTTTACAGGCCAACCATTTCGATATCCGCTTAAAAGAGCTTATCTACGAATGGTTTTCGCGCGTGCTCACCATCCGGATTGAGGGCACTTTGGAAGCCGACCTGCAAAAAAGCCAACAGCAAGAGGAAGCCATCAAGCGCGAGCTGTTAAGTAAAATGTACGGCTCCGAAGAACGCGCCAAAGCCGCCCAAAGCGGGCAGGCCGTGCCGGTGGCAAAACCCCAGCGGCAGGTGAAAAAAATCCCGTTTGATATACAGGGCCTGCCGTTTGATGAAGACTTTTGCGAGCTTATCTGCGGGCGGGAAATTAAAGAGCGCCCCATGCCTTTAAACCAGGTAAACGCCGAAAGCGGCCGGGTTTGCGTGTGGGGGGAAGTGTTTGCCAAGGAAAAACGCGAAACGCGCGATGGCAGCAAGAACATCTTTTCGTTTGATTTTTCCGATTTGACCTCCTCGAACACCTTCAAGGCCATCTGCGAAAGCCAAAAAAGCCAAACTTACGACGACATCAAGGAAGGCGACTGCGTGGTTATCCGCGGGGAAGCCAGCTACGATAAATACGACCGCGAAGTTTCCATCCGCCCGTTTGACATTATGCGTGTAAAAAAGCTGGGGCGGCAGGACAATGCGGAGAAAAAGCGCGTGGAGCTGCACATGCACACCAATAT
>CAJFVS010000049.1 GCA_904420505.1 Candidatus Alloruminococcus vanvlietii | reverse complement strand
TGCCGCTGGTTATCCGCTCCACCGAAGAAGCGCTGAAAGCCGTGCCCATTTCCTACCGCGAAGCAAGCTTTGGGTTGGGTGCCGGCAAACTGCGCACCATATTTAAAATCGTGTTGCCTTCGGCCATGCCGGGCATCCTGGCAGGCGTTATTTTGGCAATCGGGCGTATTGTGGGCGAAACCGCCGCTTTGATGTTCACCGCCGGCACCACCCCCAAAATCCCCGACGGGCTGTTTTCTTCCGGGCGTACCCTTTCGGTGCACATGTATGTGCTTTCGGGCGAAGGGCTGCACAAAGACCAAGCCTATGCCACCGCCGTTATTTTGCTGGTAACGGTTCTGCTTATTAACACGCTGGCGTCGGTTATCGCCAAAAAACTGACCAAAGGAAAGGAAGAAAGCAAATGAACAAATTTGAAATCCAAAACTTGGATTTGTTTTACGGCAATTTCCAGGCGCTGAAAAATATCAACATGGGCATAGAGGAAAAATGCATCACCGCGTTTATCGGCCCTTCCGGCTGCGGCAAATCCACCTTTTTAAAAACGCTTAACCGCATGAACGATTTGATAGAAGGCTGCAAAATTACCGGAAAAGTCTTGTTAGACGGGGACGATATATATTATAATTACGATGTAAACGAACTGCGCAAAAAAGTGGGTATGGTGTTCCAAAAACCCAACCCCTTCCCCATGAGCATTTACGATAACATCGCCTTTGGCCCGCGCACCCACGGCATACACAACCGCGCGCAGCTGGATGAAATTGTAGAAACCAGTTTGCGCCAGGCCGCCATTTGGGACGAAGTGAAAGACAGGCTGAAAAAAAGCGCATTGGGGCTTTCCGGCGGGCAGCAGCAGCGTTTATGCATTGCGCGCGCCTTGGCTGTAAACCCGGAAGTGTTGCTTATGGATGAACCCACCTCGGCGCTTGACCCGATTTCCACCACCAAAATTGAAGATTTGGTGCAGGATTTGAAAAAAGATTACACCATTATTATGGTAACCCACAACATGCAGCAGGCCACCCGCGTCTCGGACAAAACAGCGTTTTTCCTGCTGGGCGAAGTAATTGAATATGACAGCACCGAACAGATTTTCTCGATGCCGCATGACAAGCGCACCGAAGATTATATCACCGGCCGTTTTGGTTAAACTGAAAGGGGAAAATACTATGAGAAACCGTTTTGACAGAGAGCTGGACACCTTAAACAACGAGCTTATCGAGATGGGCTCGATGATTGAAGAGGCCATTGGCTATGCGGTAGAAGCGCTGGTAAGCAAAGATGTGCCGCTGGCGCAAAAAGCCATTGACTACGATGCGGAAATCGACGAAAAAGAACGCGTCATCGAGCGCCATTGCCTGCGGCTGCTGCTGCAGCAACAGCCGGTTGCCACCGATTTAAGGCAGATTTCCACCGCTTTGAAGATGATTACCGATATGGAGCGCATCGGCGACCATGCAACGGATATTTCCGAAATCGTCATCCGCTTAGCGCCCCAGGAATACATCAAAAAGTTGGAACACCTGCCCAAAATGGCACAGGCGGCCGTCCACATGGTCAACCAAAGCATCGATGCATATGTCAAACGTGATTTGGATTTGGCCCGCGCCGTGATTGCTTACGACGACGTGGTGGACAATTTGTTTAACGAAATCAAGGAAGAGCTCATCCAGCTTATCCGGCAAAACGCCGAAAACGGCGAACAGTGCATTGACTTTTTGATGATTGCCAAGTATTTTGAACGCATTGGCGACCATGCAGTCAACATTGCCGAATGGGTTATTTTCTCCATCACCGGCCAGCACAAAGACCAACGCATTATGTAATTTTCTGCATTACTGGCAGAGGAAAGGCGGCAATTATGGCAACCATCTTTTGCGTAGAGGACGACCAAAGCATCCGTCAGCTTGTGTTGTATGCGCTAAAAAGCGACGGGCATACCCCGCAGGGGTTTGAATCGGGCGAGGAATTTTGGAAAGCTTTGCAAAACACCACCCCGGATTTGATTTTACTGGATATTATGCTCCCCGGGGAGGACGGCTTATCCATCTTAAAGCGCCTGAAAGCGTCTGACACGTACAAACATATACCGGTTATTCTGCTTACTGCTAAAACCGCCGAGTACGATAAAGTCAACGGCCTGGATTTGGGCGCGGACGATTACATCTCCAAGCCTTTTGGGGTAATGGAATTTCTTTCCCGCGTGCGCGCGCTTTTGCGCCGCTGCGCCCCCCAAAAAGAAACCCAAAGCGAGGCAATTTCGTTTGGCGGCGTTACCATTGATTATAAAAAGCGGGTGGTGCTTGCCAACAACGAACCCTGCACCCTTACCTACAAGGAATTTGAGCTTTTGTATTATTTGCTAAAAAACCGCGGCATCGTGCTTTCACGCGATAAAATTATGGAAGTGGTATGGGGCTTCGATTTTGAGGGCGAAAGCCGCACGGTGGATATGCACATCAAAACCCTGCGCCAAAAACTGGAAGAGCATGGGGTAAAAAATTTAATTCAAACCGTGCGTTCGGTCGGTTATAAAATCGAGGGGTGAAAAAAACCATGAAACGGCGTATTTTCGCTTCTTTTGCCGCCTTAAGCCTGGTGCTTTTGGCCCTTGCCACCTTGTTGCTGGGCTTTACCAGCTACCGCTTTTATGAACAAAACGCCAAAGAGCAGGTACAGCAGGACTGTGCGCTGCTCTTGGCTTTGCTAGAGGGGGAAGACGACCCTGTACAGACCCTTTCCACCCTGCAAAACGCCCTGCAAAACAACACCCGCCTAACCTTAATTGACCGTGAAGGCACGGTTTTGTTTGACAGCGACTACGACGCCGCGCAGCTGGAAAGCCACAGCGACCGCGAAGAAATTCAGGAAGCGTTTGACGGCGCTTTTGGCGAATCCACCCGGTATTCCAGCACCTTGCAAACCAACACCTATAACTATGCTTTGCGCTTAAACGACAACACCGTTTTGCGTTTTTGCCAGCCGCTTTCCAGCATTAGCAGCGTGTTTGTTTCCACCCTGCCCATGATGGCGCTGCTTTTGGTGGTGCTGTTGGGGGCGGCATGGCTGGTTTCGCTTACCTTAACGCGCCATATCATCACCCCCATCGGCAAAGCGGTAAGCCAAACCGAACAAATGCTAAAAGACCCTACCCTTACCATGCCCCCGGTGATTGCCTACGACGAACTGACCCCGTTTGTGCGCCAAATCAAGCTGCTCAACGAGCAGACCCATGAATACATCCAGCGCTTAAAACGCGAACGCGATACCATCAACAACATTGTGCAAAACATGCAGGAAGGCTTTTTGCTGCTGGATGAAAACAAGCGGGTTTTAACCATCAACCCCAGCGCGCGGGTTATGTTGGATATCCCCCACGATGAACCGATTATCGGGCAGAATTTGCTGCATATAAAGCGCGATATGCCTTTGCAGCAGGCCATTGCCAACGCGCAGGAAACCCGGCTGGATGTCTCTTACCTGCAAACCGACGCTTTAAAACGCCATTACCGGTATTTTGTAAGCCCTGTTTGCGATGAAAAAGAGGTTTTCCAGGGCACCATGGTGTTCATTCTGGATGTGACCGAACAAATTGAATTGGATACCATGCGCCGCGATTTTACCGCCAATGTATCGCACGAGCTGAAAACCCCGCTTACGTCCATTAGCGGGTTTGCCCAGATGATGGAAAACGGCATGCTCAAGTCCAAAGAGGATATTTGTTCGGTCGGCCAGATTATCGACCGCGAAGCCACCCGTTTGATTAGCTTGATTTCCGATATCATCCGCCTTTCGCAGATTGAATCGCAGCAGGAAGCCAGCGCTTTGGACTTAGCGCCTGTTGACATAAAAGAAATTTGCGAAGAATGCGTGCATTCGCTTGCGCCTGTTGCGCAAAAAGCCAGTGTGCGCTTAGATATACAGGGCGAAAGCCTTATGGTGCCGGGCGACAAAACCATGCTAAGCGAAGTGGTTTACAACTTGTGCGAAAACGCCATCAAATACAACCGGCCAAACGGCAGCGTGCAGCTCATCCTTTCCAAAGAGGACAATATGGCCCGCTTAGAGGTAAAAGACACCGGCATTGGCATCCCCGCGCAGGACTGCGAACGCATTTTTGAGCGTTTTTACCGCGTGGACAAAAGCCGCTCCAAAGATACCGGCGGCACCGGGTTGGGGCTTTCGATTGTAAAGCATGCGGTAATGGTGCACAAAGGCCGCATAAGCGTGCACAGCACCCTAGGCCAAGGCACCAGCATGGTGGTTTTGCTGCCGCTTGCATAAAACTTGCATAAAAAAGGAAAAAGGCGTCCGGCTGCAAAAAAGCCAGACGCCCTTTTTAATGGCCAAAATCTGCAAACGGCGCCACTTTGGGGCAGGGGATTTTGCTTACAAGCCCACACCGCCCGCCTGTAAAATCAAACTGTGCGCGCCCGGCTTTTCCCCCATGAGCCCTTCTGTTTTGGGGCAAAAAAAGAACGGCAAGCGCCCAAAGGCACTGCCGCAAAATTACCCAGCCCAAACGCAAAACGCACGCTTGCTTTCCCCTGTTGGGCTGCAAGGGCTGTTTTAACCCTTTGCCCGCGCAGCGCTGACATACGCCTTGATTTTTTCAAACGTATCCGCGCAGATGATATGTTCTATCCGGCAGGCGTCCGTGTCGGCCTGCTCTTTGGGAATGCCCAGCGTAATCACCAAAAATTCCGAAATCAAGCGGTGGCGCTCATAAACCTCGTTGGCTTTTTGGCGCCCTTTGGCGGTAAGCAGAATATACCCGCCGTTATCCACCAAAACATAGCCGGCATTTTTCAGTATCGACATCGCACGGCTAATGCTTGGCTTGGAATACCCCAACGCATTGGCGATGTCAATCGAGCGCACATATCCAATTTTTTGTTCCAGCATCAAAATGGTTTCTAAATAATTTTCACCGGATTCCTGTAATTTCACGCCCTCAACCCCCTGTCAAACGCAGCTTTTTTCCATGATAACACAGATTATTTATTTTCTCAACGGGGAAATTTGCGCATAAAAAAGGAAAAGAAGGCCGTTTGCCCCTTTTCCCCTTTTTTCATGTTTACAGGTTTTGTACAAACCGCTTGATGTCTTCCAGCTCCTTTTGCAGCGGCAAACCAATGGCTTTGGACATCACTTCGTTCATCTGCTCATAAGGGTTTTCGCTTTTTACAACGTCTTCGCATTCCTGGTGGCGCTGCAAACGCGCAATGCGGCTATCCAATTCGCAAATCAAACGCTGTTTGATATCTTGGCTCATACCATACGCTCCTTTTTTATGGATTTACCCATAGTATGGCTGTTTTGGCCCCAGATTAAACGCGCCGTTTTTTTGCATTTGCCGGTAGGGCGCATGTTTTTGGGCCGGCATAGGCGCCAAACGCGCTTTGCAAATTTTTTTCTTTTGCAAATTTTTCCCTTACCGTTGCCGGTTATTATGATGCAAACTGCCTGTACAACCGCCCATATCAAGCGCTTTATGCGCTGAACATCCACTTGCTGGAAGGCGGCGCGTTTGAATACCGCCCCTGCATTCTGCTGGATGAAAAATGACGCAGGCGTTTTAAAAATGAAAAATGCTTTTCAAAGGGGGTACATAAAGCCCCGTTTTGTTGCCATCACATCCTATATGCCAAATGCCGCCTTTTCCAGGGGTTAACCCCCTGGTGGCAGCCGTCAGCCGGCAGCGTCCAAAGCATCACTGCTGTTTGCAAACTGGATCACCAAACGGTTGGGCAGGCAGACAATCGGCGTTACCGAACCCAGCCAGCCTGTATGCACACAGGTCTGGTCGGGGCATTGCGCATGCAGCATATGGATTTGATGGTTTTGTATTTCAATGGTGTTCACCCGGCCTTGGTATTCCACCTCAATTTGCTGGTCCTGGGCATGCGCCAAATCAATCCGGTAAAGCACCTGCCCATCCTGTATAATTTCCACCATGGTTGTGTCTGTCTGCCTCAGTACCCAAATGCTACCAATAACCGCAATAAGCAGCACAAACCCTATAAGCAAATATGGCCATTTTTTTGCTTTCATTTTTCCAACACCCGGACCGTTTCGCCCCGGCCGTCGCTTAT
>CAJFVS010000048.1 GCA_904420505.1 Candidatus Alloruminococcus vanvlietii | reverse complement strand
CAACTAAAATTTACCGGATACTGTAAAATATTTGCATACCGGCGCCCTTTTGGCAGGCGTTTTTCAGCCGCTTTTGGGCGTTTAGCAGGGAAGACGTCCGTTTTGGGTTTTGGGCAGGTTTTAACTGCAGGTTATGGCTTTATAAGGCGCGCCCGTTTACAGTTTGGGCAAAATTTCCTCTTTTAAATAGGCTTTCAAGCCGTCTTTTACCTCGGGGTGCACAAGCCCCACGTCGATAATGGCTTTTAAAATGCCCAGCTTGTTGCCCATATCGTAGCGGGTGCCGGTGTAATCCACGCCAATCATGCCTTCTTTCAGGCAAAGCTCTTTCATGGCGTCGGTCAGCTGGATTTCATTGCCGGCGCCGGGCTTGGTGTTTTCCAAAATATCAAAAATTTTGGCGGGCAGCACCACGCGCCCCAATATGGAAAAATACGACAGCACTTCTTGGGGGGTCTGGGGCTTTTCGGCCATATCGGTCACTTTGTACAAACGCTCCTGCAGGGGCGAAACCTTCAGCGTACTGTATTTTTGAATATCCTCATGGGGGACTTCTTTGATGCCGCACACGCCCAGGCCGTATTGCTCATACGCACGGCACAGCTGCGCAGTGGCAGGGTCTTTGCCCAAAATGACATCGTCGCCGTAAAGCACGGCAAAGGGTTCGTTGCCAACAAAGCTTTTGGCGCACAAAACCGCATGGCCCAAACCTTTGGTTTCCTTCTGGCGCACATACTGGATGTTGGCCAGCTTGGAGATGGCGACCATCTCTTCATAAAGAGCCTGCTTGCCCGACGAAAGCAAACGCTCTTCCAGCTCCGGGGTGTGGTCAAAATGGTCTTCCAAAGGGCTTTTGCCGCGGTTGGTGATGATAAGGATATCCTCAATGCCGGAAGCCACGGCTTCTTCTACAATGTATTGAATAGCCGGCTTGTCCACAATGGGGAGCATTTCTTTGGGGATGGATTTGGTGGCGGGCAGCACACGGGTGCCAAGCCCCGCCGCGGGGATAACTGCTTTGCGAACTTTCATATATACACTCCTTTGCGGTGTTGTTTTCATCTATGGTTTTTTGCCCTCTTGCGGTGCCCAAAAGCAGCAGGCTGCTTTTGACCGCGGCGCCAACCCCACCTGCACTTTATCCGCCACTGGCGGCGTTGCTCACGCTTGGCGGCCCAAATTTGCAATTCGGCGGCCGGGAAGGGTACAGCGGAAATCTGCGGTTTGGCAAACAGCATTTGGGTAAGGGCCTGCGAATACAAGAGAACCAGCCCTACGCCTGCTGGCTAAACATACATCATCGAAAACGATAAAACAATCATAAGCCCTACATACACCAGCAAAAAGCCAAGCACCGCCACGCCGATGATTTTGCGGTTAACGCCGCCGCGCTTTACAAGCGCCGCTTGGTATTCGCTTTGGGGCAGGTTTTGCGCTTTTAATTTTTTAATGCGCTTTACGGCCAATGAAAAATACATCCGGTTGGCAAACAGGCCAAAAAACAGCATAAGCGTTAAGCGCAAAATGGTGATGATGTTTTCCCACACATATACGTTGCGCAAAAAGCTTTCGGTTAAAAAGGGGAAACTTTGCGCGTATTGGGGAAACATCTGCGAAAACATGTCCAGCGCCACAAACACCGTGGGCACCAACGACGCCAAAAACACCACTAACAGCGCCGCGCCGATGGCGTACATCTTGCGGTAAAAAAAGTAAAAGAAATTGAAGAAAAACGCCGACCAGTTTGGGGAAATCCCCGGGCCATTTTGGCGGCCGAACATCTGAAAGCGCGGCACATAATACTGCGCATTGGGGCCTACAACGGCAATTAGCTCTTTTACCGTAACCCCGTTGATTTCTTCTTTTAACTCTTGCTCGCTGGGGGCGTATACAAAGGGGTTAAACGGGGGTACATTGGGGTTTTGCCCCATGTTGGGGTTTGCCCCAAACCCCTGCCTAAACGGCCCGCGCAAAGCGGTTCCGCAGCGGTTGCAAAAAATGTTTTCGCTGGGGTTGGGGGTTTGGCATTGCGGGCAAAGGATGGTTTCGCCCTCCTGCGCGTTTTCACCGTTGGGGTTTGTATCCTGTGCGGTATCTTCGTCGGGGGGAATTTCCTCCCCGTGACGGTTTTGGAACAAACAGGCGCCTGCCTGCTGGTAACAGGCTTTGTGGTAGCGGGTGCCGCATTCGGGGCAAACAACAATATCGTCGTTTGGGGTGAAGGCTTTTTCGCATACCGGGCAGGCGTTTTTCTTATAAAAACTCAAAATCGTACCTCCTTATTGGCACATACAGTCTAACCATATTATACAATAACCCATAAAAAATACAATCTTTTTCTTAGTATGCCCAAGCCTTTACAAGCAACGCGCTGTCGCTTATAATAAGGGATAGTAACGATAAAGGATGATGGATTTGCTGCAATTTGAAGAATTACGGTTACAGTTAAACGCTTTAAAAGAACAAATAGAAGATTTGGGCGACGCCATTGGGGTAGAGCATTTGAAAGAAGAAGCCGAAAAATACGATATCCAAAGCGCGCAGCCCGGCTTTTGGGACGATGTGGAAACTTCCCAAAAGGTGATGCAACAAGCCAACGCGGTAAAAACCAAGCTGGAAGAATACAACCGTTTGTGTTCGCTGTATGAGGACACGCTGACCATGGTGGACATCGCCCTGGAAGAAGGGGACGAATCGCTGCTGGAAGAATGCCAGCAAAGCGCCCAGCAGGTGGTGGATATGCTGGATACCCAAAAGCTTTCCACCCTGCTTACCGGCGAGTACGACAGCAAAAACGCCATTTTAACCTTCCATGCGGGCGCGGGCGGCACCGAAGCGCAGGACTGGGTGCAGATGCTTTACCGCATGTATACCCGCTGGGGCGAGCGCCACGGCTTTAAGGTGCATTTGGTGGACTTTTTAGAGGGCGAAGAAGCCGGCTTTAAAAGCGCGTGCGTGCGCATGGAGGGGATAAACGCCTACGGCTTTTTAAAAAGCGAATCGGGGGTGCACCGCCTGGTGCGCGTGTCGCCGTTTGATGCTTCCGGCCGGCGTCATACCTCGTTTGCGTCTTTGGAAGTGATGCCGGAAATCGACGACGACGTGCAAATCAACATCGACCCCAACGATTTGAGGGTGGATACCTACCGTTCTTCGGGCGCGGGCGGCCAGCATGTTAACAAAACCGAATCGGCTATCCGCATTACCCATATCCCCACCGGCATTGTGGTGGCCTGCCAGAATGAGCGCAGCCAGCACCAAAACCGCGAAGTGGCGATGAAAATGCTTATGTCAAAGCTTATGGAAATCAAAGAGCGGGAGCATTTGGACAAAATTGAGGACATCAAAGGCGTGCAAAAGGAAATCGCCTGGGGTTCGCAGATACGCTCGTATGTGTTCATGCCCTACACCCTGGTGAAAGACCACCGCACCGGGTATGAAAACGGCAACATCAATGCGGTGATGGACGGCGATTTGGATGGATTCATCAACGCCTATTTAAAATGGAACAGCCAAAAAGAGCGCGAAGCGTAAACATTTCCTGCCTATGCATCCGGCATGGGCAGTTATTCTTTTGAAAGAGGACAAACTTTATGCAAACCGTTTTATTATCCGCGATACTGGTGGCGTTGCTGGCGGCCATTGGCCTGCTGGTGGCGCTATACCTTAAGCAAAACCGCACGCCCGAAAGCCTGCAGCGCACCATCGCCGAGCTTTCGCGCATAGAGCGCCAGGAGCTGACCGCCTCGGTGCAGGAAAGCGTGCGCGCCTTTGGCGACATTATGCTAAAAAGCCAGCAGCAAACCGCCCAACTGCAGGACAAACGCCTGCTGGAGTTAAGCGAGCAGCTTTCCATAAGGCAGCAGATGCTGCTAAATACCGTAAGCGAGCAGCTGAAAAAAAACGACCAGCGGCTGCTGGAGTTTTCCATGCAAAGCGAACAAAAGCTGGACAACATGCGCTTAACCATCCAAAACCGCATTTCCTCCATGCAGGAGGACAACGCCAAGCAATTGGATAAAATCCGCGACACGGTGGACGAAAAGCTGCAAAAAACGCTGGAAGAGCGCATAGGGCAGTCGTTTAAGCTGGTAAGCGACCGGCTGGAGCAGGTGTACAAGGGCTTGGGCGAAATGCAAACCTTGGCCTCCGGCGTGGGGGATTTAAAGCGGGTGCTTTCCAATGTCAAAACGCGCGGCATTTTGGGGGAAATCCAACTGGGGTCCATTTTGGAGCAAATCCTTTCGCCCGAGCAGTATGAACAAAACATCGCCACCAAGCCGAATAGCCGCGATGTGGTGGAATTTGCTATCAAGCTGCCGGGGGATGAAAACGGGGTGGTGTACCTGCCCATTGACGCCAAATTCCCGGCCGACGCTTACGAGCAGCTGTTAAACGCTTACGACAGCGGGGACGCTTCGCAGGTGGAAGCGGCAGGCGCTGTTTTGGATAAGCGCATCAAGCAGTTTGCCAAGGATATCCAAGACAAATATATCTCCCCGCCCAACACCACCGATTTTGGCATTATGTTTTTGCCGGTTGAAGGCCTGTACGCCGAAGTGGTGCGCCGTGGCCTGGTGGAAGTGCTGCAAAACGATTATAAAATCAACATCGCCGGGCCCACCACCATGGCGGCGATGCTAAACGCGTTGCAAATGGGCTTTAAAACGCTGGCGATCCAAAAGCGCTCGGGCGAGGTATGGAACATTTTGGGCGCGGTAAAAGGCGAGTTTGACAAGTTTGGCAGCGTGCTGCAGATGACCCAGCAGCGTTTGGAGCAGGCCAACCAGGAGTTGGACAAGCTGGTGGGGGTGCGCACACGGCAAATCCAGCGCAAACTGCGCCAGGTAAGCGTTTTGCCAGAAGGGGAAGGCGAAAAATTGCTGGAAACCGCCGGCGACGACGAAGAAACCCTATAGCCTGCACATGTGGGCAAAACCGGCCAAACGGCTTATAAAAACAACAAGGCGCTGCAATCCATGACGGTTGCAGCGCCGTTTTGTTGATTTTGAAAACCGCCGGCCCGCCGGTGGAGGCGCCCTGTAAAAAGCTTTCGCTTCAAGCATCGGGCGAAATAAGCTGCTAACAGCAACAGCCAGCGCCCCCCGCCCTGGCAAAAACCCCTTTGCAGGCTGGTTGTGCGGGTTAAAAAAGCTGCATAATAAAGGGCACCATCTCTTTTATGCTGGCTTGCGACGTATTGATGCAAAGGTCAAAGTTCAATTTGTCGCCCCAGGTTTTGCCAGTATAAAATTCGTAATATTTGGTGCGTTTTTTGTCCATAGCCAGAATTTTTTGCTTTAATTCCTTATCGGTCAGCTGTTCATCCTGCGGGCCTTTTTCCCGGCAGCGTTTGATTTTGCTTTCCATATCTGCGTATACAAAAATGCGCAGCGGCTTATAGGCTTTTAAAATATAATCGGCGCAGCGCCCTACAATTACGCAGTCGGATTTGGCCGCCATTTGCGCAACAATGCGCGCTTGTTCTTGGTAACCGGCCATGGTTTGTTCAAACGCCGGGTTAACCGATGTGTAAAAGCTGCGCCCAACCCGGAGGGGGAAAGGAAAAAGAAGGCCGGTGCTCCACAATTGCCTGCACATACTGTTCCGATAAGGTGGTTTTTTGCGAAATTTCGCCGATGATTTCCGAATCGTAATACGCAATTTGCAGTTTTTCGGATAACCGCCGGCCAAATTCGCGGCCGCCGCTTCCAAATTCACGGCCAATGGTAATAATCTTATTCATGGGATACCATCCTTTCTTCGCTTGTTAATTGTTTGGTATAGCGCCTTATCATATAGGCAACATATATGGCAACAACCAGCTCGGTAAGGGGCATGGCAAACCAAATGGAGTCCGCCCCGCTTACAACGGGCAGCAAAAGGATAAGCGCGCCGCTTATTACCAGCCCGCGCGAAATGGACACCACAAAAGCGGCTTTGGGTTTCATAAGGGCCTGGAAAAAATAGGTGGAAAAGATATTCAGCGGCAACAGCAAAAACGAAAGCCCATAGCAACGGATGATACGGGGGGCAATTTCCAGCACTTGGGGGGTAGGGGACATAAAAAGCCGGATGAATTGGTTGGGGATAGCCAGGCAAAGCACCGTCCAGAAAACGCCGAAAAAGGCGGTTGTGCACAGGGCATACCGCAGCGTCTGGCGGATACGATCGGGTTTGCCGGCCCCGAAATTGGTGGAAAAGATCGGCTGGGACGCTTGCCCAACGCTGTAAGCGCAGCATTGCACAAAGGTGCTGACATTGACAATAACCCCGTATACCGAAAGGGCGTTTGTGCCCAAATATGCCATAATCTGCCGGTTAAACAAAATGGTTAAAATGCCCATGGCAATATCGATAAAAAAGGTAGAAAACCCTGTAACCGATATTTTACGGAATTTTTGCAGCAAATGCGTGGGGCGCACGATGCGCAGGGTGTTTTTCTTCCCCCAAAAATGGGTGAGCATGACCAAAACCGATATGCCTGTGCCAACAGCGGTGGCAAGCCCTGCGCCAAAGGCGCCCATATCGCAGGTGAATACAAAGAAATAATCGCCGAACACATTAAAAATACCGCCTGCCAAAACCCCTGCGGTAGCCAAAGATGGGTTTTGGTCGTTGCGCAGGTAAGCGGCTAAGGTTTGGGTAAACAAAAAGCAGGGAATCATGAACTTAATCGGCTGCACATATTCCCGGGCCAAGGCAAGGGTAGCGCCCTGCGCGCCAAAAAACTGTAAAAGCTCGCGGTCAAAAACAGCGATAACCACCCATACAACCGCCGCCAATATGGCCGAACCAATGATAGACGCGGTAAAATATTCGTTGGATGCTTTTCGCTGCCCTTCGCCGCTGCCGCGCAAGGTGCTAAACACCACCGACCCGCCGATTCCCATCAACAGCCCTAAGCTGTAAATGATGTTCCATACCGGCGCTACTACCGCCAATGCAGCGGCGCCTTCCGGCCCATGGTATTGGCCTACCATAGCCATATCCACAATGGAATAGATGGAAGTAATCAAAGCGCTGCCAAAAGCAGCCGCAAGATACTTAAAATAAAGCGTTTTGATTTTGCCGTTTAACAAGTCCATTGTAAAAACTCCTCCTTCAAAACAAAAAAGCTGGATAAAGAACAGACATTCCAGTCTGTGCCTTTATCCAGCTCATCATTTCCACCGAATGATTTGCCCTCCGAGCAAGCATTTTTACCCTACCATATTTTGTGGGAACTGTCAAGACAAAACGCCTGGCAAAATCACATTTTGCAGCCCTTTGGCAAGCCTTTGCAAAGGCCGCAGCCAGGGAAAGGGCGGCCCAAAGCAGGCGTGTTGCCCTTATTGGCGCACGCACCCAGGGCAACCTTTGCGCCGGCGTGTATCTAAACCGGCTTTATCCATTTTTGCTTTACAAAGTACATGGAACCTGTTATTTCAAAGGTGGTTTTATGTGCAAGAAAGAAAAATAGACATAAAAGACAAAACTGCAAAAAAACGGTTAGCCCCACTATTTGAATATATCCCAAAGGGAGCGTAAGGAGGCTGCGATGCGCACCAGAACGGTTTCTATTTGTTTTATGTTCATCCTCTTGGTTTTATTAAGCGGATGCGGGCAAAACACCGCAAGCGAAATACATTCTGTACCTTCTTTTGCATCTTCCCAAACGCAGGCTTCATCGCTTGCGCCGTATGAGCCGCTGGCATTTGCAGATGTTACAACCAGCGATGCTTTGCTAAAGCCGGTATATGCCTTAGCGCGGGCGCAAATGAACGCCCATTTGGGCAGCTTGGAAAACATACAGACGTATGTAACAAACAGCAAAAATGGGCGGCTATTGCTGGGATATTTGTATTATACAGCTTTATGCAACAGCCAAAACGCCCCTATACAAATACTGCCGGATATCTATACATTTGACATAGAAATTCTTTCAACAGAAGAAGCACAAACCTCCTCTGCCGTCTGTTTTGAGGTGCATATCTTTACGCAAAAAGGCGCCGCTATAAGCCGTATGGTTTTGGAAGAAACCGCTTATTTGCAAAAAGAAGATGAAAAATGGCGCATTGATTGTTTGAATATGACCCATAAAAACGATACGCTCGCAGCCTTTGAAGAAAAAGTGGAGATGTATTTGCAAAACCACACGCAATCCAGTTTAGAGGATATCTGCCAAATTGCTTATGATTTGGCAGAAGAGAACTTTTTGGAATAAAGCGCCATAACATTTGCCGCAAGCAAAAGCTTTGTGGAGGATACCATTATGCCCCCGCGCACCTCTCTTTGATGTGTAAAACGCGGGGGATTTTTTGTATAAAAATTCTGTTTTTTAATGGAGCGGGCGGGCAAATTTTGACACACTTTTTATTGTTTTTTGCTGTTTTTTATTGGTTTATTTTGGAGCCTCAAAACATGGAAAAATCTGCATGACAGGCCGTTTTGTGGCTTATCATGCGGGTTTCGGTTTTGGCGGAGAAGGAGGGACTCGAATTATGTCTACACCATAAAATGCAGTAAAAACCCAGTTAAGCCAATCTCCAAAAACGGCTTGAAACAGCGGTTTATTGTCGTATGGGTTTATTTATGTGCAACCCCGTTTCATTCTCTAAAGGGTAAAATAAAGGGTAAAAAGCCCACTGCTTTTTACCCTGTCCAATAAGCGGGCATATTCAGGCGTTTGATTGGCAAAAGGCTGTGTTTTTGCTATACTTTATTTGAGGTGAGCAAGATGAAAAAGGGCATTTGCATAATGTTAGCAGCGGTTTTGCTGTGCGTGAGCATTGCGGGGTGTTCTGCGCCCTCGCAGAGGGAAAGCATTACGCCCAGCGGGCAAGAAGGTCAAAGCGTGCCGACAAACCAAAGTTCGCTATCTTCCACGCAGGCGCCTGTAACAGAAGCCATCCAGCTCATGAAACTGCCTTTGCAGGAATACCTGCCCAACGGTGTGGACTCGCGTACACAAGCCGTTTGGCTGGATGATACAACCTTTTATCTTTTCGCGTACGATGGAGATTATCATGGCAATGCTTTCCCGGCCAGCTTGTTTTTGGTGGATAGTTCCACCCAACAGGTGACACTTTTGCTACACCTGGAGCAAACCAACCTGACCGATAAATTGCGCCGCACAGAAGATGGTGTGCGCCTGTTTACCCGGGAGGGTTGCTATTTCTTTTCGCAGGATGCACCCGAAGAATGCGTTTGGCAGCCATATTTTCAAGAGCCTTTCCCGCAGGATCGATTATTGGATATTTCCCCGCAGGGATGGGCGGTTTATGAAAGAAAAAACGTGGGTTTGCAATTGGTCAACCTGTTTAACGGGCAAGAAACGCTTTTGTATGAGCGTTCTTCCACCTCTACTGCCACCTGCGTAAGCGGTGATTTTTCGCCGAACGGCCGGTATCTTTTTGTGACCGAGTCGCGTTTTCCCCCCGAAGAAGAGCGCCCTTATGCGCAAAACCCCTCAGAATATACGACCCGATACGGCAAATTTTACGACATGCAAAAGCGAGCATTTTTGGAAGAGGCAACCTTTCTTATGGAAGAAACGGGTTCCAATTGCGGTTGGGCGCCGGACTCGAGCTTTTTTTATCATTGCTCGGACCATATAAGCTTTGAGCCGGTCGACCAAGCTTACAGTTCGCCCGTTTATATTTTTTATCCCGGCGAAAACGAACGGTCCGGGCTTTACCAAGCGCCTGATTCTTTAAAGCAAAACTCCATATCTCCCTGGAGACCTTTACCTGGCGCACAGAGCGTGGAGGAAATATGCGTGCTGCGTTTACAGATATCGGGTGAAGATGTGGTATATTGGCCATATTATCCGATGAAAGGCGAGTATGGGGAGCAACCAATAACGGTTTTGCCAAAAGCATACAGTAAATATGGGATCATCATGGGCATACTGGACATAAGCCCCAAGGGAAACTGCCAGCTTTGGACAGGCCACACATCATTGGATTCTGGTCCAGACAAAGTGTACATATCCCATTTGCAGTTATAAAAAAGGAAGGGAATTTCCCTTCCTTTTTCTTTTTTCACCTTTAACCCAAAGCGGTGCAGCCACCCATATAAATATAGGGGTTAATCGTACCTGCCTGGCCATCACCGGGCAACCCAATTGCAATATTGGAAGAGGTAGGGGCTTGGCCGTATTTTGTTACGCGTCCGGGGTGAACTTCTACATGCAGATGTGCGCCAAATGTATTATTGCCACTTGAATCAATACCCGACTGCGTGCCAATGACTTCGCCTGCTGCAATTTGGGAACCTATGGCTTTGTTAATAAGACTTGCCATATGCAAAAAGATAAAGGTTACGTCGTATGGCTGACAGTACAATGCAATCATACCGCAATTGGAGGGATTGCGCGCAAGCAGCTCGCCGGTAAACGGGGCGTGAACTGCTGTAGCACCGTCGCTGTACATATCCACACCAACATGGAAGCGCCCATTAAAATAAGAGTTGATGTTGGTCTGCAAAGCGCCATATAAGTTATACAGGCAGTTTTTATCCAAAGAGGTGGGGTCATTGGATTTGTAGGAAGCGTCTTCGTGAAACACTTTCCCGAAAAAGCGGCGTACATTTGTGCGTATATTTTGCTCATCAAACCGCCCGCCGTTTTGCATGCCGGCATCTTTATGGAACCATTCGCAATAATTTGGCTCTTTATAGGCCGAAACATTGTAATTGCCAATTTTGGGCATATCGATTACACGGTGGAGTTCTTCAACCTCGAAATAACTGGCGTTGCTTTTGCCAGCAACCCAGGAGCATTGGCTGGTAGAGCCTTTTAAATACATTACACTACCGTTGATAGGATAACGCAAGCGAATGTAACAGGTTACATTACTGCGTTGTTCAAAATCAATTTCCTGGTTAGCGTAATCGGAAGTATCTTTTTGCCATATATCAGCCAAGCCACCATTTACATTGCGGTCTAAGCAGAAAGTATCATGCGAATGCTCGATGAATAAACGGTTGCCGTCATAATACCAGCTTTGTTCGCGCGTACCGTCCTGTGGCATACAGTTAACCTTTGTACCGTTTTTCAAACTACTCGTTCCATAATAATTTAAGGCATTTGTCCCTGCTTCTAAACAGAAACGATAGGAATAACCTGCCCTTGGCATAGCCATAAATAAAACTCCTTTGTTTTCAAAATTCCCAAGCAGGAACGTATGTTCTAACCGCAGCTGCTTCGGCCAATCCGAACGTCTTTCCCATTTGGTACTTCCCATTATGGGCGTAAAAAAGAGTTTTGTTGGGTGATTTGTAACAAGTTGGAACAAGCAAAAAAATTCAAGCATCCCTGAAAAAATATCCCTTTAAAAGCAGATTTTACCCCGTGTGCAAAAGCGGGGTTTCGCACACAGTAAAGCGCCGCCCGCTTTTGTATGCCTTACGGGGGAGGGCTAGGGCCCTGTCCTTTTTTATGGCCTGCGAAATCTCCAATTTTGGAACGTCTACGCGCTTGGGTGTGTTTCTTTGCCTTGCTGAATAAAAGCAGATATTGGCCTTATTGTTTCGATACAATAACCTGTGCCAGTTCTATTCTGCCACCCAAATGGGAACGTTTATCTATACGGGTGTGCTATGCCCCTGCCCTTAAACTTTTTT
>CAJFVS010000047.1 GCA_904420505.1 Candidatus Alloruminococcus vanvlietii | reverse complement strand
GTCCGTTCCCATCTGGATACTGAACAGCCGGCTCCAGAACAGCCCCAGCTGCCCCAAATCCTCAATGGCAAAAATGCTCCAGGACAAAATAAGCAGCCCCACCACATAAATGTGCGAAACTACGCGGCTTTTGTCCAGCCAGCCTTTAAAGCCGGTTGCCCTTTCCATTACAATCAACACATAGAAAAACATGCCCCAGATGATAAAGTTCCAGCTTGCCCCGTGCCAAAAGCCGGTGCAGAACCATACCACAAACAGGTTAAAATACATCCTGGCCGGTTTGCAGCGGTTGCCGCCCAGCGGGATGTACAAATACTCCCGGAACCACGCGCCCAAGGTGATGTGCCATCTTCTCCAAAATTCGGTCATGCTTTTGGCGATATAGGGCAGGTTGAAGTTGTCCGGGAACTCAAAGCCCATCATTTTGCCCATGCCGATGGCCATCTGCGAATAGCCGCTGAAGTCAAAATAAATCTGCAGCGAAAACGCGATGATGCCCAGCCATGCCAACGGTGTGGAAACATTGGCAAACCCCAAGCGCACCACTTCGTCCCATAATGCGCCAACATTGTTGGCAATTAACACCTTTTTGCCCAAACCGAAAATGAAAATGCGCACGCCCTCTTGAATCTGTAACAGGCTGAGCTTGCGGCTTTTTAATTCCTTGTCCACATCGGTATACAGAACAATCGGGCCGGCAATCAGCTGCGGGAACAGCGTGACAAACGCGCCCACGCGGATAAAATTCTTATCCGCCGTTACCTTGCCCCTGTAAACGTCCACCGTGTAGGAAAGCGTTTGGAAGGTGTAAAAGCTAATGCCCAACGGCATTACGATGTTTTTGAGCGTATCAAACGAGGTGCCGAACAGCGAGTTGATGTTGTTGATAAAGAAATTGGTGTACTTAAAGAAAAACAACATCCCCAGGCTGACCACCAACGCTATAATCAACATAAGCCGGCTTAACCATAGCCTTTTGCGGTTGTATTCAATTAAAAGCGCCGCCAAATAGTTGACCACAATACAGGTGAGCATAATGACAAAATATTTGGCTTCGCCCCAAGAATAGAAAAACAAACTGGCTATAAGCAAAACAAAGTTTTTCAGCTTATAGGGAACCAGATAGTAAATCCCTAATACAATCGGCAAAAACCGGAAAATGAATACCAAGCTGCTAAATACCACCGCATTACCTCCTCTAAAAAATGCCAATTCATAATAAACCCATGGAATCTATTATAAATCGGCATCTTTTCCTTTGCAATTGCTTTATACAGTTTTGGAGAATTTATTTTGCGCTGGTTGCATCCATAAAGATTTGCTCGGCAGCTGCAACGGCTTGGGCAGGGGTTTTGGCGCCTTCGCCCACAACGTCCTCCAGAACCAACAATGCCACGTAGTCGCCGTTTACTACTACTTTACCCGCTTTGGCAATCTCGTACTGGTCCTGCAAATAGGTTTCAAAGGTCTGGGTAAGCTGTGCAAGCTTTTCTTCCAGCGATTCTTTCACCGCGTCGGCTTTGCCTTCTTTGGCTTTTACAACCACTACATTGTTTACCTTTGTGTTAATCATGGTGCCTAAAGCGACTGCTTCTTCAAAATCGTCCGCGTTGAGGTTGAATGCCTGTACCAGCATTTCCTCATCCATCTCGGTGGGCATGGCAATGCCGATTTCTTCGTTGATTTTATCCACAATCGCCTGTAAATCTACATCGGCCTGGCCAGCCGGGGAAGACTCGCTGGAGCTTTGTTGCGAGCTTTGGCTTTGCTGCGAACTAGAGCTTTGCTGGGAATTGGACGAGGAATTGCCCTCCCCTTTGGAGCAAGCGGCAAACGCCGAAACCATAACCAACAATACCATTACCAATGCAAGTGTTTTTTTCTTCATATCATGTGATTCCTTTCTTCCGGCCGTGATACCAAAAAGCAAACCCGCCTGCCGGGGGACGGTTTGCCAAAAACCTTGCGCAGTTTGCCAAGGAACACTGTGCTGCCAATGCAGGCCGGCTGTATAACAGTATGCCCGTGTTGTGTTGCATTCACACATCCGGCTTCCATTTTATAGCACATGTCTAACAAACGCAGGTTCTTTTGGTTTTATTGGGTGGTTTTTGCCAGTAGACAAAATTTTCTTTTTTGTGTATAGTGTAATTAGATTGTGTAGGCTGTATGAAACAGTCTTATTTTTTGCGTTTTACGCTTTACTAAGGTAGAGTGCTATCACGCTGACAAAAAGAAAAGGGGAAGAGATATGAAACGAATATTTGCTTTGCTGCTGGCAGCCGTTATGGCGGTTTCGTTAGCGGCTTGTTCTTCGCAAAACGGGCAAAACCAAAGGGAAACTTTGGTGGTAGGGCTGGACGACCAGCTGGCGCCCATGGGCTTTCGCGATGCGGATACCAACGAAATTATCGGTTTTGACATCGACCTTGCCAAAGAGGTAGCCAAACGCCTGGATATGGACATCCAGCTGCAAAAAATCGACTGGAACTCCAAAGAGATGGAGCTCAACAACGGCAACATCGACTGCATTTGGAACGGCTTAAGCGTGACGCCTACGCGCCAGGAAGAGATGCTTTTGTCCAAACCCTATTTGGCAAACCGCATGATTGTGGTGGTGCTAAAGGGTTCCGATATCCAATCGCGCGAGGATACCCAGGGCAAGCAGGTGGGCGTGCAAAAGGGCTCCACCGCGCTGGATGCATTAAACGCCGATGAATTTATGGGCAACGGCCAGGTAAAAACGGTGGAATACGCCGATAACGTGCTGGCGCTGACCGATTTGAAAACCGAGCGCATCGACGCGGTGGTGATGGACGAAGTGGTGGCCCGCTATTATGCCAACCTGGACGACTCCTACCTCTTGCTGGACGACGCTTTAAACGAAGAAGAATACGCCATTGCCTTTAAAAAGGGCAACGACGAGCTTTGCCAGAAGGTAGAGGCTGCTTTGGCCGACATGATCGAGGACGGCACCGCCGCCCAGATTAGCGAAAAATGGTTTGGCGAGGACATTTTGCTCAAATAACCCAAGAATGAGGTGCTGACCTGTGGATTTTTCCTATTTGATGAAGATTGCCGGCCCCATGCTGGAAGGCGCGGTTGCTTCGGTTGGGCTGTTTTTCATCTGTATTGTCATCTCGCTGCCGCTGGGGTTTTTGTTCACCCTTATGGCGCGCAGCCGGTTTTTCCCTCTGCGCTGGATTGCCAACATCTTTATCTATGTCATGCGCGGCACGCCGCTGCTTTTGCAGCTTTTGTTCATCTATTTCGGCCTGCCGGTCATCCCGGTTATCGGCCAGTATTTGCGCTTTGGCCGCTTTATGGCGGCGTGTATTGGCTTTACGCTGAATTATGCGGCCTATTTTGCCGAAATTTTCCGCGGCGGGCTTTTGTCCATTGACAAAGGCCAGTACGAGGCCAGCCAGGTTTTGGGGCTTACCCGTTTGCAAACCACCTGGCACATTATTCTGCCCCAAATGGTCCGCGTGGCGCTGCCCTCTTTGGCAAACGAAGCCATCACCCTGGTGAAGGATACCTCGCTTTTGTACGCGGTGTCGGTGCCGGAGATTCTGCACTATGCGCAAACGGCGGTAAACCGCGATTTGAACATCCTGCCCTTTGTGGTGGCCGCGGCCATTTATTTGATCTTAAACGGCATTTTAACCCTGGCGTTTAAGCAGTTGGAAAAGAAATTCAGCTACCAGTAAGGAGGGGGCGCTATGGCGCTTATTCAAGTAGAGCATGTAAAAAAGTCGTTTGAAAAACTTCAGGTGCTAAAGGACGTGAGCTTTTCGGTCAACCCGGGCGACGTCATTGCCATCATCGGCTCCTCCGGTTCGGGCAAATCCACCCTGCTGCGCTGCTTAATCCACCTGGAAAACGTAGACGGCGGCAGCATTACTGTGGGCGGCAAGCCCATGGTAGAGCAGGGCGTGTACGCGCCCCCTGCCCAAATCCGGCAGATTACCGCCCAAATGGGCATGGTGTTCCAGCATTTCCACCTGTTTCCGCATTTGAATGTAGAAAAAAACCTGACATTGCCGCTGCACCTGCATGATAAATCCCTCTCCAAAGCGGAATGTTTGCAAAAATGCAAGGAGCTTTTGCAAAAGGTGGGGCTTTTGGAAAAACTGGATGCGCTGCCCGCGCACCTTTCGGGCGGCCAAAAACAGCGGGTAGCCATTGCCCGCGCGCTTATGCTAAACCCGCAGATTATGCTGTTTGACGAGCCGACCTCCGCGCTGGACCCCGAACTGACCGCCGAGGTGCTGTTTACCATGCAGCAGCTGGCAAAGGAAAAGATGACCATGGTGGTGGTCACCCACGAGATGGAATTTGCCCAGCGCGTCGCCAACCGCGTTTTGTTTATGGACGGCGGCGAAATTGTAGAAGAAGGCACCCCGCAGCAGATTTTTGAACACCCCCAGCAGGCGCGCACCCAGCAGTTTTTGCGCACCGCCTTGCATTAGGGTTTGCCCCCTTTGCCGCCCGGCCGTTTTGGCTTGGGCGGTTTTGTTTTTTCGGCGGTTGTTTACAAACAGGGGGTATATTTTTTGCAAGTTTTCTGCTAATATAAGGGAAGTTGGCGGTTTTTGGGGATTCCTTAAGCTGCCATGGCTATTTATCCAAAATTGGGAGGCTTACAGATTGAAATACAAACGCATTCTTGCACTGGTGCTGGTGCTTTTATCCGTTATGGGGATGCTGGCAGGGTGTTCGGGCAAAAGCTTTAACCCCGAAGAAAGCTATAAAATCGCTTTTATGGGGCCTTTTACCGGGCTTTCCACCTTTAACGCCATTAGCATGCGCGCAGCCATCCAAGCCTGTTTGGACGATATCAACGCACAGGGCGGCATCAACGGCAAAACGCTGGTGTGCGATTTTTACGACGACAAAAACCGCGGGCGCGAAGCCATCATCGTAGCGCAAAAAATTATCCAGGACCCCGACGTTTTGGCTTGTATCGGCCCGTATTCCGCCTCCTGCGCGCTTACAGTAGCGCCGGTGTTCCAAAAGGCGGGCATTTTGCTTATTTCCCCCACGGTGTCCCATCCGGAATTTACCGATGCGGGCGATTACATTGTGCGCGGGGCGTATTTGCAGGAATATTTACAAGAAGAAACCGCGCGCTTTTTAACCCAGGAGTTGGGCGCCAAAACCGTTGGCCTGTTGGCCCAAAACGACGATGTGGGGCAGGCCATACAGGACCTTTTGCCCGATGCGCTGGAATCTTACGGCGGCGAACTGGTAGCATCCGAAGTGTATACCCCCGGCATGTCGATTGATTTTTCCGCGCAGATTACCAAAATTATGACCTATGACCCGGATGTGCTGTATTTCTGGGGCGATTACAAAAACATCGCCGTTATGGTGCAACAAGCCAATATGCTGGGGTTTGACGGAATTTATTTTTCCCATTCCAACGTGATGAAAACCGAATTTTTTGATTTGGCGGCCGGCCATGCGGAAGGGATGTACATGCTTTCAACCATCGACCCTACCTCGGATAACAGCGTGTACCAGGCGCTGGCCCAACGCATGGAAGAAACCACCGGCGAAGTGCTGGAAGAAAACAACGCCGTTGCTTACGATTTGGTCAGCCTGTTGGCCGAATGCATCCGCCAGGTGGGGCCCGACCGCGAAAAGCTTAAAGAAGCCGTGCGCAATTACAAAGGCTTTGAGGGCCTGACCGCAGATTTTGACATGATAGACGGCGAATGCCACCGCAAGCTCTACCCCCTTGTGATACAAGACGGCCAGTATGTGCCTTATGAGGTAAAAAACATCGAGTGGTAAACAAATAACGCAAAACCTACAAAAACCAAACGCCCAGCCAAAATGGCTGGGCGTTATTTTGTTGTATGCGCTTTGCCAAAAGTATTCGCACATATGCCGGCACCGCATGGGCGCACATGGGCGCAGGGAACCGGTGTATCGGGCTTTTTGCCCATTTTGCGCGGGTTGCAGCCAACGTGGCGGCCTTTTAAGGCAATGCATAGCGGCCTGTTGTTTGTGGCCTTGCCTACGGTTTTTGCCGCTTTGAAGGGGTTTTTAGCCTTTTTTCATTTGCCTGCCCAGCCGCTTTTCAAACCCTCCAACGCCAAAATGTAAACCGGCGCCTTTTTTCGCCTTTTAATGGGAAAACAAAGCCTGCCCCAGGCAAAAGGCCAAACCGCAAACGCATTTGCCTATCAAAAAGCCTGCAAGAGCGCATTTGCCTTGCAGGCTGTGGGTTTGTTTTACAGCGCAACGTCTTTGTCAAACGGGTACAGCGGGCGCGCAAGCTTGTGGTAGGTAAAGCGTTCCAGCCGCCCGGTGCTCAATCCCGGCGGGTCCACCGGGATGATGGCTTTGGCATGCTGGGAAAAATACGCCTTAAAGTGCTGGGAGGATTTTAAGCACACCAGCTTGTAGGTGGCAATATCCACCCCGTGGAGCAAAAACACCTGGTTGTCAAACGTCTGCTGGGCAAAGGTGGATACAATAATGTCCACATTGCCTTTGGTTAAACGCACACAGGTGCCCAGGTTGACATGCTGCCCGTGCATCATGGTGGAAACAATGGTAAAGCGCCCGTCGGTAATGGCCTTCACATACACGTCTTTTATATGCAGCGTGTCGCCGTGGAAATGGTCTTTTTTGCCGCCCAAATCCACATCGATAACAGCGCCCACACCGGCCTGTACCGCCTGTTGCACCACCTGCGGGTCGCACATAAAGCCGAACACGCTTTTGGGCACGTTGGCGTCTAACAGGGCTTTGAGCAGATAGGTGCCATCGCCCGGGGTGCCGCCGCCGGGGTTATCGGACGTTTCGTTGATGCACACCGGCCCGCCTTCTATCTGCATGGCCTGTGCAATGCCCTCTTCGGGCTGGGGCAGTTCTTTAAAAAATGTATCTTTTACGCTCCACACATATTCGCTCAATTCCTGCGCGATATTTTGGGCCAAAGCCTCGTCTTTGTCCACCAGCACAATGGAATAGGTGGCCACAAAGGGCGAATCCGCATAGGGGAAGCCGTGGGAAAACGCGCATTCAAGCACCTGCGGGCGGGTTTCCATCTGCTCGCACAGCTCCTTGATGTTTTTGGCCGGGTATTCCTGGGTAGAGGAATTGGCAAACGACATCATCATCGGCAGGCGTTTTACCACCATCACCGGCTGGATTTCATGGCGCAGGGTTTGAATAAGCAGGCGCATGGTTTTGGCTCCCACCTCGTACATATCGGTATGCGGGTAGCATTTTAAGGTGACCATGCCGGTGGCGCATTGTATCATCGCCGGGGAAATATTGGCGTGCAAATCCAGCGAAACAAAAATCGGGATTTTATAGCCTACTACTTCGCGTACGGCCTGTAAAATATCCCCTTCCACGTCCACCGTGTCCACCGAAAGGCCCGACCCGTGCAGCGACAGGCAAATCCCGTCAAACGGGCCCTGCTCGCGGATGCCTTCTACAATGTTTTTCTTGGCCTCCTGGTAGCATTCATGGGTAATCGGCCCCGAAGGGCAGGTGTTGGCGCCAAAAATCGGCACCGCCTCTACATTTTGCTGCTCGGCCACATCAAACATGCCGGCAACGTATTCGTTTACGCCTTTGTAAATGCGTCTTAAATCCTCGCCAAAGTGCCAGGTGCGAAGCTGAAAGCTCTCTTTGGTGGTGGGCACATTGGAAAACGAGCTGGTTTCGTGTACAAATTTTGCCACAGCAATGCGCATAAAGGTTCCTTCCTTTCTCCTCTTTGCAGGGTATGGCTGCAAAAAATCTATTGTAAAAACATATCCATATCAAAGGGGCGTTTGGATAGCCCAACGCCTGCTACCAGCATACCCCAATTTGTTTAAAAAGTAAAGAATTTCTGCCAAAAGGCCCCCGCCTTTTGGCCAATGGATAAACCTTTCAACCAATTGCCCGCTTTTGCCAAACAATACGGCAAAGAAGCTAGGCTTGCCATTTTTTATTGTGTGCAGGCGCAGCACATACAAGGGCAGCCTGTTGTGCGCCTTTGCAGGGCATTGTGCGCAGCGTTCCCCTGCGGGCGCTACCCTTGGCATTGATGCAGGTGCAACCAGCCCAGCAAGGCGTGTTTGGCCGCAGCCGGCACCGGCAAAGCCCCTGCCAGCGCGCAGGTTTTGCGCCCAAAAGCGAAAACAGCGGCCGGTGGTTTCATACAAAGGCTTTTGGGCCCAAGGGGCGGCGCCCGCAACTGCAACCCCGGCTGACAGCACGCCAAACCGCACCGTTTTCGTGCAAAGCGGGCAACGCCGTTGGGCGCCAAACCCGCTAAGGGCAAGCCGCTAGCCCCGCCGCTTTGCAACAAGCGCCAAACAAACGCAAAAAAACAGCGGGAAACATGTTCCCGCTGTTTGGTATTGGTTTATTCTTCTGTCTCTTGGGCAGGTGCTTCCTGCTCTTGAGCCGGAGCTTCCTGTGCAGGTTCCTCTTCCTGTAACAATGCGCGCATGGAAAGGGAAACGCGTTTCTTTTCAAAGTCGATATCGGTGATTTTTACATCAACCTCTTGGCCGACCTTGAGCACGTCGGAAACTTTGTCAATTCTCTGGTTGGCAATTTGGGAAATATGGATAAGGCCGTCCACGCCCGGGATTACCTGGGCAAATGCGCCAAAGGTGGTAACCGATACAATTTTGGCTTTCACCACATCGCCGGCTTTGTAGGTGTTTTTCAAAATCACCCACGGGTCGTCCTCGGTCTTTTTGTAGCCCAACGAAATCTTTTTGCTTTCGGTATCCAAATCTTTTACATACACTTCCAGCACGTCGCCAACTTTTACAACGTCAGAAGGATGTTTGATTCTCTTCCAGGAAAGCTCGGAAATATGGACCATACCGTCCACCCCGCCCAAATCGACGAATACGCCGTAGGAGGTAATGGATTTTACAGCGCCTTTGTACACTTTGCCAATGGCAACGTCTTCCCAGAATTTTTCCTGGGCGGCTTTTCTCTGCTCTCTTTGCACAACGCGGATAGAACCCACCGCGCGTCTTCTCTGGCGGTTGGCTTCCAGCACTTTAAACTGCACGGTTTTCTTCAAAAGGCTTTCCAGGGGCTGGTCTTTCGGAACGCCTGTTTGGGAAGCAGGTACGAACACACGAACACCATTGGAGACTACCAAAATGCCGCCGCGAATGACATCGACAACAACGCCTTCCAATACTTCTTGTGTTTCTGCTGCATTCATAACCTTCTCAAAGCCGCCGATGGCATCGAAACGTTTTTTAGACAGCATCACAGTACCTTCCACGTCGTTGACGCGAACAACGACCAAATCCAGCTGATCGCCCACCTTTACAATGTCTTCCGGTTTGGCTGCGGGGTCGTCTGTCAGTTCAGCAAGCGGGATATAGCCTGCATGTTTGGTGCCAATCTCAACTTGTACTTCGTTGGGGGCAATGGCGGTTACCACACCGGTAACTTTATCTCCGTTGTACACACTTTTTAAGGATTGCTCCAGTGCCTCCTCAAAGCAAAAATCTTTGTCATCGAGATTGTTCAAGATTTCACTCATGGTTGTTTGTACCTCCTTAATTATGCAAGCCGGCGTTGATGCGCCAGCAGTTACACCGATTTTATGACATCCGGTGAAGTCCATCCCCAAAAGTTCATGGGCTTCTTCAATGTGCACGCAAGGGCCGAATTGTTCACATACCTCGCGCAGCTTGACCGTATTGGAGCTGTGGTATCCTCCCACTACAATCATCATATCCGTCTGTTTCGCAAGCGCTTGCGCTTCTCTCTGCCGTTTATCGGTCGCACAACATATTGTATCAAAAATCGCGGGATTTGTATATACCTTTTTCACGAAATCCGTGCATTTTTGCCATTGTGCAAGCCCAAATGTGGTTTGTGCAACCAAGCTAACCGGTTTTTTTAACAAATCCGGATGTTCATCCAGCCATTCTTCCAGCTCCTGCGGGGTTAAAAACGCTTTGCACGCCCCTTCACAGTGGCCCATAATGCCCTGCACCTCGGGGTGGGCTTCGTCTCCGGCAATTAGCACCAAATCGCCCATCTGCGAGCGCTCTTTTACAATCTTGTGGATTTTGGCTACAAACGGGCAGGTGGCGTCTTTATACGGGATGTGAAGCCTTTCAAGCGCATCGTAAACGCTTTGGGAAACCCCGTGTGAGCGAATCACCACCAGCTCGCCTTTTTGCGCCTGCTCGGGGCTTTCGATTACCCTTACGCCTTTTTTCTCCAAATCCTCGGTAATGGCGCGGTTGTGGATAATCGGCCCCAGGGTGCACACCCTGGCGTTTTGCTTTACCTGCTCATACACAAGCTCCACCGCGCGGGATACCCCAAAGCAAAACCCGGCGGTTTTGGCAACAATCACCATTTATTTGTCCTCCATCGGCACCTTCAGCTTGATGATTTCATCCATAATCAAGCGGCTGGCGCTTTTTAGCTGGGTGGGTGTGGGGTTATCGCTCAGCCCCAGGCGCTCATAAGGGATTTTCTCCCCAAAATGCACCGCCACCTTGTGAAAAAGCCTTACTTTGCCCTTAGGGGCGGATAGGCAAACGGGCAAAATGTCCGCATGGGTTTTGGAAGCGATGAGCGCAGCGCCCGATTTGGGGGGTAAAAACTCCCCTGTCCTAGAGCGCGTGCCCTCTATAAAAATGCCCAGGCGCCCGCCATGCCTAATAATTTCCTCCGCGTGGTCAATGGCACCTGTATCGCCCTTGCCGCGGTTTACCGGGAACGCCCCCACTTTTTTTATAAACCAGCCCAGTATTTTTATTTTAAACAGCTCGGCCTTGGCCATAAAACAGATTTTGGCTTTATAGGGGGCTGCCAATATGATAAACACCGGGTCCAAGTCCGAGATGTGGTTGCTGCACAAAATATAGGGGTTTTGGCAGTCCACCTGCTTGTGCCCCATGTAGCGCACCCGAAACAACACCCTGGCAATGGGCTTTACAATGGCGCGCCCGACGGTGTATACCTTCATTTCAGTTTCTCCTTTACCAAATTTGTAAGGATTTCTATCGAAGTTTCCAGCTCGTTGCCGGTGGTGTCCACCAAAATGGCGTCCGGCGCCTGTTTTAAGGGCGCAATGGCGCGGTGGCTGTCGTTGTAATCGCGCTGTTTTACTTCTTCCAAAACGGTTTCATACTCGGCTTGCTGGCCTTTTTCTTTCAGCTCCAGGCAGCGCCGGCGCGCGCGGTCTTCGGCGGTGGCGGTTAAAAAGATTTTTATCTGCGCGTTTGGCAGCACCACCGTGCCGATGTCCCGCCCGTCCATCACCACGTTGTTATCCCTCGCCATGTTCTGCTGCAAGGAAAACAAAAATTCCCGCACGCACGGCATGGCCGATACGTTGGAAGCCGCCATCGCCACCTCCTGGGTGCGAATCGCCTGCGACACGTCCTCGCCGTTTAACAGCACACGCTGGGTTCCCTCCACATACGCCAAACGCAGCTGGATGTTTTCCAGCAGTTTTTCCACCGTGTCCTCGTCGCGGGTGTCCTCCCCCTGGCGCAGCACATACAGGCCGATGGCGCGGTACAAAGCCCCCGTATCCACATACAAAAAGCCCAAGGTTTTGGCCAGGTGCTTTGCAATGGTGCTTTTGCCCGCACCAGAAGGGCCGTCTATGGCAATGTTGATCATTTCATTTCCTCCCGCTTGGTAAAATGGGTGCCGGCCAAAAAGCCGGTGGAAAACGCAATTTGCAAATTAAACCCGCCGGTGTAGCCGTCTACATCCAGCACTTCGCCGGCAAAATACAGCCCCTTTACCAGCTTGGACTGCATGGTTTTAGGGTCGATTTCCTTTACATTTACGCCCCCCGCGGTGACAATCGCCCCTTCTATTGGCCCAAAAGCCTTGGGCGAAAGGGCAAAATGCTTGATTTGCCCTACCAGCGCCAGGCGCTGTTCGCGGGTGATTTGGTTGACTTTGGCTTTCGGGTTCATTTTCAGCCGGCTCACCATCACCGGAATCAAACTTTTTGGCAAAAGCTTGCTTAAGGCGTTTGCAAAATCGCGGTTGATAAATTCCCCAAAATCCCGCTGGATTCTGGCGTCCAGCGTGGCATCGTCCAGCGCGGGCTTTAAGTCGATTTCCATAGCGGTTGACAGCAGGCTTGTTTTTTTCAAATGCGACGAAAGCGACAGCACCAGCGGCCCGGATACCCCGCGAGAAGTGAACACCATCTCGCCCATGTCCTCAAACAAAACCTTTTTGCTGTCGCGGTTAAAGGCTTTTAGCACCACATTTTTTAAAGCAAGCCCTTCCATCTGCGCACAGTCCATGCTTTCTAGCACGTCTATGCCCACCAGCGAAGGCTCGCAGGGCACAATGGTATGCCCGGCCTCTTTGGCAAAGCGGTAGCCGTCGCCGGTAGAGCCGGTAAGCGGGTAAGAAAGCCCGCCGGTGCACACCAGCACCTGGGGGGCCAAAAACTCCCCGCCGTTTTGGCAAACAACGCCCAAAACGCGCCCTTCTTCTATCCGCAATGAGGAAACCTCATGCCCCAAAGCAAAACAAACGCCGCTTTTTTTAGCGGCCAAAACCAGGGCGTCTACAATGTCCACCGCCTTGTCCGACTGCGGGAACACCCGCGCGCCCCGCTCGGTTTTTAAAGGGACGCCATGCCCTTCCAAAAACGCCATGGTATCCTGCGGGGTAAAGGCGTGTATGGCGCTGTACAAAAAGCGCGGGTTGGTGGGGATATGTTCGATAAATTCGGTTGGGGTGCAGTTGTTGGTGACATTGCACCGGCCCTTGCCGGTAATCATCACCTTGCGCGCACACCGGGCGTTTTTGTCCAAAAGCGCTACCTTTACCCCGCGCTTGGCCGCCTGCGTGGCCGCCATAAGCCCGGCTGCACCTGCGCCCACCACAATGGCGTCAAATCGATTCGGCATTTTGCGTTTTTCCTTCCGCTTTTTGGTATACGTCGTATTCTTCCCAAATGTGCTCTAAATTGGTAAACACTTCGGAAATTTCCGCTTTCTTTTCCATACCCACAGCCACCAGCAAAGCGTTTACCAGGCTTAAAGGCGCCACCAAAGAATCCACAAACGACGCCATATCGCTTCTGGCGATGAGGGTGATATCCGCATCCGGCGAAAGGGGCGAAAGCTTGGAGTCGGTCAGCGCAATCACCTTGGCGTTTTTGGTTTTGGCGTATTTAATCGCCTTTATGGTGCGCTGGGAATAGCGCGGGAACGAAATGGCAAACAGCAAATCGTTTTCATCCATGCGGAAGATTTGCTCAAACATTTCGCTTGCGCCCGACACATTGATGACATGTACGTTGTCAAAGATATAATTAAAGTAAAAGCCGATAAAAGAAGCGAGCATGGAGGCGCTGCGCAAGCCCACGATGTAGATGTTCTTTGCGTTTAAAAAGGCATGCACGGCAGCCTTAAAGTCCTCCCGGGAGGTTTCTTCCAGCGTTTTGCGGATTTTGTCAATATCCATGGTTAAAACGCGGTCCAACACATCGGTTGTGCCGATTTGGTCACTGGTTACGTTGATGCGCTGCACAGCGGTAAGCCGGTTGCGGATAAGCTCCCCCAAGGCTTTTTGCAAACCCGGGTAGCCGTCAAACCCCAGCTCGGTGGCAAAACGCACCACGGTGGATTCGCTCACCCCGGCGATATGGCCCAGCTTGGAAGCCGTCATGAAAGCGGCCTTGTCGTAATTGTGCATAATATAGTCCGCAATGAGCTTTTGCCCTTTGGAAAAACCGCTCATTTTGCTTTCCATCAATTGCAGCAAGTCCTGCGTTGCCATACAAAATCACCTCTTTTGCCTATTCTACCGTTTTGCCCTGCAAAAATCAAGGCATTTTGCAAGTTTTCCTTCGTCATCATGCAAAAAATTTGCGCTGTAAAATTTTTGTAAGCTCCTTTGCTTTTTGCGCGTTTTTATGATATAGTAACATGGGGTAAAACTTGAAAACCTTTTGGATGAAAATCCCAAAATTTGAAAATAAATAAAGGAAGCGTTGCTGTATGCAAAAAACCAAAATCATCTGTACACTCGGCCCTTCTACCGACGACCGTGAAGTGCTGCGCGAAATGATGCTCAGCGGCATGAACGTTGCACGCTTTAACTTTTCGCACGGCGACCATGCCTCCCATAAAGCGCGCATGGACCTTATCTGCTCCTTGCGCGAAGAACTGCACCTGCCTATTGCCACCATGCTGGATACCAAAGGCCCGGAAATCCGCCTGAAAAAGTTTAAAGACGGCAAAATCCAGCTGCACAAAGGCGATACCTTTACCCTGACCACCGACGAAGTGGAAGGCACCGAAAAAATCTGTTCCATTACCTATAAAAACCTGCCGCATGATGTTTGCGCGGGCACCAAGCTGCTTATTGACGACGGGTTGATCGAACTGCATGTGGATTCCTGCGACGATACCAACATTGTCTGCACCGTGGTAAACGGCGGCCCGGTTTCCAACAACAAGGGCATCAACGTGCCCGGGGTGCGCCTTTCCATGCCGTATATTTCCCCGGCGGACCACGACGACATCCTGTTTGGCATCCAAAACGGGTTTGATTTTATCGCCGCATCGTTTGTGCGTTCGGCCCAGGATGTTATGGACATCCGCCACATCCTGGAGGAAAACCATTGCAATTGGATCAACATCATCGCCAAGATTGAAAACAAAGAAGGCGTGGACAATATCGATGAAATCATCCGCGTGTCCGACGGGATTATGATTGCCCGCGGCGATATGGGTGTGGAGCTGGATTTGGAAGAAATCCCTGTTATCCAAAAGATTTTGATTAAAAAATGCTACCGCAGTTCCAAACAGGTGATTACCGCCACCCAGATGCTCGAATCCATGATTAAAAACCCGCGCCCCACCCGCGCCGAAGCCAACGACGTTGCCAACGCCATTTACGACGGCACCAGCGCCATTATGCTTTCGGGCGAAACCGCGGCGGGGATGTACCCGGCGCAGGCGGTAAAAACCATGTCGCGCATTGCCGAGCGCACCGAACACGACATCGATTACGGAAGGCGTTTTCGCAACATGGGTTTTGATGACCCTTCCAACGTGACCACCGCCATTTCGCACGCCACCTGCACCACCGCTTTGGATTTAAACGCCAAAGCCATCATCACCGTTACCCAAAAGGGCAAAACCGCGCGCAATATTTCGCGTTTCCGCCCGCCGATGCCGATTATTGCCTGCACGCCCGATGAACGTGTCTGCCGGCAATTGAATATGTCCTGGGGCGTTACCCCGATTATGATTGAAGAAATGTACAGCACCGATGAATTGTTTGAACATGCGGTATCCACTGCGTACCAACACGGGCTTGTCAACCACTGCGATTTGATTGTCATGACCGCTGGCGTGCCGCTGGGGGTATCCGGTTCCACCAATTTGTTAAAAGTGCATGTGGTGGGCGATATTCTGGTGTCCGGTTCGGGCGTCACCCAGCAGTCGGTTTGCGCCGAGGTTTGCGTGTGCCAGAACGAGGACGAAGCCCTGCGCAATTTTGTAGACGGCAGCATCCTGGTCATCCCGCAGACTTCCAACCGCATTTTGTCGGTTATCAAACGCGCAAGCGGCATTGTAACCGAGATGGAAGGGTTAAACTCCCATGCGGCGGTAGTCGGCTTAACGCTGGATATCCCGGTGATTGTAGGCGCTACCAACGCCACCAAAATTTTAAAAAGCGGCACCATGGTGGTGCTGGATGCCCAGCGCGGCATTATTAGCTCAAAAAATTCCCAATACAAATAAATTTCTCACAACAAAAGGCCCTCGGATATTGTCCGGGGGTCTTTTTCCTTTGCCGCCGCTCCGGCCTATCAAGCGCCATACGGGGCGCGTTGTGTTGTGCCAAGCGGCATATTGTGGTATAATCGGCAGTATAAAAGCATCCGTATGCCCACAAGCATACGCAATGGCGCTCTTTTGTTTTTAGGCCGCAAGGGCGGCGTCCGGCATGTCCGGGTGCTCCCACCGGGGAAGCAGGGTGGAATCCCCTCACAGTCCCGCTACTGTTACAGTCAGATTACCGGGCGGCCTAAAGTAGGTCTCCACGAGCGATGGAGAAGGGTACGCATAGCAGCGGTTTTTCCAAAAGCTTTTTCAAACGGTTTTGCCGCGCCCTTTTGCCATACGCACAAGGGCGCGTTTGCTTTTAAAAAACACAGTCCCGGCCTTTGCCGGGGAAAGGAGCAATTTTTATGCAAAACCAAAAAACCAACCAGCTAAGCCGCAACAAAATCCTGCTTGGCGCCATCGTCTTAGTTGTAGTAGCAGCGCTGCTGCTGGGCATCTACTTCATATTCCGCCCGCAAGGCACTGCCGGCGAGAAAACCATCACCGTGGATGTCGTCCTGCTTGACAAAAGCAGTTCCCAAACCATCATTGTCACCGACGAAGAATACCTGCGCGGCGCGCTGGAACAGGTTGACATGATTGAAGGGGAAGAAGGCGAATACGGGCTGTTTGTCACCACGGTAAACGGCGTTACCGCCGATGCCGGCGCCGAACAATGGTGGTGCTTTACCAAAGGCGGGCAATCGCTTTCCACCGGAGTGGACAACACCCCCATTGCCGACGGCGACGCTTTTGAAATAACCCTGACCGAGGGATATT
Source organism: Candidatus Alloruminococcus vanvlietii (assembly GCA_904420505.1). Lineage (GTDB taxonomy): Bacteria > Bacillota > Clostridia > Oscillospirales > Ruminococcaceae > Alloruminococcus > Alloruminococcus vanvlietii. Next base: position 14,175 of record CAJFVS010000047.1, on the reverse strand, counting down.
GATGCGCCGTTTGAGCATCCGCCAGGTGGTGCTGGCCGGTTTGATGGGCGCGCTGCTAATGGTGCTGAAAGAAACCCTGGCGGTGCTGCCGGGGGAGCCTGTCACCCCTTTGATTTTGCTGTATACCCTGGAACTTCCCGCCATTACCCCCTGGGCGATCGGCGTGTTTATTGTGTTGCAATTTATTCTATACGGTTTTGGCTTGTGGAGCTGGATGTACCTGTATATCTGGTTTTTGCTGTACGCAATTGTCCGTTGGCTGCGCCAGATGGATTCCGCCCTTGGCTGGGCGGTTGTCAGCGGGGCGTACGGCCTGGCTTTCGGGGCCCTGTGCGCGCCGGTTTACCTGGTGACAGTAGGCCCTGTTGCGGCTTTTGGCTGGTGGGTGGCCGGCCTGCCCACCGACCTTGTACACTGCGCGGGCAATTTTGCTATCACCCTGGCGGTTTACCACCCTTTGCGCCGCGCGTTGCGTTCCATTAGCCAGCGCCTGTAGGCGGCGTTTCAATGCAAGTGCCGGCATATGCGGTTTCATTTTTCCGTTTGCGTTGACGGACAGAGCGGAAAATGGCATAATAAAACAAGAACCCGATATGATGTAATAATCGAATTTTACAATAGAAAGGTGCACGTTTTATGTGTGGAATTGTTGGATATACCGGCTTTCAAAACGCCAGTGAAATTTTATTGGACGGTTTAAGCAAACTGGAATACCGCGGGTACGATTCGGCGGGCATTAGCCTGTTTGTAAACGGCAAAGTACAAACCATTAAGGCCAAAGGGCGCCTTAGCATTTTGGAAGACAAACTGCGCCAGCAGGGGGTACCCGATTCCCGCTGCGGCATTGGCCACACCCGCTGGGCCACCCACGGCGAGCCGTCGGATACCAACGCCCACCCCCATCACAGCGGGCGGGTTACGGTGGTGCACAACGGCATTATAGAAAATTACATGTATTTAAAAGAAACGCTTTCGGCCTGCGGGTACCGGTTTGTATCCGAAACCGACACCGAAACCGTTTCGGCGCTGATTGACCACAACTACAAGGGCGACCCGCTTGACGCCATCCGCGATTCGCTCATCGCTTTGCGCGGGTCGTATTCGCTGGGCATTTTGTTTGACGACCACCCCGGCGAAATTTTTGCCGTGCGCAAAGATAGCCCTTTAATCGCCGCCTTGGGCGAGCATGAAAACTTTATCGCATCGGATATTCCCGCCATTTTAAAATACACCCGCGATTACATTTTGCCCGATGACAACGAGATTGTGCATGTCACCGCCGAAAACATCACCGTATACGACATTGCCGGCAACCCGGTGGAAAAGGAAATCCTGCACGCCGAATGGGATATGGACGCCGCCGAAAAAGACGGCTTTGAACACTTTATGCTCAAGGAAATCCACGAGCAGCCCCGCGCGTTTTTAACCACCGTTTCCCCCCGCTTAACCACCGGCCTGCCCAGCTTTGACGCCGAAGGGCTGACGGTAGAAAAGCTCAAAAGCTTTTCGCGCATTCAAATTGTGGCATGCGGCACGGCGATGTACGCGGGCATGGTGGGGCGCTCGGTGATTGAAAGCCTGGCGCGCGTGCCGGTGGATGTGGAGGTGGCAAGCGAGTTTCGCTACCGCAACCCCATTTTGGAAAAAAACACGCTGGTGATGATTATCTCCCAGTCGGGCGAAACGGCCGACAGCCTGGCCGCCTTGCGCCTGGCCAAAAAGCTGGGGGCCTGCACCGCAGCGGTGGTAAACGTGGTGTCCTCCTCCATCGCGCGCGAAGCCGACCATGTCATCTACACCTGGGCCGGCCCGGAAATTGCCGTTGCCAGCACCAAAGCGTATTATGTGCAGCTTTCCATTTTGTATTTGTTCGCCATTGCGCTGGCCCTTGCCAAAGGCCAGATGGAAACCAACGACGCCAAAGCCCTTTGCAAGCAGATTTTTTTGGTGCCCGACCATGTAAAGTCCCTGCTTGCGCGCGAATGGGAGCTAAAATATGTCGCGGCGCTGTACCAAAACGCCAAAAGCCTGTTTTTCATCGGCCGCGGGGTGGACTGGGCGCTTTCCATGGAAGGCTCGTTAAAACTAAAAGAGATTTCCTACATCCATTCGGAAGCGTATGCGGCCGGGGAACTCAAACACGGCACCATCTCCCTTGTCACCGATGGTGTGCCGGTAGTGGCCATTGCCACCCAGCAGGCGGTGTTTGAAAAGATGGTGAGCAACATCAAGGAGGTAAAAAGCCGCGGCGCGCATGTGTTTATGCTGTGCAAACAGGGTATGCACGTGCCCGAGGACATTGCTGACCAGGTGTTTTACCTGCCCGATTTGCCCGATTTGCTTATGCCGCTCATGACGATTGTGCCCTTGCAGCTGTTTGCCTACTACACGGCGGTGTTGCGCGGGTGCGACGTGGATAAACCCCGCAATCTGGCCAAATCCGTCACGGTGGAATAGCGGTACTACTTTTTTTGCGGCGCCTATGCGTTTGCGCCAAAGGCTGCAAAGCCGGGGCGGGTTGCCCAAAGGTGTGCCAGCCTGTGTAAAGCCCCAGGCCGTTTCCCTCGTTTTCAAGCAGCGCGGGATTTTGGGGCCTTATCGCCTGACTGCTAAAAAATCCGGGCGCATTTTGCCTTAGGCGCACCCTTGTGCTTGCCAACTGCGCAATGGACTTTGCCCTGCTAAAAGCGTTTTTTTGCCGCCCTGGGAACGCAAAGGGGCACGCGTTCGCCCTGCCCCTTACATGCCATGCGGCAAAGGGGTGCAGCACCAATTTTGCCAAATGGCCGGGCTGGTGTGGGCATTCGCTGTGCAGGCGGTTTGCAAAACCAACATATATGCCGGGTTTGCTACAGGCATCGCATATGCCGCCAAGCATGCAAATGTCTCCGCCCCTTTGGGCGCAAGCGGGGGGAACCTGTATGCCCCTTCCCCGCGGGCCGTGTTTCGTGTGTCTTTCCACCAGGCGGCTGGCAAACCGCCCTTTAAACAGCGCGAACAGCGCGTAAAACCGCGCTTGTAGTTGCTCTTTACCCGGGCAGCTTTTGGCCCCCGTTTCTATGCTTATCCAAACAAAAAGCAGAGGAAATATTCCTCTGCTTTTTTCTTTGCTATTGGCCCTCTAATAAAAGCGTCAGGGCTTCCCATTCGTCGTAATCGTTTTGCAGTGCGTTTTTGGCCTCTTCCAGCTCCTGGCAAATTTTTTGCATCTGCTGGTAGTCGGCCGCCACCGCCGGGTCGGCCATCTGCTCTTGCAAATGGGTGATGTCTTCTTCCTGCTTTGCTATCAAGTCCTCCAGCTCCTGCAAGCGCTTTTTCTGGCGCACCTCTTCGCTGCGCTGGGCGCGGCTGCGCCAGCTTACATTGGCCTTTTCTTCTTTTGGGGCTGCCGCCCTCGCCTGGGCGGTTTCGCGCTCTTTTAGCTGCTGCTCGCGCTCGTGCTGGGCAAAGGCTTCATACGCGCCCTCAAACACGGCAAAGCCCTTGTCGCTCATCTGCACAATATGGGTGGGGATGCGGCTTAACAGATAGCGGTCGTGCGACACCATGATAACGGTGCCCTCAAACTCCATAAGCGCCTTATCCAGCGCCTCTTTGGAGGGGATGTCCAGATGGTTGGTCGGCTCGTCTAAGATAAGCACGTTGTATTTTTGGCGCATCAAAAGCGCAAACACCAGCCTGGCGCGCTCGCCGCCGCTTAAATCGCCCACGCGCTTGTACACATCCTCGCCGGTGAACAGCACATTGCCCAAAAGCCTTCGTATCTCCTGTTCAGGCAAAGACCTGTTTTGGTTCCACAGCTCGTCGAGCACGGTGTTTGCGCGGTTTAAGCTGCGGGTTTGCTGTTCAAAATAGCCCCACTTGGCGTTTTCGCCCCAGTGGATGCGCCCCCTGTAGGGGATGAGCTGCTGGATAGCCTTTAAAAAGGTGGTTTTGCCAATGCCGTTTTCCCCGATGATGGCGATTTTCTGCCCGCGCTTGACCTCTAAATCCAGGTGGCTTGCCAATTCTTTTTGGCCTTGGGGGGTATCCACCCACAGGGAAACGTCCTGCACATCCAGTAAATCCTTGTACGGGCGGCCGGTGCAGTCAAAATGCAGCCGGCAAGCGCGCATCTCTTTGGGCGGGCGCTTGATTTCCCCCAAACGCTCCAGCTGTTTTTGGCGGCTTTTGGCCATCTGGGCGGTGGTGGCGCGCACAATGTTTTTGTCCACATATTCCTGCAGGCGCTGTGCAAGCTGCGCTTTTTGCTCGTATTCCTTCTGCTCGCGCTCGCGCCGCTGTTCTTTTTGCAGGGTGTAGGCGCTGTAATTGCCCTTGTAGGTGTAAATTTCGCCGCGGTCAATCTCCCAGATGGATGTAGCCAGCCGGTTTAAAAAGTACCGGTCGTGCGAGACGATGATAAAGGCGTTTTTGTAGGTGGAAAGGTAGTCCTCCAGCCAGGTCAGGGTTTTAAAATCCAGATGGTTGGTCGGCTCGTCCAAGATGAGCAAATCCGGCTCCAAAAGCAAAAGCCTTGCAATGGAAAGCCTGGTTTTTTCGCCCCCGGAAAGCACGCTTACGCGGGTGTTTTTGTCCCTTAGCCCAAAGCCCATGCCGTTTAATATGGTCTGGATTTTCACATCCATCTCATAACCGCCGATGCTTTCGAAATAGGTTTGCGCCTGGGCGTATTCTTCGCTTAAGGCGGCGTATTCGCCGCTTTCGGGCGCCAGCTTTGCCATTTTGTGCGAAAGGGCGTTTAGCCTGCTTTGCAAAGCAAGCTGCTGAGAAAACACGCTTTTCAGCTCTTCGTAAATGCTCAAATCCGAATCCAGCCCGCAGTCCTGCTTTAAATAGCCTATCTGCAAATTGTCCCGGCGGATGATGCGCCCGGTATCGGGCAAATCCTCCCCCACCAGCAAATGCAAAAGGGTGGATTTCCCTGTGCCGTTGATGCCAATAAGCCCGATGCGGCTGTTTTCCTGCACGGTTAAGCAGGCATTTTGAAAAATCTCCTGCCCGCCGTAGCTTTTGCTAAGGTTTTCTATTTCCAGTAACATTTTCTTTCTCCAGTGTGTCTTTTAAACGGTTGTTTGCGGCCATTGCCCGTTTGGGTGGATATTTTAAGCCTTATTTTTCTTTTGCCAAACTGGTCAAGGCCCGCCCCCAAGGGGCGCTTTTGCGCCTGCCAGCTGCGCCCGCACATGCCTTTTGCCTTTGTCCCATATGCAGCCCCTGTGTGCAACAGCACACCCGGCATACGCAAAGCCGCCCGCCATCCCTTAAAAAGCAGCGCCAATGGCGCTGTGCCCGGGGTATTTGCCCAAAATAGCCTTATGCCATGCAGCTCTCCCCCAGCATAAGGCTGCTGCGCCCAAACCGGCGGCATTTTTGCCGCATTGTGAAGCTATTATAGCATACTCTTGCTTTTTCTAGCAAGTAAGGGGGCCGGGCAACAAAAAAGCGATGCCAGTAGCATCGCTTTTTGCATTGTGTTTATTCGTGCTTGATGGCTTCCAATGCGGAAATTTTCACCGCCCGGTTCGCCGGGTAAAAACCGGAGATTAGCCCTACCCCGGTTGCCACTGCCATGCCCAGCAGCACCAGCCAAAACGGTATCACCGATATGTTGGCCGTTTCGCCGCCGACACCTATGGTGCCGCCTAAGAAGCCGGATAAAAAGCTGTTGAGCAGCGCCGAAATGCCATAGCTTATGCCAATGCCTATCGCACCGCCGAAAAAGCCGATAAACCCGGCCTCGCCCAAAAACATGGTGCGGATATTGCCCAGCTTGCAGCCCAAAACCTTCATTACGCCGATTTCACGGGTGCGTTCGTATATGGACATAACCATCGTGTTGGTGATGCCAATCGCCGCAACCAGCAGAGAAATGCCGCCGATGCCGCCTAAAATCAATTGTATCATTTGGGTTTGTTCCTGCATGGGCTTGCGGATTTGCTCCATACTGTAGGTTTCAAAGCCCATATCGTTGATGGCCTGTTCCACCCGTTCCACATCGTCAATGGAATTTACCTTTACGCGCACATCCTGGTAGCCGGTGTCCTGCTGTTGCTTTTCACCTGCCAGTTTGGCCTGTTCGGCAACCAAGCGTTTTAGGGTGTTAATGTCCACAAATGCCCCGTACATGGTATTATAATCCCGCTGGGCATCGCCTTTTAATACCCCCACTACCGACATTTTGTATTCGGGTATCTTGCTGGGGATATCCTCCCCGTAAAACTGGTAGGTCAGTTCAAACCGGTCAGACATCACATCTACAAACGGGTCGGGTTTTTCCCCTTCCATCCCTGGCCAGTAATCCACGTAATTGTTGCGTTTTTTCTTGGTGTCGTAAAACTGGTAGGCCGTGTATTCCCCAAACAACATGGTGTATTCCGGGTCGCCTTCCATTGGATAGCGCCCTTCTAAAATCTCATAGCCAAAATCCGGCAGGGCGGAAAAATCAATGCCAACCACATTGCCCTGGTACAAATACCTGCCGCTTTGGATGTTCATATTGTAGGTTTCCAAAACCGGGGTAACCGCTTTTACGCCGTCAATGGCGCGTATGGCGTCAATAGCGGTGTCGTCCAATACCGGCGCCTGCGAAGAACCGCCGCCCGTGCTAATGCTGCCGTTGCCGCCAATGGCCACCACGCCGCCGTTGTTGTAGTTATAAATGTTGATAAGCGTCAAATCCCCCATTTGGGAAAGCGCCGCCTGCTGGGCTTCGTTAAGGCCTACGCCCAAAGAAATCATAACCACAATGGAACAGGTGCCGATGATAACGCCGATAATGGTGAGGATGGTGCGCACTTTTCTTCGAAGGAGGTTCAGTATACAGGTGCTAAAAAGATCAGATATCTTCATCGTCCTCATCCTCAAATTTTCTGGCTTTTACCTTTTTTACCACAATTACTGCAACCACTGCGGCCACCAAAACGCCCGCGCCGATTATCACCCACAGCCAAATGCCCAAACCGCCTTCTTGCGCGCTGGGGTCGGGGTCCAGTATTTCATCGCCCGGCATTGGCATCGGGTCGATAACCGGGGAGGATTCCATCGCATTGATGGTAAACTCCTGGCGTTTTTCCAGCTTGTTGCCGTTGGCGTCCTCGTATTCAATTACAATCGCGCCGTTGATTGTGCCGGCCTGGGTAGGCATAATGGAAACTTCAAACGTTTCACTTTTGCCTGCCTCCAAATTTTCCATAGCGTCTATCGCATCCAGGATTTCAAACCCTTCGCCTTCCACCCGGGCCGATAAGTTATACACCGTGCCTTTGCCCTTGTTGGTATACGGCAGGCTTAAGTACGATTCCATCCCCACATAGCCGTCGGGGGAATAGTCCAAATCGCCCAGCTCAAAACGGTCCAGCTGGGTAACCGGGATGGTTATGGTTTCATCGCTGGTGATTTTGTTGCGCTTTTGGTCGTACACGGATTCATAATCATACGAAACCGCAATCCCATACGACTTCGGCGTTAAAGTGGCATCCGCCAGCAGTTCAATCTCTTTGGTTACCGAAGAATTGGCCGCAATGCCGGAAATATAAAACGTATTGCTGGAGCTGACCGGCGTAAATGCGTTTTCCGCAGAAGAAAGCGTAATCTTGATGTTTTCAATGTCAAAATCCTTGCTGGCATTAAAGAATGTCATGCGCAGCTTAAAGTTTTGGCCGGCGGTTACATTGCTGCCGCCGTATGTATAATTGGAAATCAACAGCACCGGTGTAGACGAATCCACTTGGATAACATTGGTGCCGCTGGATTCGGATTCAGGTTCTTCAACCGGCGGGACATACTCGCGGGTTCTGGGAATGCTCAGCGAAATGCTTTCGGAAACCGGTACCGATTCAATAACATTGGCCGTGGCGACAATCGGCGTGTTAGGTGTGGAACTTTCAGTGATTGTGCTGCTATTGTTGCCGCCGCTAATCTCACTGCTAATTACACCGCTGGTTTCGCTGTTTTCTTCACTGTTCTCTACCTGGCTATCCACCCGGTAATTAAGCGAAAACTTCAGCTGGTTGCCGCTGCCCGAATAGGTGATATCGTTGAAGCGCACATCAAAGCGCAAAATGCCCTTTTGAATTTCTTCCTCTGTACTGGAAACCACCGCGGTTTGTGCCGTATTGCTTACCGTGGAGTAAAAATCGCAGTCTTCCAGTATGGCGTACACGCCGTTTGCTTTGATGGATTCAATTTCTGCGGGTGTGTAGCCATAGTTTGCCAAGGAAATAACATAGGTTAACGTAAGCCCTTTGTAAATTTCCAAACTGGTGTTGTACTGGTTATCGGTATGGTTGGCGTTGATTTTATACCCCGTAACCTTTGTTCCGCTTGTGTTTACCGCAAACGCCGCCATGGCAATGCTTGCAACAATGCAGGCGATGAGCAAAACTGCAAATACCGTTTTTGATACCCTCTTCATTGTGCTGTCTCCTTTGTTTGTGATTGCTCGGATGCAAATTGCTTTACATTTTGATTGATTTCGTCGCTTTCTATTTTTCCATCGGTTATGCGCACAATGCGGTCTGCATACTGTGCAACCGAGTTATCATGGGTAACTAGCACCAAAGTGCCATGGTTTTGGCGGGTAAGGCGCACCATCAATTCCAGCACTTCTTCGGTGGTTTTGGAATCCAGGTTGCCGGTGGGTTCATCGGCAAACACAATTTTGGGTTTGGCAGCAAATGCCCGGGCGATGCCTACCCTTTGCTGCTGCCCGCCGGACATCTGGGTGGGCTTGTGCTTCATGCGGGTTTTCAGCCCTACCGCTTCCAGCATTTTTTTGGCAATTTTTGTCCGCTTGCGTTTGGGCATCCCCCGGAACATCAACGGCATGCCTACGTTTTCTATAGCCGTAAGTGCCGGCATTAGGTTATACGACTGGAACACAAACCCCACGTTTTTTTGCCGGAAAATGGCCAGCTTGTCTTCCTTCAGCTTGGTGATGTCCACCCCGTTGATGATGACCGAGCCTTTGCTGGGTTTTTCCAACCCCGCCAGCAGGTTGAGCAATGTGGATTTACCGGAACCAGACGTACCCAGAATGCAGCAAACTTCCCCCGCGTGCACGGTTAAATTGATCCCGGCCAGCGCAACAATTTTTTCATCCCCTACGCGGTATACTTTTCTTAGGTTTTTTACTTCAATTAGCTCCCCCATTGTACACCCTCAACATCTTCATAAAGTTATCAACATCATACCATATTTTGCACACCCAAAATACTCATTGATATAAATGTAAGGAAATTGTAATTTATTGGAAACCAGATGGGAATATTTTTTATATTTTCGCAAAAAAATTCCCACATAACCAACAAAACACGCAGTATACCACAGTATATTGCGTGTTTGTCCATTTAATGCTCCGGATAATTGCCCAAAAGCTGAAAATCCGCATATTCGCGTTTTAAGTGCCCAATAAAATCCAATATGGCCGGGTCAAACAAATTGCCCTCAAAATCCAAATAAAATAAAAACTCAAACGCAAGCCCGGGAATGGGGCGCGATTCAATTTTGGTCATGTTCAAGCCCCTTGCCGCAAATGCGCGCAGCAGCTTGTACAGCGACCCCACCGTGTGGGGCAAACGCAGGCTTATGGAAATTTTGTTGGCGTCCGGCGCTATGTAAAACCCCTGGGAAATGACCATAAAGCGGGTAAAATTCTTTTCATCGTTTTGGATGTGGTCATCCAAAATCTCCAAGTTATACAGCCTAGCGCAGGTGGCGGAGGCAATGGCGGCAACCGGCTCGTTTGACTCGCTCACCATCTTGGCCGCCACAGCGGTGTTGCGCTCTTCGCAGGGGGTAAGTTCGCGGTGGGCGGCCAAATATTCGCTGCACTGGTGCAGCCCCTGGGTGTGCGAATACACCTTTTGGATTTGTTCTAACCGCACGCCTTTTCTGGCCAGCAGGCAGTGGCGTATGGGCAGGCGCGTGGTACGCACAATGTGGAAATCGTACTTGCGCATCAAATCGTACACATTTACCACGCTGCCCGCCAGCGAGTTTTCCACCGGCAGCACCCCGTAATCGGCCTGGCCGTTTTGCACAGCCAAAAACACATCGTCAAACTGGGCGTAAAAGCGGGGGGTAATGGCCCCAAACACCTGCTCGGCCGCCGCGTGCGAATACGCCCCCGGCTCGCCCTGGCAGGCAATCACCATATGCTCTTTGGAAGGCGGCGGGGTTTCCAGCGCATGCTGCATCTGGGCCAAAAAGTCCGGGTCGCAGGGGATTTGCTCTTTTTGCAAATCCTTGCTCACATCCATAATCTCGCCAAACAGGTCGCGCATGGCGCTTTGGTAGCCTTCTGGCGCGCGCTGGGCCACGCTGGCCAGAATTTGCGCCTCGCGCTCGGGCTGGAAGATGGGCATATCGTGTTCGCGCTTGTACGCCGCCACCTGTTTGGACACCTGCATGCGCGCCAAAAACAGCTTTACCAGCTCGTCGTCTATGCGGTTAATTTCGTTTCGCAAATCGTTTAAATCCAGGCTCACAGCTTTTGCCCTCCTATCATCTGGTCCAATATGGCCAATGCCAAAACCGATTCCACACACGGCACCGCGCGCGGCACAATGCATGCGTCGTGCCGGCCTACAATTTCCAGCTCGGCGTTTTGGTTCGTCTGCACGTTCACCGTCTGCTGTTTTTGCGCAATGGACGGCGTGGGTTTGAGCGCCACCTGCAGCGTGATGGGCATTCCGCTGGAAATGCCCCCCAAAATGCCGCCATGGTGGTTGGTTTTGGTTTGTATTTTGCCGTTTTCTATAAAGAAAGCGTCGTTGTTCTGGCTGCCTTTTAAGTTGCAAACGCCAAAGCCTTCGCCAAATGCAATGCCTTTTACCGCAGGCACGGCAAACATCAAGGAGGAAATCACATTCTCCAGGCCCCCGAACATCGGCGAGCCAAGCCCGGCAGGCACCCCAACGGCCGCGCATTCCACCATGCCGCCAATGGAATCTTGCTGCATGCGGCAGTTGTCCACCAGCGCCATCATCTTTTCATAGGCGCCAGGGTCAATAACCGGCGGGGTGGCGTTTACCAAAGCGTCCAGCTGGCTGCCATCTACCGCAACCGGGTCCAGGGGGGCGTCGTATACATCCCCAATGCAGCCAATATGCCCGCCCACGTGCACCCCGCAGGGCGCCAATATTTGCATGGCAACCGCCCCTGCAAAGCAAAGGGGCGCGGTAAGCCGGCCGGAAAAATGCCCGCCTCCGCGGTGGTCGTTGGCGCCGCCGTAGCGCATAAGGCCGGTATAGTCGGCGTGGCCGGGGCGCATAAGGGCTTTTAACTGGTCGTAATCCTGGCTTTTGGTATCGGTGTTGCGGATGATGGCGCACAGCGGCGTGCCAGTGGTGTGCCCTTCAAAAAAGCCGCTGACAATTTCAAACTGGTCCTTTTCGTTTCGCTTGGTAGACGCCTTGCCCTTATTGGGCGCGCGCCTGGCCATAAAGGCGGCTATTTTTTCCAGGTCCAGCGCCTTTCCGGCGGGCAAAGCGTCTATCACCACGCCAATGGCCGCAGAGTGCGATTCGCCGAAGATGGATAGCTTGATAAAATTACCCCACATGGACGACATGGCAATTTCCTCCCAACTGCTGTAAAATCTCATAAAAATCCGGGTAGGATTTGTTCACGCATTCGCTGTTTTGTATCATGGTTTCCCCATCTATAAACATCGCCGCCACGCTGGCCGCCATGGCGATGCGGTGGTCGTTATACGAATCGATTACCGCCCCGTGCAGGGGAACGCCCCCATGCACCACAATGGCGTCGTCAAAGGTTTCCACCTTTGCCCCAAAGCTTTTTAGCATCTGGGCGGTGGAAAAAATGCGGTCGCTTTCCTTATGGCGCAGGTTGCTAGCGTCCACAATGCGGGTAACGCCGCTGGCAAACGCGCCCACCACCGCCAAAATGGGGGCCAAATCGGGGATATTTTTGACAGAAATGTCAATGCCCTTTAAAGGGGCTTTTTGCACGCAAATCTTACCGGGCGTCTGCTGTATTTTGGCGCCAAACCGCCCTAACAGCTCTACAATCGCTTTGTCCCCCTGCACGCTTTGGGGATTCAGCCCGCTTACCGTTACATCGCCGCCCAAAGCGCCCAGCGAAAGCCAGAACGCCGCGTTGGAATAATCCCCCTCCGGCGCGCACGCCTTATCCGGCGGCAAAAAGGGCTGGCCGCCTTTGATAAAAAAGCCGTTGGCCGTTTGTTTTACCACAACGCCAAACTGCCTGAGCACGGCCAGGGTCATATCCACATAAGGGGCGGAGCTTAAAGGGTATGTCAGCACAATGCGGCTGTCCTCTTCTAACAAAGGCAGCGCCAACAACAGCCCGGTGATATACTGCGAGCTAACCGCGCCGGATATGGCGTATTCGCCCCCCTTCAGTTTTCCTGTAAGGGTAAAGGGCAAGGTGCCGCTGTAGTGCATGTCCGCCCCGTTTTGGTATAATGGCTTTACAAAATCCTCCACCGAGCGCTGGGGCAGCCGGCCATGCCCTGCAAAGGTAGCCGCCGTACCCAGGGCCGCGGCTATGGGAATGAAAAACCGCAGGGTGGAACCCGACTCCATGCAGTCTAACACGGCGGTTTTCTGGTAGGTGTACTCGCCCAAAAACCGCACCGTGTTTTGCTTTCTTTCAAAGGCAAAGCCCAAAGCGTTTAACACGCCTAGGGTGGCGTTCATGTCATCGGATAAAGAGATGTTTTCCACCGCAACCGGCTGTTTGCTTAAGGCCGCGGCTATTAGCAGCCGGTGCGACGCGCTTTTGGAAGGCGGCGCCTGCACGCAGCCCTTGATAACCGAAGGGGTTAAAGAAGCGTTCATGTCCTGGCTCCTTTCTTTATTGAAAAAAGGCGTAAAACTCGTTTAGCGGTTTTTTTACAATTTCGCACTGGCCTACCTGCTTTGCCAAAATGATGTTGATGCCGCTGGTTTCCCGCTTTTTGTCCCTGGCGCACAAGGGCAGCAGCTCCTCTAAGGGAGCGTCGCAGCTTGTGGGCAAACCCAGAGCGGCCAGCACGGCCAGCATTTTGTCAAAGGTCTCTTTGGGGGTGGCCCCCTGTTTTACCGCCGCGCGGGTGATATACACCATGCCGATGGCAACCGCCTTGCCGTGGGTGTAGGTTTGGTAGTGGTAATAGCGTTCAATGGCGTGGGCCAGCGTGTGGCCGAAGTTTAAAATCATGCGCTCGCCGTGGTCGTGCTCGTCGCGCTCCACCACCTGCTTTTTAATGGCAATGCAGCGGGTAATGATTTCCTCAATGTTTTTCATCACCCCGTCCAGCAGCAAATCCAAAATCTTTTCATCGCGTATAAAGCCGTATTTTACGCATTCGGCAACGCCGTCTTTTAAAATATCCTCGCTTAAGGACAAAAGCGTGTCCGGGTCGCACAAAACCAGCCTGGGCTGCCAAAACGCGCCCACGATGTTTTTGCCCTCCTGCAAATTCACCGCCGTTTTTCCCCCCACAGAAGAATCCACCTGGGACAAAAGCGTGGTGGGAATCATCACAAAGTCAATGCCGCGCATGTAGCTTGCAGCCGCAAAGCCGGTTAAATCGCCTACCACGCCGCCGCCCAAAGCCACCAGCAAATCCGAGCGCGTTACCCCTTTTTGCAGCAAAAAATCGTACAGCGCAATTAACACCTTGTGGCATTTGCTTTCCTCCCCGTGGGGGAATACAAAGGTTTCTACGAAAAAACCCGCGTTTTGCAGCGACTTCTGCACGGTTTTGGCATACAAGGGCGCTACCGCATCGTCGGTTACAATCACCGCCGTTTTGGCGGTGGTAATGTCGCGGATATGCTCCCCTGCCTTGCTTAAAAGCCCTTTTTGGATAAAAATGTTGTAGCTTGGGCTGGTTTGTATGGTTAGTGTGCGCATAGTTTAACCCACTTTCTTGTTGATGTAAGGCCCTAAAGCCTTGAGGTTTTGCATAACGGCGTCAAACTGTTCGGGCGTTAACGACTGCGGCCCGTCCGAAAGCGCCTTTTTGGGGTCGTTGTGCACCTCAATAATCACCGCGTCCGCCCCGCACACCATCGCCGCCTTGGAAAGCGGGTCTACCATCCACGGCAGGCCGGTTGCATGGCTGGGGTCTACAATCACCGGCAGGTGGGACAATTGCTTTAACATGGGCACGGCCGAAATATCCAGCGTATTGCGGGTTTT
>CAJFVS010000046.1 GCA_904420505.1 Candidatus Alloruminococcus vanvlietii | reverse complement strand
CGGAAGATATAGGAGGTAGCGTAATTGGCTTCTAGTCCCACCAGCAGCATGAGAAAACGCATGATTGTGGCCGCTTGTTTGTTATTGGTCGGCGGTTTCAGCGTTGTAATTGTGCGCCTGTTTTATTTACAAGTCATCGATTATCAAAAATACCAGGCCGACGCCATGCAGCAGCAGCTGCGCATCACGCCGGTTGGGGCTTCCCGCGGGGAAATCCAAGACCGCAACGGCATCACCCTTGCCAAAAGCGCCACGGTATGGACCGTATACATTTCACCGGCAGATATCCCGGATGAAGATGTGGAAGACATTGCCAACGGGTTGGCAGAAATTTTAGGAACCGACCCGCAAAAGGCAATTGACGCATGCGAAAACAAATCCAATTATTATTACGAGATTAAAAAGAAAGTAGAACGTCCCGAAGCCGAAAAAGTGCTGGAATTTGCAAACGAAAACGATTACGACGGCATCCATTTGGGGGAAGACACCAAACGCTATTACCCCTACGGCAACTTTTTGGCCCAAGTGCTGGGCTTTACCGGCACGGACAACACCGGCCTTTCGGGCATAGAAGCGTATTATGACAGCTACCTGCAGGGCACGCCTGGCAAAACGGTGTCCATCAAAAACGCATGGGGCACCGATATGCCCTACAAATACCAGCAGATTTACCCCGCACAGGACGGCTACAACGTAGTGCTGACCATTGACCAAACGGTGCAGCATTATGTGGAAAAGCACCTGGAAACCGCTGTGAAGGAACACAACGTGCAAAACAGGGCCTGCTGCATTGTGATGGACGTGACCACTGGCGAAATTTTGGCCATGGCCACCAAACCAGACTTTGACCCCAACGAACCGTTTGAAATTTACGATGAATCGGCCAAGGCGCGCCTGGCGGAACTTACCGGCGAGGCTTACCAAGAGCAGTTGCAGATTGAGCAAAATGCTCAATGGCGCAACAAAGCCATCTCCGACCCGTACGAACCCGGTTCGGTATTTAAGGTTATCACCGCTTCGGCGGCGCTGGAAGAACAAACCAGCACACTGGGTTCCACGTTTGTCTGCTCCGGCCAGCTCACCGTGGCCGGTACAGTCATCCACTGCTGGAAAGACGGCGGCCACGGCGCAGAAGACTTTACCCATGCGGTTATGAATTCCTGCAACCCGGCGTTTGTAGCCATAGGCACCAACCTGGGCGCGGAAAAATTCATGGAATACTTTAAAAACTTTGGTTTAACCACCAAAACCGGCATCGACCTGCCGGGTGAAGCGGGCAGTATTTACAACTCTTTGGAAAATATCGGCCCGGTGGAACTGGCTTCGCACTCTTTCGGCCAGACTTTTAAAATTACCCCCATCCAGCTTATCACCGCAGTAAGCGCCGCCATCAACGGCGGGTATCTGTACGAGCCGCACATTGTCAAACAAATCACCGATTCCGAAGGCAATGTGATTGAAAACTACGAACCCGTGCTGGTGCGCCAGGTAATTTCGGAAGAAACCTCCGCCATCATGGCCGAAATCTGCGAACTGGTTGTCAGCGAAGGCGGCGGTTCCAACGGCTATGTAGCGGGCTACCGCATTGGCGGCAAAACCGGTACGGCCCAAAAGATTGACCGTGTAACCGAAGAAGGCGAAGAAGAGAAGGATTATTATGTGGCTTCTTTCTGGGGCTTTGCCCCGGCGGACGACCCCAAATACGCCGTGTTGCTGCTGCTGGATGAAGCAGACAGTTACAGCATTTACGGTTCGGTAATTGCCGCGCCGGCAGTTGCCAATATCATGGCGGACATTCTGCCCTATTTGGGGGTAGAGGCCAAATACACCGAAGAAGAAATGCAGAACATGGACGTAAACGTGCCGGCCGTTACCGACATGCTGACCTCCCTTGCGCAATCCAAACTGCAGCAGCAGGGGCTGAATGCACGCATCATCGGCGATGGGGATACCGTTTTGCGCCAGGTTCCCAGCGCAGGCAACCCGATTCCCAGCGGCGGCACGGTGCTTTTGTACACCGACGATACCGAAGTGGAGCAGGTGGAAGTGCCCAACGTTATTGGCGATACCGCAGCCATTGCCAACCAGAAAATTTCCGGCGCGGGGCTGAACGTAAAGCTGGTGGGCACGCGTTTGGACGATGCAACCACCGTCGCCATCACCCAGGACCCGCCCGCGGACACGCTGGTAGACCCCATGACGGTGATTACGGTAGAATTCCATTCCACCGAAGAAATTACTTGATAAAACATTGGATACAGCCCAAAATAGTGGATGAACACCCAAAAGGACGCATAAAAAAAGAAAACCATGCGCCAAACCTTGTAAACAAACACTGAGATGAGGAGGGGTTGTATGAAGTTATCCGTATTGCTAAAAGACATTTCTTATAAAAGCGCGCCCGAACAAGACTGCGAGATTTCCCTAGTCACATCCGATTCGCGCAATGTTATCCCCAACGCGCTGTTTGTATGCGTGCGCGGCACCCGCCACGACGGGCATGAATTTGCCCAAAAAGCGCTGGAGATGGGTGCGGCGGCTGTGGTATGCGACCACGATTTGGGAATGCAAAACCAGATTGTGGTGGAAGATACCAGCCTGGCTTATGGCGTGCTGTGCTCGGCGTTTTACGGCCACCCGTCTAAGAAGCTCAAGCTCATCGGCGTGACCGGCACCAACGGCAAAACCACCATCACCAACATATTAAAGCAGATGCTTGCCTTTTTGGGGCACCGGGTAGGGCTTATCGGCACCATCCAAAACGAGATTGGCTCCATGGTCATTCCCGCCAAATACACCACCCCGGACGCCGAACAGCTGCAGCTTTTGTTTTCCCGCATGGCGGCGGCCGGCTGCGAGTATGTGGTGATGGAATGCTCTTCCCATGCGCTGGACCAACAGCGGGTGGCGGGCTGCCATTTTGAGGTAGGGGTGTTCACCAATCTCACCCAGGACCACTTGGATTACCACGGCACGATGGAAAACTATTTAAGCGCCAAACTGCGCTTGTTTGACCAGTGCAGCATTGGGGTTGTCAATTATGACGACCAGTATGTCAAACAGTTTTATAAAAACCTGCCCTGTAAAACCTACACCTTTTCCACCGAAAGCGACGAGGCCGATTATGTGGCGCGCCAGCTAAAAACCCGCCCCAACGGTGTGGACTTTGTGCTGCTGGGCCATTCCATGCTTGAGCGCATGCACTTTTGCATGCCCGGCAAATTTTCGGCTTCCAACGCCATGGCGGCCTGCGTTACCCTGCTGGGCCTGGGGTTTGGTGTGCACGAAGTATCCCAGGCGCTTAGCGCGTGCACAGGCGTTACCGGGCGCACCGAGGTGCTCAAAACCAACACCGATTACACCATTATCCGCGACTACGCCCACACCCCCGACGGCCTGGAAAAAGTGCTTTCGGCTATCCGCGAATTCGCCCCCGGGCGGGTGGTGGTGCTGTTTGGCTCGGCCGGCAACCGTGACCGCACCAAACGCCCCTTAATGGGCAAAGCGGCCGGTGCGGGCAGCGATTTTGCCATTTTAACATCCGATAACCCCCGCAGCGAGGACCCGATGCAGATTATCAACGACGTGCTGCCGGGCCTGCAGGAAACCAAAACCCCTTATGAAGTCATCCCCGACCGGTACGAAGCCATCAAATGGGCGCTAAAGCATGCCCAGAAGGACGATGTATTGATTTTGGCCGGCAAAGGGCATGAAGATTACCAGGTATTAAAGGACGGCACAGTCTGCTTTGATGAAAAGGAGATTGTCACCCGTTTGTTAGAACAAAAAACGGAGGACTGAAAGTGGAACCGATCCATTTGCAAACCATTGCCCAGTGGCTGAACAAAACCGTTTTGGAAGACGCCATAGTGCAAAACGTCACCACCGATTCGCGCAAAGCCGGCGAACACAGCCTGTTTGTGGCGATTAAGGGCGAACATTTTGACGGCAACGCCTTTATTGATGAGGTGCTTAAAACGTCGGCCGGCGCCATTGGCACAAACCCTGCCTTTTGCACCCACCCGCGCGCCATCTGCGTAGAGGACGCGGTGTTGGCTTTGGGCACCCTTGCGCGCGAATACCGCAGCTTGTTCTCCATGCCGGTGGTAGGGGTAACGGGCAGCGTCGGCAAAACCACCACCAAAGAGCTTATCTGGGCGGTGTTAAGCCAAAAATACAAAACTCTGAAAACCGAGGGCAACCACAACAACGAAATCGGGCTGCCGCAAACGCTGCTCAGTTTGGATAAAACCTATGAAGCGGCGGTGATTGAAATGGGCATGAGCGGCCTGGGGGAAATTGAATATTTATCCCAGATTACCCGCCCCAGCATGGGGGTGATTACCACCATCGGGGTTTCGCATTTGGAATATTTGAAAACACGGGAAAACATTTTAAAAGCCAAAATGGAAATCACCGCCGGCATGCGTGCAGGCGCGCCGCTGTTTTTGAATGCGGACAACGACCTGCTGAGCACGGTGAGCGACTGCTCCCAGGCGGTCATCTTTTACGGAATAGAAAGCGACAAGGCGCAGATTCGTGCGCAGAACATACAGGAAGAGCCGGGCGGCATGCGCTTTGATATCTGCTACCAGGGCAACCGCGCAAACGCATTTGTGCCGGGGGTGGGCCTGCATTTTGTATACAATGCGCTGGCCGCCTACGGCGTTGGGCGCCACTGCGGCTTAAGCGATGAGGAATGCTTAAAAGGCTTAAGCGCGTATAAGCCTTCGGGCATGCGGCAGAATATGCGTGTGGTGGGGGATATCACCGTGGTGGAGGACTGCTACAACTCTTCGCCCGACTCGGTAAAAGCGGCTTTAACCACCCTGGCGGGCCTGCATGTGAAAGGGCGCAAAATTGCGGTGCTGGGCGACATGCTGGAGCTGGGGAGCATGAGCGAGCAGGGCCACCGGGAAAGCGGGCGTTTGGCAGCCAGCTTAAAATTGGACGCTTTGTTTTTATTTGGCGAACAAAGCGCATATACTTTACAGGAAGCCAAATTGGGCGGGCTGAAGGATGTGTTTTATTTTGCAGACAAACAAAGCCTTGCCCAGGCGCTGAAAGCATACCAGCGTCCAGGCGATGCGGTTTGGCTCAAAGCCAGCCGTTCGATGAAGCTGGAGGAAATATCCAAACAACTGTACGGGGAGAGCATAAAATAATGGATACCATGTCTGTGATTGTAGCGGCTGTAGGTGCACTTGTTATCACATCGGTTTCGGGGCTTGTCCTTATCCCGTTTTTGCGCAAATTGCATTTTGGGCAAACCATCAAGGAGATTGGCCCCACCTGGCACAAGAAAAAAGAGGGCACCCCCACTATGGGCGGGTTGATGTTCATTCTGGGCATCCTTGTCTCCTCGGTG
>CAJFVS010000045.1 GCA_904420505.1 Candidatus Alloruminococcus vanvlietii | reverse complement strand
TGCATCTTTAATAGCCAATGCCTGCAGCTTATCCGGCACCAAAAGGGAAAGGTCCAGCAAATCGCTGCCAACATCAAGCATGCGCAGCTTTACCAGATAGCCGTCCTGCGTTTTTTCAATTTCCACTTTGTTTTCGCATTCAATGCGCATGCGGCGCAACAGTTGCAAAGCGCTGTTCACCGCTTTTTCTTTGGTTGCCGCGGGAAGAGAGCGTTCCAGCGATTTGGCGGTTTCGCGCCCCAAAGAGGTTACCTGGTAGGCTTCGGCGCCGTTGTGGGCAATTTTTTGGATTTGCCCTAAATTTTCCAATTCGCCTAAGGTTTCGGTTAACGCAAAATAGTTTACCAGCCCGTTTTGCGAAAACACCTCCACCAGTTGTTCGCGGGTCAGCGGTTTGGCAATGCTGGAAAGCAGGTAGCAGATGAGAATTTTTACTTCCAGCGAGCTGCGTACGCTCCCAGGGGAAACGCCCTGTAAAAAAACATGTTGTTCATCCATGGTTTTTTCCTTCTTTACATCTGGTTTTTCTTCAGTATAAAACGGATATCGCTGCCCACAAAGCGAAGGATGTCGAAACTGCCGATTAAACGTGAAGCCACGCGCTGGGTATAGCGTTCTTCCAGTTCTTTTGGGGTAAGGTTGGTGCTAATAATGGTGGGCAAGCCTTTTAATATCCGGCTGTTTAGCAGGTTAAACACCGCCGATGTGGTAAACTGGGTGGTAAATTCCGATCCCAAATCGTCCAAAATCAGCAAATCACAGGAGGTGATGGTTTCAAAGGTATCCTGTGAAGCCTCCACACGGTTAAAGCGTTCCTGCTCAAGCTTGGTTAAAATATTTTGTGCAGAAGCATACACCACGCCCGCCCCATTTTGGATGCAGGTATTGGCAATGGCCAGCGACAAATGCGTTTTGCCCAGCCCGGTGTGGCCCATCATCAAAATATTGCGGGAGGCGAGGGAAAAGGTGCTGGCATATTGCTGGCAGTATTCCAAAATTTCCCGCATGCGCTCGCGCGGCACAACGCCGGAGGCATCCGGCTGGTTGCTGTACAAATTTACATGAAAATTTTGAAAAGTAAAGGACGCAATATTATGCACCGAGCTTAAACGCGCGGCGGCTTCCTGCTTTAAAAGCTCTTTCATGCAGTCGCAGGTGCCGTTTTGCAAATACCCGCGGTCTTCGCATTTGGGGCAGTGAAATTTTGCAAGCAAATAGTCGGCCGGGTAGCCGTGCTGCAAAAGCAGATGCTCTTTTTTTTGCTGCAGCGACTCGGTTTTCAGCCGCAGGCCTTGAATAAGCTCGCCAATATCATTGCGCTTGTTTAACACAGCGCGCGAAACGTACAAAGAGGTTTTGGCAAGCTCCTGGTCGATGGCCAGAACCTGCGGGATTTTTTGGTAAATTTCCTCTTGGTGCGCATGGGCGCGCTCCAGTGCGCGTGCGCGGCGCTGCTGCATTTTTTCATGTGCGGCAATATGTACCGCTTTATCGTATCCCACGTGGATTCTCCTTTATGTACGGTCTTTGGAAGGGCGGTTAAACAGGGCAAGGTCGTCAAAAGCTTCCAAATCATAGGAAGCTTGGCGGTTGCCGGCATTTTTTTTAGGGGGCGGCGCTTCTTTTTGGGTATCGGCCGGCGTGCGGTACCCCTTTTGGTGCCAGGATGTTAAAATAGAATGCATATAGGGAAAAGATACTTTTCCGGTACGGTCCACCGTGCGTTCATATGCAGCGGTAACCATTTGGATATCAAACCCAAAGGTTTCAAACCAGGTATGGATGTATTCCTTTTCCTTTGGGGTAAAGCTGCGGTTGTATATGCCAAACGCTTTTTGCACAAGCGCTTCATATTTGCTAAAGGCCATGGCCTGTTTGATGTAATTTTCGGCTTTTTCATGGCTATCAATGCCTTTTTCCACCCATTTTAGCGCCTGTTTTTCAATAAAACGCATATTTTTTTTACCAATAGCGGCGCAAAATTCAATCACCATCAAAATGATATCGCTGCTCATACCCGCGTAATGGTACAACCACACCAGGGTAGAGGTATCGCTGGAGGTGAGCAGCCGCCCCAAAACCGTAGGCGCATTGGCAAGCAGATAGCGCAGGTCAGGGTCGTTGGCAGTTAGCTGCAAAATCTCCTGCGCACTGGGTTTGGGCTGGGGAACATAATGCGGCTGCGTTTGGATAGGTTGCGCCGCGTCCGCCACCGGCTGCAAAACGCTTGCGCCCGGCTGCTGCACAACGGTTAAAATGGCGTTTTGCACCCAATAATCCAGCGCTTGCTGCACAACGGTTTCGTTTAAAAACAAAGCCTTGGAAATATCCTGTACATTTATGGCTTGCAACCGGTTGCGGAAAATATACAAAAGGATGGAAATGGCTTTAAAAGGCGCAGAGTTTAAGTGTTTATCCACCACCTCGCAGGGGATGGAAAAACATTCCCCTAAACAGGCTGCGTTTAGTGCATACGTCAATTTTTTCACATCCTTTCCCGTGCCAAAACCAATATGTATTTTAGTATACCATAAAAAATGCAAATTGGGTATTACCATGGTTAGAAAACGCACACCCAAAAAAGTGTTTGCAAACTTTTCCATCGCCGGGCTTGACAAGAAAAAAGATTATGCTATAATTGTGTTTGCAAGTTTTGCGGGTTTAGCTCATCTGGTAGAGCGCCACCTTGCCAAGGTGGAGGTAGCGAGTTCGAGCCTCGTAACCCGCTCCAATATAACGGGCAAGCAGATTTTTTCTGTTTGCTCTTTTTTTATTTTTGGTCTCGCTGCCTCCACCGCCATTTTGAAAAAGAGGCCCGCGTCCCCTGCAAAACGCAGCTTTGCAGGGTGGGAAGCGAGTTCGGGCATCAAGACCCGACCCCAGCGCAGAAGCCAGACGGTTTTATCTATCTGGCTTGTTTTTTTGCAAAATTTATAAGCTGCCTGCATAAAGGCTTTGCAAGAAAAAAGACTGGCCGCGGTTATCAAAACGCCCAATCATGGGGGATATTCTTCCCTATTAAAAATGTAAAAAAATGGTTATTTTGCGTGATTTTTTATTGCGTGCATCCGTGTATTGGGTGTATAATAAAAACAATCTGTAAATTGAAGTTGCATAAAGCAAAGGAGTTATCATGCCGGGGGATTTGCATTGCCATTCCTGTTTGTCCGATGGCAGCATGGAAGTAGAAGAAATTGTTGAGCTGGCCGCAAGGCTGGGGCACACGTTTTTGTCCGTTACCGACCACGACACATTCGACGGGGTAGCGCGTGCGCAGGCGGCGGCAGAAAAATGGAATATTCAAATCGTTCCCGGGGTGGAATTGTCCTGCAACGACCCGGAAAACGGCCGCAAGGTGCATATTTTATGCTATATGCCCAAAGAACCGATGGTTTTACAGCCGGTGATGGACGGCGTACTGCACGACCGCTATATGGCCGGGGTAGAGATGGCGCAAAAAGTAGCCAAGCTTTACCCGGTTTCCAGCGCGCATATCCGCCGGTATGCCCGCACCAGCGCCAGTTTGTATAAGCAGCACATTATGCGCGCATTGATGGATTTGAATTACACCGATAAAATGTACGGCGATTTGTATAAAGAACTGTTTTCCACCAAAACCGGCAGCTGCATAGTAAGCCCCAAACAGCCGGATGTTTATAAAATGCTAAACCTGGTAAAACGCGCAAAGGGCGTAGCGGTTCTGGCGCATCCAAGCGTATACCGCAGCATGGATTTACTGGAAAAGCTGGCCTGTCAGGGGCTAATCGACGGGGTGGAAATCCACCATCCGCGCAACCGCCAGGAAGATATCCCCAAAATGTGGGAGATTGCCAGGCAGTACGATTTAATCGTCACCGCCGGATCGGATTTCCACGGGATGCATTCCTCGATTCCGGTGCATTTGGGGGAAGTTTTAAGCGATGACGAAACTTTGGCACGCATCCAGGCGTGCTCGCAAAAGAAAGGTTGAAGAAAATGGATATTCGGCAAGAATCCTTAAAAAAGCATTATGAATGGAAAGGCAAAATCGAAGTCACTTCCCGCACAAAAGTGCGCACCAGCGAGGACCTTTCTTTGGCGTATACCCCTGGGGTAGCGCAGCCCTGCGTAGAAATTCACGAACACCCCGAAAAGGTGTACGAGCTTACCCGCCGCGGCAATTTGGTGGCGGTTATCACCGACGGCACCGCTGTGCTGGGTTTGGGCGATATCGGCCCGGAAGCCGCTATGCCGGTGATGGAAGGCAAATGCCTGCTGTTTAAAGAATTTGCCGGGGTGGATGCGTTCCCCATCTGCGTGGATTCCAAAGATACCGATGAAATTGTAAAAACCGTCGCGCTTATTTCCAAAAGCTTTGGCGGCATCAATCTGGAAGACATTGCCGCGCCGCGCTGCTTTGAAATTGAACGCCGGTTAAAAGAAATATGCGATGTGCCGGTGTTCCACGACGACCAGCACGGCACCGCCGTTGTGGTGGCGTCTGCTCTTATTAACGCCTTTGCGGTTACCGGGCGTAAAGCAGGGGATGCCAAAATCATCATCAATGGTGCGGGCGCCGCGGGAATTTCCATTGCCAAGCTGTTGATTTCGATGAATATGGGCAATATAATTTTGTGTGACATCAACGGCGCTGTTTACCGCGGCGATGAACGCTTGAACGACGCGCAAAAAGCCATGGCGGAGATCACCAACCGCGACAACGAGCAGGGCGCCTTGGCCGATGTGCTAAAAGGTGCGGATGTGTTTATCGGGGTGTCGCGCCCGCATTTGGTAACGCGCGAAATGGTCGCTTCGATGAATGATAAAGCCATTGTATTTGCCATGGCCAACCCCACGCCGGAAATTATGCCGGATGAGGCAAAAGCCGGCGGGGCTTATGTAGTGGGCACCGGCCGCAGCGATTTTCCCAATCAAATCAACAATGTTTTGGCTTTTCCCGGCATTTTTAAGGGCGCTTTGGCCTGCCGGGCACGTGACATTGATGAAAGCATGAAAATTGCCGCTGCGTATGCCATTGCCGGGGTATTGTCCAAAGAAGAACTGGGGCCGGACTGTGTCATTCCAAACCCGTTGGACCCGCGTGTGGCACAGCAGGTTGCCAGTGCAGTGGAGCAAGCTGCACGCAAAGCCGGTTTGGCCCGCGCATAAAAATAAAAGAAGAACAAATTAGGAGGGATTCGCAGTGTTTGGGTGGCTAGTCCTATTATGGTTGGGTATGATGATAAGCTGGATAGTTTTTAGGGGTACAAAACAACAGCGTTTGCTGCTTTGTTCGATGGACAGCGACATCAAAATCGCACCGGACTATTCTTCCAAAAACAAGCGCACCATACCCGAAACGCCTGACCAATCGCCCCAGGAGCTAAAAGAACAAAAGCAAAACGGCAACCTGGATAAAGCCCGTGCGCTTGGCGTTTCGTTGGCAAATGAGCTGCTAAGTGAAGAAAGCGTTGCCGATTTTGGCGTGGACGCCATAGCGGAAAGCGAAGAAATCCGCCGCCACCGCAAAATTTTGTTTGCCTTTGTGGTGGTAAACTGTGTGGAACGCATTATTAAAAGCTCGCTGGTGTCGCAGGCAATCCAAAATGCGTTTTTTGATGAAGTAAAACGGCATTCCCAGGATATTTACGAGCTCATCACCGACGACGCTGCGTATTCTTTATATTATTTGTGCGTGCGCACCAGCACAACGCCGGCGCAATGCATCGGCCAAACTTTTGCCAAACTGGTGGAACACCCGCAGGAAACGTTTTGTGAATTTGGCAAGGCGCTGTATATGCGCTTTGAAGACTGCATACAGCAAAAAATACAGCAAACCTGTTTTGCATAACAAAAAGCGCTCTGGAGGCCCAGGGCGCTTTTGCTGTTATGTATCCCTTTGATACATGTGAGGAGATTGTACAGTTGGTTCTTTATTGCGTGCGGTTAGTCGCAGCAGGAATTGCAGCCACAGTTGCAGCTGTTGTTATTGCAGTTGCAGGAATTGTTGCAGCTACAAGAATTGTTGCAACCGCAGGAATTGCCGCAGCCTAAGAGGAGAATCAAAATGATAATCCACCAAGAACCATTACCAAAAGAGTTGTTACACATAATGAATTGCCTCCTTTAAAAGCTTTCAACATATCTTATGTTGCGGCTGCTTTTTGTGTTACAATGCATTTTTTAAAACCGTAAAAAAGTGTAAAAAAATGCGAAAAACTTAGAAAATGAAAGAGAATTTATGATAAATTGCCTGTATTCCAAAATTTAATTTTAATTTGACTTTAACTGACTTTGACTATTTCTTTCAATATGGTATACTAATGTCATAAAAGGTCAAAGAAAGTCAAAGTCAAAACAAAAAGAAAGGCGGTTTGGAAGATGCGGTTATCGGATTTGATAGCCAGCAGCATTTTGGATTTGCTGGACGAACAAAACGGCGTTGCCGAAATCCAGCGCAACGAGCTTGCCGGCAAAATTGGTTGTGTTCCCAGCCAAATCAATTATGTCATCACATCGCGCTTTACCCCGGAGCAAGGGTATATCGTTGAAAGCCGCCGCGGCGGCGGTGGGTATATCCGCATTACCCGTGTGCAATTAGCCGAAAAGGTTATGCTTATGCATATGGTCAATTCCATAGGTGATTCGATTGATTACAACTCGGCAAGAATTAATATAGAAAATTTACAATACCAGCACTTGTTGGAGGATAAGATGGCCGAGGTTATGTTAAGCGCCATCTCAGACAAGGCCCTGCATGGTGTGGCGGTGCCTTACCGCGACCAGGTACGGGCGTGTATCCTAAAAAATATGTTGCTGGCATCCATATAAAGGAGGAAAACGAAGATGTTATGTGAAAGATGCAAAAAAAATACGGCAAATACCTTAATCCGCGAAAATGTAAACGGCGTACTGAAAGAAATGCATCTGTGTTCTTCCTGCGCCAAAGAAGCAGGTTATCACGACCTGTTTAACACCCACCCTTTGGGGTTTGACCATATACTGGACAGCTTTTTGAAAGATGAGTTCAAAGGTTTCTTAAAGTCTGGCAGTGAACGCGAACGCTGCGAAGGCTGCGGCATGACCTTTGAGGACATCGCCCAAAGCGGCAAAGTAGGCTGCGCAAAATGCTACCAAACCTTTAAAAGCCTGCTGGCCCCTTCCTTAAAGCGCATC
Organism: Candidatus Alloruminococcus vanvlietii; assembly: GCA_904420505.1. Classification (GTDB taxonomy): domain Bacteria; phylum Bacillota; class Clostridia; order Oscillospirales; family Ruminococcaceae; genus Alloruminococcus; species Alloruminococcus vanvlietii. The sequence continues at coordinate 32,433 of CAJFVS010000045.1, read as the reverse complement.
CATGGCAACACCCAGCACACCGGCAAGGTACCGTCCTCGGCCGGGGAAATGGTGAAAAAACAAAATGAGATCAAGCGGCTGAAAGAAGAACTCAACCAGATGATTGCACAGCAAAACTTTGAAGAAGCCGCAAAACTGCGCGACCAAATCCGCGCAATGGAAAGCGAGGGCGAACAACATGCGTAACAGCAAATGGTATGAACAACCCAACGAACTGGGCGATATCGTGGTAAGCACCCGCGTGCGGCTGGCCCGCAATGTAGCCGATTATCCCTTTGTAAGCCGCATGAGCTTAGAGCAAAAGCAGGAATTGATACAAAAAGTAAAGCAGACTTTGGAATCGGCAAATTTTTCTTCCGATAACCCAATACACTATATCGATATGGCAGCCCTTACCCAGGCGCAGGCGGTATCATTGGCCGAACGCCATGTGATTAGCCCGGATTTTACCACCCAGCGCGAAGGCAAAGGCCTGTTCTTAAGCGAAGACGAATCCATTAGCATTATGGTTAACGAAGAAGACCATCTGCGTATTCAGGTGCTGTGTGCGGGCTTGCAGCTGCACGAAGCTTTGGATATGGCAAACCGTTTTGACGATTTGTTTGATTCCTGGCTTACCTATGCGTTTGATGAGAAGCTGGGGTATTTAACCTCCTGCCCAACCAATTTGGGCACAGGGCTGCGCGCTTCGGTCATGCTGCACCTGCCCGCGTTGGAGCAAAGCCACAATATGGGCAGGCTCATCAACACCTTGTCCAAGCTGGGGCTTACCATCCGCGGCACCTACGGCGAAGGAAGCGACGCCAAAGGCGCGTTGTACCAAATATCCAACCAAGTGACCCTGGGATTGGATGAAAAAACCGCCTGCGAAAACCTAAAAGGCATTGTGATGCAGGTGATCGACCAGGAGCGCCAGCTGCGCGCAGGGTATGTCAATGAGGCGATGGAAGACCAAATTTACCGTGCGCTGGGCATATTAAAATACGCGCGGCTTTTAAGCTACGATGAATTGATGAACCTGCTTTCTTTGGTGCGTTTAGGCGTATCCAACGCAATTGTTCCCAATATACAAATTGGCACGCTTAACAGCTTGATTATCAACCAAGGGGCGGCGTCGATTTCCAGCATGGCCGACCACGAGGTAAAAAGCGAAGAGCGTGACCGTATACGGGCACAAGCGGTTCGCAAAGCATTTGCATAATTTTATAAAATGGAAAACCAAACATGGATTGACAGACACACAGGAGGTGTAGGAATATGTATCGTTTTGAAGGATTTACCCAAAAAGCAAACGATTCGATTAACTTAGCAATTGCATGCGCCCAGGAAATGGGCCACACATACATTGGCAGCGAGCATTTGCTGCTGGGCCTTTTAAAAGAAGGCAAAAGCGTAGCCTGCGGGCTATTAAACAACAAAAACGTAACCGATGAAGACATTGAACAACGTTTAGTGGAAGTGGTGGGCAAAGGCTTGCCAACAGAACTTTCCGCCAACGATTTTACCCCCCGCAGCAAACGGATTTTGGAAACGGCGATTTACGAATCCCGCCGGATGGGGCAGGGGTATGTTGGCACCGAGCATTTGCTTATGGCCATTTTAAAGGAAGAAGACAGCTATGCAGTCAAATTCCTGCAGGAGATGGGCATAAGCACCCGCGAATTGTATATGGAATGCCAGCGTGCTTTAAGCGGCGAGGATGTTTCCTCCGGCTGGCAAGGGGCTGCCAATAAGGCAAACGGCGCCAAAGGCAATTCCAATACCAAAACATTGGACCAGTTCAGCAAGGATTTAACCGCCATTGCACGCGACCAGGGGCTTGACCCGGTGATTGGGCGCGACAAGGAAATCGAGCGGGTTATTCAAATTTTGTCCCGCCGCACCAAAAACAACCCCTGCTTAATCGGCGAGCCCGGTGTGGGCAAAACCGCCATTGCCGAAGGGCTGGCACAAAAAATTGTAGAAAACAAAGTGCCGGAGATTTTGCGTAACAAACGCGTGGTTTCTTTGGACCTTTCGGGTATGGTGGCCGGAACCAAATACCGCGGCGATTTTGAAGAAAGAATCAAAACCGCGCTGGATGAAGTGCTGAAAGCCGGCAATGTCATCTTGTTTATCGATGAAATCCATACCATTGTAGGCGCCGGCGCCGCCGAGGGCGCTGTGGACGCGGCCAATATCTTAAAGCCGCAGCTTGCCCGCGGGGAAATTCAAATCATTGGCGCTACAACCTTAAACGAATACCGCAAATACATTGAAAAAGACGCCGCCTTGGAACGCCGTTTTGCCACCGTTATGGTAGACGAACCCACCCAGGAGGACGCTGTAAAAATTTTGCAGGGCCTGCGCGACAAATATGAAGCGCACCATGGGGTGAAAATCACCGATGAAGCCATTTTGGCAGCGGTAAAACTTTCGGCCCGCTATATCAACGACCGGTATCTGCCGGATAAGGCGATTGACTTGATCGATGAGGCGTCTTCTCGTGTAAGGCTTAGAAGCTTTACAGCTCCGCCGGATATGAAGGAGCTGGAAAATAAGCTGAAAGAATTGGGCGACGAAAAAGCCGCCGCCATCAACGAGCAGGATTTTGAGCGTGCAGCTTCCCTGCGCGACCAGGAAAAAGAGCTTAAACAGCAGCTGGAAGAGCAAAAATCCCAATGGCAGGATAAAAACTCTCGCGAGCGCCAGGTGGTAACGGCGGAAGACATCGCCTATATCATCTCCAGCATGACCGGTATCCCTGCAAACCAGCTTACCGAAGAAGAATCCGAACGTTTGCTCAAGCTGGAAGAAGAGCTGCACAAACGCATCATCGGCCAGGATGCCGCGGTTACGGCGGTTGCACAGGCCATCCGCCGCGGGCGTGTTGGCTTAAAAGACCCCAAACGCCCCATTGGCTCGTTTATCTTCTTAGGGCCTACGGGCGTGGGCAAAACCGAGCTTTGCAAAGCGCTGGCCCAATGCCTGTTCGGCGATGACGATGCGATGATCCGCTTTGATATGTCCGAATACATGGAGAAACATTCAGTGTCCCGCCTGGTGGGTTCGCCTCCCGGATATGTCGGCTATGACGAAGGCGGCCAGCTGACCGAGCGCATCCGCCGCAAACCCTATTCGGTGGTGCTGTTCGATGAAATTGAAAAGGCCCACCCGGATGTGTTCAACATGCTGCTGCAAATTTTGGACGACGGCATTTTGACCGATTCGCAGGGGCGGCGCGTAAGCTTTAAAAATGCGGTTATCATCATGACTTCCAACATCGGCGCGCGCTTGTTAACCGAAAAACAGAAAAACCTCGGGTTTGCCTCTGCCGAGCAGAAGCAAAAAGATGACGCTGCGGTAAATGAAGCGGTTCTGGCAGAGCTGAAAAAAGCGTTCCGCCCGGAATTCTTAAACCGTGTAGACGACATCATCGTGTTCAACAAGCTCACCAGCGAGGACATCCAGAAGATTGCCAAAAATATGCTGCAGACCTTGTCCGACCGTGTAAAGGAAATGGACATTACACTTACCTTTACCGATGCGGCGGTGGAACACATCGCCAAAGCCGGGTTTGATGAAATTTACGGTGCGCGTCCTTTGCGCCGCGCCATTGCGGCAGAAATTGAAAACCGCCTCTCGCAGGAGATGCTGGAAGGCAATGTAAAAGCCGGCGACCAGATTGTATGCGACTGGCGCGATGAGGTTTATCACTTCGACAAAACCGCGTCCAACAGCACGACTTCTTCCAATTAAATCTTTGTTTTCCCATAAAAAAGCCATGACGAGTTTGTTCGCCATGGCTTTTTTGTTGCAATCTGCAAAGGGATTTTTTATAATGAAACTGCTATAAGAAGGGAAGGATAGTATGACATTTGCACAGTGCTTTGCAGCCGAACCGTTTTTGATAACCGAAGGCGCCATTGTAGAGCGCATTGAGCATGAATTCCATGTGCATGTGGACGAGAACATCACCTCGGCCTGTTTTATTTATTCACAAAAGGGCAAAGAAAGCCTTCAAACCGCTTACCGCCAGTATATGGCCATTGCCGCCGAACACCGCCTGCCCATGTGCATTTGTTCGCCTACCCGCCGCGCAAGCGATGAGCGGATTGCGCGTTCTGCTTATCATGATAAGGACGTTTTAAAGGATAATATTGTGTTTTTGCAGCAGCTTAAACAGGGCTGGGGCATTCCCATTTATCTGGGCGGGCTTATGGGCTGCCGGGGCGATGCTTACAGCGCCCAGGAGTTTTTGCCAACCGAGCAGGCGCGGGTGTACCATCGTGTGCAGGCGCAAAAGCTGAAAGATTTGGGGGTGGAATATTTGCAGGCGGGCATTATGCCGCAAATTGACGAAGCCGTTGGCATGGCGCAGGCAATGGAAGAAACCGGCCTGCCGTATATCATTAGCTTTATGCTGACCAAATCCGGCCATCTGCTCGACGGCACTTCCATTCACGACGCCATTGTCAAAATTGACGCCAACACCAGCCGCCATCCCATCGCCTATATCACCAACTGTGTGCACCCGGCCAATTTATTAAAGGCTCTTATGGCGCCGTTTAACCAAACCGAGGTGGTGCGCCGCCGCTTCCGGGGCATTATTGCCAATGCTTCTACGTTTGACCCGCAGGATTTGGATCACAGCAAAACCGTCAAAAGCTGCACGGCAGAGCAGCTGCTGGAAGATTTTGTTGCATTGCATAACGCGTTCCCCTTAAAACTGTATGGGGGATGCTGCGGCACCAATAACACCCATATGCAGGCTTTGGCCGGCTGGATGCAATCCCAAAAGCAGGCTGCACACAAAAAGCCGATTGCCGATTGAAGACGGCCGTCCCCTTTGCGTGCCAATGGGCTTGCAGCCATCCAATCCTGTGTTTTGAAAATGGGTGCGTAATATACCCCTTGGCCTTGAATACACAATCTTCCTTTTGGCAAAAGCCGCCGGGGGAGGCATACCACGTATGGGATGGCTTTTGGATAACCGGCCTTTTGGCACAAACGTGGAGGAATGCAGCCAACACCGGGGTAAATAAGAAAAACGAAAACACAGCGCAAAAAAGCTCTGTAGCCGCTTGGGTTACAGAGCTTTTGGTTTTTTATGCGTTTGCCAAAGCAGGTTTTTGCGTGCTGCCGGTGTTGTCTGCCTTGTGGTTTTTTATGTAATGGGTGCAGCAAACGCTCAGCTCGCAGTTTTCGCATTGGGGCGAGCGCGCCTTGCAGGTTTCGCGGCCAAACAGCACCAGGCGGTGGCAAAAATCGTTGGACCTTTGCGGGTCAAGCACCTTGCGCAGCTGGATTTCAACCTTGGCAGGGTCTTTGGTGGTGGAAAGCCCCAGCAGATTGGTGATGCGGATGCAATGGGTATCGCACACAATGGCGGGTTTATGGAAAACATCCCCCAGCACCAAATTGGCGGTTTTGCGTCCTATGCCCGGCAGTTTTAAAAGCTCTTCCATGGTATCGGGAAGCTTGCCGCCGTAAACCTCCAGCAGCATGCGCGCAATGCCTTTGATATCGCGCGCTTTGGTTTTATACAGCCCGCAAGATTTGATGATCTCTTCAATATCCTCCAGCGGCGCTTCATCCAAAGCCTGCAAAGTGGGGTATTTGCCAAACAGCACCGGTGTTACAAGATTAACGCGCGCATCGGTGCATTGGGCGGCAAGGCGGGTGGAGATGAGCAGCTCGTAATCTTTCCGGTAATCCAGCGAGCAAATCGCATCGGGATATTTTTTCTCCAGAATGTCCATAGCCTGCGTTGCAATTTCTTTTTTGGTCATCTTTTTCACACCTCTTTAAAATCGTTTGGTATAAGCGGTCAGCTTTGCGGCCCCTCTTTGCGCTTTTGTGTGGATTTGCCGATTTTGCCCACAACAACCAGGCAAACGTAAATAATCACCATCACCCCGATAAACAAAGCGCCGTAATACAAAAGCGACCCTTTATTGGACAAAAGCTGTACCGTTTTGGTAGGGGCGATGCCGCGCAGGTTAAACGGGGAGTCGGCGGCATAGGCGGTGAACATGGCCATAGCGGCGTATTCGGTGGATTCGATATCGCCTTGCCCGCCTTTGCTTGCACAAAACGAACCGTCGGCCAGCTGGAAACTTTCCAGCGATTGGCGCAAAAGGGAAGTATCGATTTGTTCGGCTGCCGAAACGGTTGTGTTCAGGCATTTTTTGGCCAGCAATAAAGCGGAAATGGAACGGCTTTGCGAAGTTTCTGCCGAAGAAAACGCACCCTGCGCTGTTAAAACGCTTTGGCAATAGCCAAACGCATTGGAAATGCTTTGCAAAACGGCGTCTTCCATGTAATGGGAAAGGGCGCAAATGGCCATAGAAGTTAGATATACCGTATCTTCGCTTTGCCCTGCAATGGAAAAGCTGCCGTCGGCGTTTTGCTGGGAAAGCAATGTGTCTTTGTAAGAGGCAACCGCCGTACTGTCTATTTCAAAATCCTGGCAGTTTAAGGCAAGCAAAGCAAATATCAATTCCAAGGTGCTCATCTGCTGGGGGGCTTTGGCGTCCATAAGCTGCTGCGGCAAAGACGTATCCTTTACCGTTTGCACATCATACCCGGCCGCCGCTGCGTTTAAAATCATCCGGCTTAAGGTAAGGGTATCGGCATAATCGATTTTATTGGTCATGCTTTGGTTTAACGCGTCAATGGTCTCCTCATTGGGGGAAGCCCCCATGTAAACAAGCGCCAGGGTTTGCAAAGCGGCGTTATCACTGGTTTGCAAAAAGCTTTGCACGCTGGCAACGCTTGTGTTTTCGGGGGAAGAAGCGCTGACGACAAGCGGATACAGCGCCCCAAATAAAAAGGTTGCCACCATAATGGCGGCCATAACCAAAACGATTATGCGAAAAACCTTGCGTGTGCGGTTCATGAAAACAGCTCCTAAAATGAAATAACATGCCCCAAGCACCCCTGGGACATGTATAATTTATTTAAACAAACGGGAAATTTTGGGCCGCAGGGAAGAATAGTAAGCGGTAATAAGCTGTGTAATGGCAATATCGTAAATAACAAACACCACATTGCCCACCGCCCAGAAAATCAACAGCCCATACTGGCCGTATTCGGCAAATTCTGCAATAAATTCATTTAAGCCGAACAAATAGCTAAGCACCAAATACCCCGATACAATGCACACGTTGAATACCGCCATTTTAATAGCCCAGCAAGCCGGTTTTAGCTTAATGCGTTCAATAAGGCCTTTTTCAATGGGATAGTGGCCAAAGAAAAACACAAACAGAATGGCGGCCTCCCGGTCGGGGGTCATAAAAAAGGCCAAAAGCGAAACGGCCGCATATACCGTAAACGCCCATTTATAGCCGCATTCAATTACCAGGCAGGCAAGCAGGATACCCGCCGCTGCAGGCAGGGCAAAGGTTGCAAACGGGAACAGGCCGGTCATAAACATTAACAGTACGCTAAAGGCTGCAATTAAACCGCCCAAGGCAATTTTGGCGCTTTGTTTCATTGGGCTCATCCTCCAAATCTTTTAGCAGCAGCGAATCAAATCGCCGCCCATGCATTCGCAGCAGCAGTCTGCGCAAATTAGCGAAGAACACACGTCGCATCCGCTGCAGCCGCCGTTGTTGTTCATGGTTTGGTAATTGCCCTGCGTGTTAAACCCGGTGTTGCGCTGGTAGGAAATCTGGTTTAATGCCGCGCGGTACTCTGTATTTTGCGGGTCCATCGATACGGCACGGCTAAAATAGTTGGTGGCTTCGTTTAACCAGCCGCGCGCGTAAAACACGCTGCCTTTTAAAAAATACCATTCGGCATTGCGCGAGCCTTCCGGCACGCCGTTTAACAGCTCTTCGGCTTCCACAATGCGGTTGGCGTTGATAAGCCGGCGGATATCGGCAAACTGGGAACGCCCGCCGCCGCTGCCACTATAGGAAGAAGAACCGGAAGAGGATTTGCCGCGGCGCATGTTCATGATGGTATCATACGCTTCGTTGATTTCCGACATCTTTTCATTTGCCAAATCGCTTAAAGGGTTGTTGGCATAATTATCCGGATGGTATTTTTTGGCCAATTCGCGGTAAGCCGCGCGTACCTCTTCATCGGTTGCGTTGGGGCTTACCCCCAGTACTTTATATGGGTCAGTCATGGTTGGTCTCCTTTGCTGTAATTTGCATGGTCGTATATTTTAAACCTTGGTAGAGTATATTTTCTAAGATGGGAGCAAAATGGTGGATATCCAGCAATTCATATGCGCTTTGGATTTGCGCAATGGTTAAAAAGATATCCCCCTGTGCTTGCTGTTTTAACATAAGCACTTTTGGGTCATCGGTTTGGGTCAGGTTGTGGGATAAAACATACGGGTTGTAGTTTTTCTTTTGTATATCCTCTGTGATGTCGCTCACAGCGTCGCACAAATACACATACCGCCCGGCAAAATACCCCATTTGCGCCAAAATACGCTGCTGCTTGGGGTCTTCTGCAAGCTGGGCAAACAAAGCCGACAGCGCTTTTGCCGTAGGCTCGCACGCTTGGTCCACACTGGTGCAGCGCGCGTTTTCCAACGCGTTTTGCTCGAACATCATCGTGCGAATGGCTTCTTCCGCTTTGGGATATTGCACCATGGCTTTTTTGCGCGCACGGCCAGCTACCCACAAAGCCGGATAATACAGCAGGCGCTTGAAAAACGGGTTGTCCTGAATATTGTCGCGCGCTTTGTAGTAAAGCATAATCATCGCGCAGCCGCAGGCAAACTGCATCTGCTCGTTCGTTTGGCAAAAAGGGCGCTTTTTGGTGGGTTTTAGCATACAACGCCCGTCGGAAATGGTAGGAGGGGCTTGTTTAAGCGCCATGCCCAACAGGGCCAAAAAAACAAAATCGTAGCTCAAGCTCATACGGGCCAAACGCCCATAGCTTTTGCCGATTTGCCTGCACAGCCCGCAGTAGATGGATTGATATGCATCAAATTCGCAAATGCGAAGTTGCGGCTTGAAGGGCTTGACATAACCAAACAAGAAAAAATCCTCCAAAACGTGTATTTGCGACTATTATTGTACAATATGTGCTACCCAAATTCAATGAAAAAACTGTGAATTTGTAAAATGCTAGCAAAAGGGCTTTTCTTTAAGGCAAAAAACGCTTATAATGAACGGACAATGGTGTGTATGAATGCATAAAAAGGAGCAGAGAGATGGATTTATTCATGCTTGTTATGACAGCCGTTGCGCTGTCGATGGATGCTTTTGCCGTATCACTAACCAACGGGATGTGCTACCCGGATGCAAAAGACAAAAAAATGTCGCTGCTGGCAGCGCTTATGTTTGGCATTTTCCAGGCCGTTATGCCCATTATCGGCTATTTTGCCGGCATTACTTTTACCAATATGCTTTCCCAGTATGACCATTGGATTGCTTTGGTGCTGCTGTGCTATATTGGCATTAAAATGATTGTGGAAAGCTTTAAGCAGGAGGAGAACACCGTGCCCCACCTTACCGTGCGTTTTATAGCGGTACAGGGCGTTGCCACCAGCATTGACGCTTTGGCGGTAGGCGTAGGTTTTGCGGCGGTGAAGGTGAACATTTGGCTGTCTGCCGCTTTAATTGGCTGTATTACCTTTTTGCTTGCGGCGATTGCGGTGTTTATTGGGCGCAAATGCGGCGTTTTTTTAAGGCAAAAAGCCCAGATAGCCGGCGGTATTATTTTGGTGCTAATCGGCATTAAAATTTTTGTAGAGCATATGTTTGGCTAAACGCCTGTATCTTTAGCATGGCGGGCAAACTAGCAAACATACATAAAAAATCCTCCGTTTATACGGAGGATTTTTTGCTTGCATGTTGCAAAGGCGTTGTGCCAAAAAATCGCTAATAACACCGGTTTCAGAAGGCAACGGGCGGAAAATGCACACGCGTTTGGATAGAACCCGAACAGGCATTTTATATTCTTTCGTGGTCCAAACGGCGCCGGCGCTTGTCCACATCATGGGTTTTTATGGCGTTTTCGTAAATGGCCAAAATATAAGTAGCCAGATTGGTTGCCCCTGCGCGTTTGACCGATTCCATTGCGCGCTCGCGCAAAGCGACCAAATCGCCGATAGGCAGCGCCTGGATAAGCTTTAATTTTTGGTAAAACTCCTGGGCGTCTTTAAACGTGTAGCCGTTTTGCCCGTCCACCACCTGGTCTTTGTTCAATTCGTCGTAACGCTGCAATACCGGCAGGCCGGTCGCCATGCCTTCGAGCATGGAGATGGAGTTGGTATCCGAAAGCGAAGCGGTGACATAAACGTCGCACGAGGCATAATACGGCGGGATTTCGTCGTGCATGACCTTGCCGGTAAACACAACCATATCGTCGATGCCCAAACGGTGCGCCTGTTCTTCCAGTTCCGGCTTGCAGGGCCCGTCGCCGATGACGACCAGCTTGATATGGTCTTCGGGCTTTACGGTTTGGGCAAAATAATCCAGCAGAATGTCCACGCTTTTTTCACGCCCCAACCGCCCGCAGAAACAGGCGACCATATCGTCTTTTTCCAAATGGTATTTTTTGCGGAATGCCTGCTTGCTTTCTTCGGTGATAACCGAAGGGGAGAAAGCGTCCAGTTCCACCGGGTTTGGCACAACCGAGACGTTGTTTTTTACCCCGATCATTTTAAAATATTCCGCCACCTTTTGTGAAGGGCCGGTTAACGCAGTGGAATGCTTGCCCAAATGCTTAAAATACTTGTGGCTTAAACTTTTTACCGGGCGCACCAGCAGCCGGGGGGCCACATAATAGATGTATTCATCGTACATGGTGTGCAGCGTATACACCAGCGGCTTATGCATTTTTTTGGCGCAGTTGGCCCCAAACAGGCCAATGCCGAATTCGTTGTGGATATGCAGGATATCGGGATTAAATCGCTCCACCAGTTTAAAGCGCGCGCGGCTGTAAGGGGAAGACAAGCCGTATCCATACAGCTTTTTGCTGACAATGGCCGGGCAGTGCATCACGTTGTTTTTGTCAATATAATGGCATTTGGCGTTTGCATCCGCGCATACCACCAATACCTCATGCCCAAGCTTTTCCAGCCCTTCCTTTAAAATTTTTACATGGGTAACAACACCGTTGATATGAGGCAGGTAGGTTTCGGTAAATAAAGCAACCCTCATATTCTTTCTCCTTTGCTTACAAATTGCGCAGGCCGGCAGGCGTATGGTTATTCTCACAATTGAGATTATAGCGGCCAACGCCATCGGCTGCCTTATGCGTAAAAATAGGCCCTGCAAATGTGTTCATAGGATGATTATACCATAAACCGCATATATTACAATAAGATATACAAATAGGTTTGAAAAGAAACTGCATTTCGTGTATAATTTACTCAAAAGGATTGGCAAAAACTTAAGGCAGGAGGAACGACAATGGCAGCCATTTTTACCGTCCGGTTGAAAAAATTATGCAAAGAGTTTTCTTTGGAAACCATTTACACCCCCAAAGACCCTAACGATATTTTGATTTCCAGCGCGGATGTGAACCGTCCGGGGATGTATTTTGCGGGCTTTTATGAGTTTTTTGACAACAAACGCATCCAAATTGTTGGCAAAAGCGAACATGGCTATCTGGATTTGATGGAAGAAAACGCCCGCCGTGCGATTTTGGAAAAATTCTTTGCCGAGCGCCCTGTCTGTGTGATGTTCACCCGCGGACTGGATATTTTCCCTGAGGTATATGAATTTGCCAAGCAATACGAAGTCGCGGTTTTGCGCACGCAGGATTCCACTTCGGCGTTCCAATCGGCGCTTATTTCCATATTGAATGTAGAACTGGCCCCGCGCATCACCCGGCATGGGGTATTGGTGGAAGTTTACGGCGAAGGCATTTTGCTGTTGGGCGAAAGCGGCGTTGGCAAAAGCGAAACCGCAATTGAGCTTGTAAAACGCGGCCACCGTTTGATTGCGGACGACGCTGTGGAAATCCGCCGCGTATCCAACCGCACGTTAATCGGCACCTCGCCGGAAAATATCCGCCACTTTTTAGAGCTGCGCGGTGTTGGCATTATCAATGCGCGGCGGATTTTTGGTATGGGCTCGGTAAAGGTTACTGAAAAAATCGATTTGATTATCAACCTGGAATTGTGGGACCAAACCAAAATGTACGACCGCATGGGTTTGGAAACCGAATACACCACCATACTGGGGATTGATATTCCCTCTACCACTATACCCGTTAAGCCTGGGCGCAATTTGGCCATTATTATTGAAGTGGCGGCAATGAACCACCGCCAGAAAAAGATGGGCTATAATGCCGCGCAGGAATTGCTTAACAAGCTAAGCGCAAGCCAGGAAGAAAACGAAACGGATATGGACGTTTGGGACGCATACGTATAAAACGCTTTGCCCAAACGCCATTTGCCGGTTTTACCTGCCCAAACGGATGCGGCCAGATGCGGCGCCCTGGTTTTTCAATGGGCTTTGGGGTATACTGGAAACAGGGTGCATGCTTTTTTGGGCAGGGCCATAAAGCCTGGATCCATACCTCCGAAGGGATAGCCGAAAATTTGGCCGCAGCGCGTTTTTAGCGGCTGCCACCGGTTAGCCCTATGCGCTTTTGCGGGAAACCGCGTTAAAGCATCCGGCGTTGGGCGTTAAAAAAGGACAGGATGCAAAAAACAAGCCGCTGCCCGTTTGGGGCTTTATTTTGGAAAGCGGCTTTGTAAAAAAAACGGGCCGTTTTTGGCAAAACGGTGTTGCCCGGTGTGGGTGTCTTTCTTGCAGCAGACAACAAGCAATGTACAAAAAAGGCGGTGCAATATGCTTTTAAATGAAAAATATCTCGTTTTGCAGCAACGCTGGGAGCAAATGGGTATCCAGCTGTTGGTGCATGAGCCGATGTGGCGCCATACCAGCTTTAAGGTAGGGGGCGCTGCACGCCTGATGGTAAAACCGCAAACCATAAAACAGCTGCGCCAGGTGCTTTTGGATGTAAAGCAAAATGCCTTGCCGCTTTATATTACCGGCCGGGGCACCAATTTGCTGGTAAACGACCATGGCATAAACGGCGTGGTGGTGAACCTGGACGGCAACTTGGATGAAATGTATCTGGAAGGCGAAACGCACATTGTGTGCCAGGCGGGGGCTTCGCTGAAGAAGCTGTGCTTATTCGCCCAAAGCCACGGCTTAACGGGGCTGGAATTTGCCTATGGCATCCCCGGAACCGTGGGCGGGGCGGTGTATATGAACGCCGGCGCTTACGGCGGCGAAATCAAGGACGTTGTGGTCTCTTGCCAGGCGCTTGACCAAGAGGGCGCCACACAGGATTACGATGCAGGGCAAATGGGCTTTGGCTACCGGGAAAGCGTGTTCCAGCAAAACGGCGCATGCATTGTGCAGGCTGTCTTTGCTCTGAAAAAAGGCGACCCGGTGGACATTATGGAACGCATGAAAGACATTATGCAAAAACGAAAAGACAAACAGCCTTTGGAATACCCCAGCGCGGGCAGCACCTTTAAGCGCCCGCAGGGCAACTTTGCCGGCGCGCTTATTGAACAGTGCGGCTTAAAGGGCTGCTGTATAGGCGGCGCGCAGGTGAGCGAAAAACACGCGGGGTTTGTCATCAACAAAGGGCAGGCCACCCAGAAGGATATTGTGGATTTGATTGCCTATATCCAAAAGGTTGTAAAGGAAAGGACTGGATACCAACTTCAATGTGAAGTGAAAATCCTTTAGAAAAATGCTTATGGAATTCATTATTGTTACCGGCATGTCCGGTGCGGGAAAATCACTTGCGGTGGATGTACTGGAGGATATTGGCTTTTATTGCGTGGACAATATGCCCCCCAAGCTCATCTCCAAATTTGCCGAGCTTTGCGCCCAGTCAAACGATAAGATTTCGCGCGCGGCCATTGTAACGGATGCGCGCGGCGGCATTTTGTTTGACGATGTGTTTGCGGAAATTGCGCATTTAAAAAAGCAGGGCTACCAATGCCATATCCTGTTTTTGGACGCTTCCGACGAGGTGCTGGTGCGCCGCTTTAAAGAAACCCGGCGCCGCCATCCGCTGACGGATATGGGTTCGCAAACGGTGGAAGAAGCCATTGCTACCGAGCGCAAAATGTTAAGCCGCCTGTATGAAAGCGCGGATTACATCGTCAACACTTCGCTTATGAGCCCCAGCCAGCTGCGCGAGCGCATTGTAGGGCTGTTTTTGGAGGACAGGGGCAGGCAGATGACGGTCAACTGCGTGTCGTTTGGGTTTAAGCACGGCATCCCCAGCGACGCCGACCTGCTGTTTGACGTGCGCTGTTTGCCAAACCCGTTTTACATTGATAAGCTAAAAAACCAAACCGGCCTGCAAAAGCCGGTGCAGGACTATATTTTTAAAAGCGAAGAAAGCGTAAAGCTTTTGCAAAAGCTCATCGATTTGCTGGATTTTACCATTCCCTTATACCAAAAGGAGGGCAAAAGCCAGCTGGTGGTCGCCATCGGCTGCACCGGCGGACATCACCGCTCGGTGGCGTTTGCCCATAAAATCAACGAGCATCTGGTGCTTTCGGGTGTGCACAGCACGGTTATCCACCGGGATATTCACCGCTAGAAAAAGGAGATAGGCATGTCGTTTGCAAAACAGATAAAGCAGGAGCTTTGCAATACCCAAAACGATTCGATTGTTGCTTTAAAAGCGTTATTTTACGGCCTTGCATTGTTTGCAGGGCCTTTTTCCCATCCGCAGGGGGAATGCACAAGCGAAAACGAGTTTGTAGCCAACCTTTACGGGGAAATGCTGCAAACCCATTTGAACTGCAAATACCAAATCCGCAGCAATGGTGAAAAAAGCAAAAAGCGCACCTACACCGTTTGTACGCCGGCCCCCTATAAAGAAAAGCTGCTGAAATATTTTGGCTACACCGGGCATGAGCCGTCTCTGCGCATTCATCCCACGCTTATTGACGACGAAGAACAGCGCGCTGCTTTTTTGCGCGGTGCTTTTTTGGCCTGCGGGCACATCACCGACCCGCGCAAAAGCTATCATATGGAGTTTGTGGTGCCGTACCTGCACCTTTCGCAGGATTTGGCTGCCTTGATTGAACAGGTGCTTATTAAACCCAAAATTATCCTGCGCAAAGGCATGCATGTGGTGTATTTTAAAGACAGCGCCAATATTGAGGACATGCTGACCATCATGGGGGCGGTCAAATCCACCCTGGAAATGATGGACATTAAAATTTACAAAGATGTGCGCAACAATGCAAACCGCATCACCAACTGCGAAACAGCCAATATCGACAAAACCGTTACCGCTTCCCAGCAGCAGATTGAGGACATCGAATACATCCGCCAAACCCGCGGGCTGGATTGCTTAACCCCTGAGCTGCGTGAAATAGCGGCTTTAAGGCTGGAAAACCCGGAGATGTCCCTGCGGGAGCTGGGCGCGATGCTGGAAAAACCCATAAGCCGCTCGGGGCTAAACCACCGCTTAAACCGTTTGCGCAAAATTGCACAGGATTTGCGCGAATCCAGAAAGGAGGCAGGGCGATGAGCCAATTTGCACACCTGCATGTGCACACCGAATACAGCTTGCTAGACGGCTCCTGCCGCATCCCGCAGCTGATTAGCCGGGTAAAAGAGCTTGGCCAAACCGCGGTGGCCATTACCGACCACGGGGTGATGTACGGCGTAATCGATTTTTACAAAGAGGCCAAGCGCCAGGGCATTAAACCCATCATCGGGTGCGAGGTGTATGTGGCGCCGCGCTCGCGGTTTGACAAGGTGTATAAGCTCGATTCCAGCCCCTACCACCTGGTGCTGCTGTGCGAAAATTACGAGGGCTACCAGAACCTTATCAAGATGGTTTCTTTGGGGTTTATCGACGGCTTTTACAACCGCCCGCGCATTGATTTGGAGCTTTTGAAAAAATACCACAAGGGCATCATCGCGCTTTCGGCCTGCCTGGCCGGGGAAATCCCCCGCAGTTTAACCGCCGGCGATTACGAGCGCGCCAAAGAGGTGGCGCTTTTATACCAGGATATTTTTGGCAAGGGCAACTACTTTTTGGAGATGCAGGATCACGGCATTGAAGAGCAGCTCAAGGTAAACCTTGGCATCAAGCGTTTAAGCGAGGAAACCGGCATTCCGCTGGTGGCCACCAACGACGCGCACTATATTTTAAAAGAAGACGCGGCCATGCAGAACGTGCTCATCTGCATTCAAACCAACCATGTGGTGGGCGACGGCGAAGCCATGGAGTTTAAAACCGACGAATTTTACATCAAAAGCGAAGAGGAAATGCTTGCGCTGTTTCATGATACCCCCCAGGCGGTTTACAACACCCAGCAGATTGCCGACCGGTGCAACGTGGAATTTACATTTGGCGTAACCCGCCTGCCGTACTTTCAAGCCCCCAACGGCATGGACAACAAGGAATATTTTGTATCGCTTTGCTACGAAGGGCTGCACAAAAAATACGGCCCCCAACCGGAGGAAGCGGTTATAAAGCGGCTGGAATACGAAATAAATATCATTGAAACGATGGGGTATATTGATTATTTCCTCATTGTGTTTGATTTTATCAACTACGCCCGAAAACAGGGTATTCCCGTGGGGCCGGGGCGCGGCTCGGGTGCGGGCAGCCTGGCCGCTTACTGCATTGGCATCACCGGCATTGACCCCATTCAGTATAACCTCTTGTTCGAGCGCTTTTTAAACCCCGAGCGCGTGAGCATGCCCGACTTTGACATCGACTTTTGCTATGAGCGCCGCCAGGAGGTCATCGACTATGTGGTGCAAAAATACGGCGAGGACCATGTGGCGCAGATTATCACCTTCGGCACCATGGCCGCGCGCGCGTCCATCCGCGATGTGGGGCGCGCTTTGGGGATGAGTTACCAGACCGTAGACGTAGTGGCAAAAGCGATTCCGATGGAACTGAACATCACCATCGACAAAGCCATGAAACAGTCCAAAGAACTGCGCACCATGTACCAAAACGATGAGCAAGTGCGCAAGCTGGTGGATATGGCCCGCCGGGTAGAGGGAATGCCCAGGCATGCGTCCACCCATGCGGCCGGGGTTGTGATTACCCGCGAGGAAGCAGCTTCCTATGTGCCGCTGGCCAAAAACGACGAAGCGATTGTCACCCAGTTTACCATGACCACGCTGGAAGAGCTGGGCCTGTTGAAGATGGATTTTTTGGGCCTGCGCAACCTGACGGTGATTTCCGACTGCGAAAAAATGGTGCAAAAGCAAGACTCTGCCTTTTGTATGGAAAACATCCCTTTAAACGATAAAACCGTGTTTGACATGCTTTCGCAAGGCAGGGGGCTGGGGGTGTTCCAGTTTGAATCCTCCGGCATGCGCCAGGTGCTGCAAAACCTGGGGCCCGAAAGCGTGGAGGATTTAATCGCCGTTATCTCCCTGTACCGCCCGGGGCCTATGGATTCCATTCCCAAATACATCGAAAACCGGCACAACCCCAAGCTGGTTACTTATAAACACCCGCTTTTGGAGCCGATTTTGAAGGTGACCTACGGCTGCATTGTTTACCAAGAACAGGTGATGCAGATTTTCAGGGCGCTGGCGGGGTATTCTTACGGCCGGGCGGACATTGTGCGCCGCGCGATGAGCAAAAAGAAAAAAGACGTGATGGAGCACGAGCGGGAAATTTTCATCCACGGCCTTGTGGACGATGCGGGCAATGTGGAAGTGCCCGGCTGTGTGCGCAACGGCGTGCCCGAGGCCATTGCCCGGGAAATCTTTGAAGAAATGAGCTCGTTTGCCTCCTATGCGTTTAACAAATCGCATGCGGCGGCGTATGCCCTTGTGGCTTACCAAACCGCCTATTTAAAATGCCATTACCCCAAAGAATACATGGCGGCGCTGTTAACCAGCGTGCTCGATTCCACCGGCAAAATCATCGAATACATCGCCGAGTGCAGCAAAATGGGCATTGCGGTGCTCCCGCCGGACATCAACGAAAGCTCCCTTGGCTTTACTGTTTGCGAGCAGGGTATCCGCTTTGGCCTGCTGGCGATTAAAAATCTGGGCCGCGGGGTTATCAATACCATGCTTGAACAGCGCAAGGCTTTTGGCCCCTTTACCTCGATTTACGATTTTTTAGAGCGCATGCAAAATAAGGATTTTAACCGCCGCGCCTTAGAAGGGCTTATCAAATGCGGCGCGTTGGACCAGTTTGGTTACAACCGCAAAAGTTTAATGAACGGCGCGTTTACGGTTTTGGAAGGGATTGACGCCCAGCGCAAAAGCAGCATAGAAGGGCAGCTGAACCTGTTTGGCGACACCGCCAGCCATATCGAAGCCGAATACGCCATCCCCCGGCTGGAAGAATACTCTTTGGACGAGCGCCTTGCCATGGAAAAAGACACCATCGGGCTGTTTTTGTCCGGGCATCCGGTCAACGATTACGCCGGCTTGATGGACACGGTACACGCCAGGCGTATCAACGAGCTTTTATACGCCGACGAGCACGATTTGCATGACAACGACCATGTCGTAATCCTGGGCATTGTGCTAAGCAAAAAATCCAAAACCACCAAGCAAAACGCCTTAATGGCCTTTTTGCAGGTGGAGGACATGACCGGCGGCATAGAGGTGCTGTGTTTCCCCAAAGTATTGGAGCAGTACGCCCACCTTTTGCAGGAGGGCAAGGTGGTTTGCATTACAGGGCGCCTTTCGCTGCGCGAGGACCAGGAACCTTCGGTTATCTGCGAGCGGATGTATACCCCCGAACAGGTGCAAAACGGCATCCCCGGGGCGGGGGCGGCCCCAGCGCGCGCGAATGGCGCCAAAACCCAAAAGCGCGGGCTGTATTTAAAGGTGGAAAGCGAAAACTGCCCGCAGTTTGCAAAGGTAAAAAACATATTGTCCATTTTTGACGGGTTGGAGCCGGTATACGTGTATTTTCTGGACAAAAAGAAGTTGATGCTTGCCCCCAAAAGCATGTGGGTTCAGATGAATGAGCCAATGTTTAAAGAAATCCAAAAAATATTGGGAAATAGCAATGTGATTTTTGTCAATTAGCGGCTGTTTTTTATCTAATCCATCCATTGCAAATGTTATAACATTATAGTATTATGCTTTTTAGATACATGGATAATGAGACAACATGTATATACTACCAAAGTACACTACGCCTTGCGTTTTTGCCGTAAGCGCGATGAACCAGAAACAAATACTGTTAGAACAAGTAAAATAAGGTTGGTGACAAGGATGGAAAGCACTTTAAAATGCATTGGTGTTTTAACAAGCGGCGGCGACGCCCCGGGTATGAACGCGGCTGTACGCAGCGTTGTTAGAACCGCTATTTACAACGGCATACGGGTAATCGGTATCCGCAGAGGGTACAATGGATTGATTAACGGCGATATTTTTGAAATGAACCTGCGCAGCGTTTCGGATATTATCCATTGCGGCGGCACGGTATTGTACACCGCGCGCTGCGATGAATTTAAAACCGATGCTGGCTTAACCAAGGCGCGCAACACCTGTTTGGAGGCCGGCATCGACGGCGTGGTGGTCATCGGGGGCGACGGTTCTTTCCGCGGGGCAAGGGATTTGACCAAATACGGCATTCCCTGCATTGCGCTGCCCGGCACCATCGATAACGACATTGCCTGTTCGGAGTATACCATCGGGTACGATACGGCTGTAAACACCGCCATGCAGATGATTGACAAACTGCGCGACACAACCCAGTCGCACGACCGCTGCACGGTGGTGGAAGTAATGGGGCGCCATGCCGGGCACATTGCTTTAAAAACCGCTGTGGCTTGCGGTGCAAGCGGCGTAATTGTACCGGAAAAAGAGTTCGTGCTGGATAAGCTCATTGAAAAAATGAAGCGCAGCCAGCGCACCGGCAAACAGCATTTTATTGTCATTGTGGCCGAAGGGCATGGCAAAGTGGATGAACTTGCCCGCGAAATTGAGCGCCTTACCCATATTGAAACCAGGGCTACGGTGTTGGGCCATGTGCAGCGCGGCGGTTCGCCCACCGTGCGCGACCGTGTGGTTGCCAGCGAGATGGGCCATTATGCGGTGGAGCTGTTGTTAAAAGGCTCATCCAACCGGGTGGTTGCAATGCAGGGCGGCAAAATCGTGGATTTTGACATTGACGAAGCGTTGGCGATGACCAAAACGCTGGATATGGAGCTGTACAAAATTTCCAGCCAGATTTCCATTTAAAGCAAAGCGGCACAGGGCAAGCCGCCTTATGCCGCTTTTTAATTTGCTACAACAAATTTTTTAGCAAAGAATACCTGAAATTTTGTCAAAATTTCGGATTTTTACAATTTTTACGCAGAATTATCAAAAATAATTATCGGTTTTTTCTATAGGCTTGCCTTTGGCAGTTATGGTATACTTACAATATATGCAAATGTGAGAATGAAAGGGTAGTCTTGTGAAAAAATTTCTGTTTTATTATATGGTCGTGCGCACGTTGTTGCGGGTAATCGGCTTGGTAAGCGCTTGGGGCTTAGGGGAACTGGATATTCCGTTGTATACCATCATTGCAAGCAGTATTGTGATTTTAGCAGGCCTTGCGCTGGTGGTTGCGCGTGTGATGAAAAAACTTTCCATGCGCATGCTCACAGCCTTTTACATCATTGAGCTGGCAGCGGTTGCGTTTAATTTAATCTACATCGGCTTGTTTGGCGTTGCCACGGTGGAAGTGATGGAAACCATGTTCCTGGGCAGCGTGTTTGATATGGTTATGTCGGCAATCTTTATCGTTTTATCGCTTAAGCGCAAAACGTATATTAAGGTTCCATCCAAATAATGCAAAAAGGGCAGGCCTTATGGTTTGGGGCCTGCTTTTGTTATCCATAAAAGGGAAGGGATAAAAATGAAAACGCTTTGTGTGTTCGATTTGGACGGCACGCTGTTGGATACCATCGGCGACTTGGGCACTTCCTGCAATTTGGCGCTAAAACAATTGGGGTATCCGTTTGGGTATACGGTGGAAGAATACAAATACATGGTGGGCAACGGCACCCGTGTGCTGTGCGAGCGCATGCTGAAAAACCAAAACCCCACAGCCAAGCAGGTGGATGCGCTGTATGAAGCATTTAAAGAGCAGTATGCCATTCACGCCATGGATGAAACCAAACCTTATCCGGGCATTGTGCAGATGCTTTGCGATTTGCAAAAACAAGGGGTAAAATGCGCGGTGTTGTCCAACAAGCCGCATGCGTTTACCACGCAATTGATTGCAAAATATTTTGCAAAAGATGTTTTTGCTTGCGTATACGGCCAGCGGGACAATATCCCCCGCAAACCGGACCCGCAGGCGCTGCTGGCGCTTATGCAGGAACTGGATGAGCCCAGCGGGCAGGTGCTGTATATCGGTGATTCGGGCGTGGATATGCAAACGGGCAAAAACGCCGGGGTGTATACCATCGGGGTAAGCTGGGGGTTTCGGCAAAAGGAAGAACTTTGGCAAAACGGCGCCGACGCCGTTGTGGATACGCCAACCGAAATTTTACAATTTTTATAAAAAAAACAGTTGACAAATGGTTTTAACAGGTATATGATAATTGCAAATTGAAAAACCAAAAGCGTTGAGAAAGACGGAGCGTTCCATACACGTTCTTACAGCGAGCCGGTATTTGGTGTGAGGCCGGCAGGAATGGGAACAATCTTATCCCTTTTGAGCAGGGTTCCGAAAGCGTAATGCAAGTAGAGAATCACGTAAGGCTGCGTTAAGGCCAGGAGTTTGTTGGAACTTCGTAAGTGGCAGCAAAATAGCTGCAATATGGGTGGTACCGCGGTAATTATTCCGTCCCAGTTTTCATTTTATGAAAACTAGGGCGGTTTTTTTATTTTACAAAAACTTGTTGGGAGGAAAACACATGGATACCAAATTGTTTGAAATTGCCGAGCGAATTCGCGGTTTAAGGGAGATTTTGGATATTTCTGTTGCAGAAATGGCCCAGGTTACGGGCGTAAGCGTAGAAGAATATGAGGCGCTGGAAAGCGGAAACAGCGATTTTTCCTTTACCTTTTTGTTTAAATGCGCCGAGCGTTTTGGCGTGGACATGATTGAACTGTTAACCGGCGACCGGCCCAAGCTTTCGTTTTATTCCATTGTGCGCAAAGGTCAGGGGTTGCCCATCAAACGCCGCGCGGGCTTTACCTACCAGCATCTGGCGCATTTGTTCAAAGGCAAATACGCCGAGCCTTTTTTGGTTTGCGCCCCTTATCACGAGGAAGAACAAAACGCGCCGATTCATTTATCCACCCACGAAGGGCAGGAATTTGATTACATCCTGACCGGCAGCTTAAAAGTGCAGCTGGAAGACCATGTGGAATACCTGCATGCAGGCGACGCCATTTTGTATGATTCTTCCCATGGGCACGGCATGATTGCCACCGGCGGGGAAGAATGCACCTTTTTAGCCATCATCTTAAAGAAACAAACGGGTTCGGAGGCAGAGTAATATGGTAGACTTGGAAAATTTTTATAAACAGTTTTGCAAAGAAGAATTTGACGCAAACGGCGTTTTAACCAAATTTGAACTGACTTACAAAGACAATTACAACTTTGGCTACGATGTGGTAGACGCCATTGCAGCCCTTGCCCCAGAGAAGCGCGCCATGATTTGGTGCAACGAACATGGCGAAGAAAAAGTGTTTACCTATGCGGATATTTCCAGAATGTCCAACAAAGCGGCCAATTTGTTCACCCGCTTAGGGATAAAAAAAGGCGATATGGTGATGCTGGTGTTAAAACGCCACTACCAATACTGGTTTGCCATCACCGCTTTGCATAAAATCGGGGCAATTGCCATCCCGGCAACCAACCTGCTTACCAAAAAGGATTTTGTTTACCGCTTTAATGCAGCGGATGTGAAGGCAATTGTTTGCACCGGGGAAGGCGAGGTAGCCGAACATGTAGACGCTGCCCAGCCCGAATGCCCCACTTTGCAGCACAAACTTATGGTGCGCGGCAAACGCGAAGGCTGGCTGGATTTTGACAGCCTTTTGGAGCAGGAAAGCGACCAACTTGAACGCGTGCAAACCAATGTAAACGAAGGCATGCTTTTGTATTTTACCTCCGGCACCACCGGTTACCCCAAAATGGTGCTGCATGCGCACACCTATGCGCTGTGCCATATCGTTACCGCCAAGCACTGGCTGAACAACCACGCCGACGGGCTGCACCTTACGGTATCCGAAACCGGCTGGGGCAAAGCCGCATGGGGCAAGCTGTACGGGCAGTGGACCTGCGGCACCTGCATTTTTGTTTACGACTTTGACAAATTTGCGCCATCCGACCTTTTGCATATGATTCAAAAATACCGCATCACATCCTTCTGTGCCCCGCCAACCATCTACCGCTTTTTCATCAAAGAGGGCATGGAAAACTACGACCTTTCCTCGCTGCAATATGCCTGCATTGCAGGGGAGGCCTTAAACCCCGAAGTGTACAACCGTTTTTATGAATTCACCGGCCTGAAATTGATGGAAGGCTTTGGCCAAACCGAAACCACCCTGGTTATCGCCAACCTCAAGGGCATGGAGCCCAAGCCCGGTTCGATGGGCCGCCCGTCTCCTTTATATAATGTAGACCTAGTGGACGAGGACGGCAATTCGGTTCCCACCGGCAGTGTTGGCGAAATTGTAGTGCGCACCCCCAAAGATCATCTGCCCTTTAACCTGTTCATGGGCTATTACAGGGCGCCAGAATTGACCGAAAACGCCTGGCACGACGGGCTGTTCCACACCGGCGACACCGCCTGGCGCGACGAGGACGGGTATTTCTGGTATGTGGGGCGCACCGACGATGTGATTAAATCCTCCGGCTACCGCATTGGGCCGTTTGAGATTGAAAGCGTTTTGATGGAACATCCGGCGGTGCTGGAATGCGCCATTACCGGCGCGCCCGACCCGGTGCGCGGCCAGGTGGTAAAAGCAACCATCGTGCTCACCAAGCAGTATACCGCATCCGAAGAGCTGACAAAAGAACTGCAAAATTACGTGAAAAAACAGACAGCACCCTATAAATACCCCCGCATTGTGGAGTTTGTACCCGAATTGCCCAAAACCATTAGCGGCAAAATCCGCCGGGTGGAAATCCGCAAAGCGTCACAGGAACAACAATAAAACGTTAGAAGTGAAAACAGCAGGAGAGTGCCTCCTGCTGTTTTCGTTTGCGCTGAAAAATTTGCAAAGTGCCGCTGAAAAAGGTTAGAACCACGCTTGCCTAACATTCGGGCACAACGGTGAACAAAACCAAATCGTCTGCGCCGGTATTGGCGATGCTGTGCGCAGAGCCTTTGGGGCAGTAATGGCAAGCGCCGGGCGAAAGGGTTTCCGGTATGTTATCACAAACGGCGGTGCCGCTGCCGCTTAGCACAAAATTGATTTCGCAGCTTGTAAGGTGGGTATGCAGGCCGATAGACGCACCCTTGGGCAGCCGGCTGCACAGGATTTTCAGGTTTGGCTGGGCAAACATTTTGGCAAAAACCGTACCGCTGCCGCCGTTTAGGTTGTTTATCCCCAGCTCGTTTGCATGTTTAAAATCCAATAACATGATGATTTCCCCCTTGCTGTATACTGGGTACAGTATACCAGAGAAAAGCGCTATTTTCCATGCAAGGGTTGCAGCGCACCTTGTTTGGCGCAGAATTTGTGGTATACTAGAAAAAACAGCCAAAAGGAGAAGAAAAATGAAACGCTTGTTAATCGTGGTGGATTACCAAAACGATTTTGTATCCGGCGCTTTGGGCTTTGAAAAAGCAAAGGCCCTTTGCCCGGCGATTGCCAAAAAAATAGAAGAATACCGCCTGCACGGCGATGAGATTGTTTTTACAATGGATACCCACGGGCCGGGTTATCTGCAAACGCAGGAAGGGAAAAATCTGCCGGTAGAACACTGCATCCAAAGCCGACAAGGTTGGGAACTTTACAGTGATATTGCCGCGCTGAAACAGCCGCAAGATATATGCTTTTACAAGCCCAGCTTTGGTTCGCAGGAGCTGTATGAATATGTAAAAGAGCGCAGCTACCAAAGCATTGAGCTTTGCGGGGTGGTCAGCAATATATGCGTGCTTTCCAATGCGGTTTTGTGCAAAACCGCCGCGCCCGAAACGCCGGTGATGGTAGACGCCAACTGCACTGCCAGCAACGACGACAGCTTAAACGAGCAGGCGCTTAACATTTTGCAAAGCATACAGGTGCAGGTGATGAACCGATGAAACAGATGGCTATACGCGATAAAAACGGGTTAACCGAGCAGGAATTTTTGGCCCAATATTCCCCCAAAGATTACCCGCGCCCAAGCGTGACGGCGGATATACTGGTATTCCATTACGGGCTACCGGCTTTAAAGCTGCTGCTTATCCAACGCGGCGGGCATCCATTTTTGGGGTGCTGGGCGCTGCCGGGCGGGTTTGTAAACCCCGATGAAACCACCCTGCAGGCAGCGCAGCGCGAACTGGAGGAAGAAACGCATCTAAAAGGCGTTGTACTGGAAGAACTGGGCGTTTTTTCCGACCCGGGACGTGACCCGCGCGCCTGGACGATGACCGCCGCCTATACGGCCATACTGCCCAGCGCGATGACAGCGCAGGCCGGCGACGACGCGCGCGACGCCGAATGGTTTGACGTGAACGCTTGTTGGCAGGGGGAAGAGGCGCACACCCAAGCTGCGGATGGAAAACAGGTTCTTACCCGGGTGCTTAGCCTTGCCCTTTGCTCGCCCAAAGAGACGCTTAAGGCCAAGCTGCGCTTTATTTGCACAAAAGACGCTTTTTCTAGCTGCGTACAGTGGGAGATTTTGGAAAACGACGGCCTGGCCTTTGACCATGCCAAAATCATTGCCAGCGCGCTGCGTACACGGCCTTTGCTGGCACAATACATCGCAACAAAGGAGTAAGGGCATGACCAAAATTTTGTTTATCTGCCATGGAAATATCTGCCGCAGCCCGATGGCGCAGTTTGTGTTTACCCATCTGGCAAAACAGCAGGGGGTGCTGGACCAATTTGAAATCCAGTCCTGCGCCACCAGCAGTGAAGAAACCGGCAACCCGGTGCATCCGGGCACGCTGCGCAAAATGCGTGAAGAGGGCATACCGGTGTTTGCGCATTTTGCCACCAAGCTCACCCGGCAGGATTATGACCGGTACGACTATTTAATCGGCATGGAACAGCATAATATCCGCAATATTATGCGCATTATTGGCAAAGACCCGCAAAACAAAGTGCACCGCCTGCTGGATTTTACACCCAATCCGCGGGATATTGCCGACCCTTGGTACACCGGCAATTTTGAAGACACCTACCAAGATGTGCTAAAAGGCTGCCAGGCGCTGCTGGCTCATATCACCGGCCAAAAACAGCTTTAATCCCCTATATGCAAAACAGCCGGCTCCATTATGGAGCCGGCTTATTATTTTTGTAAATAGCGTTTGGCTTGGCTTGGTTTCATGCGGTAATGCTTGCCGCAATGTACGCATACAGCCCAATACCGGTGGTAACGGTGAGGGAGCAAATCGGTTTTTGATACATAATGCCAAGCGCTAGTGCGAAAAAGAAGGTATCCTTCCCGGCTGGCACAGTTTTTGCAAGGATTTTTATAAAAATGGCACAGGGCGTCGGTGTCCACTTTGTTGTGCTGCATGGAAAAAACAAACATGGTTTTTGCTCCTCTTTTTTTTATTATAGCATGATTTGGCATGGAAAAACATACGTTAATAGAAAATTTGGAAAATGTTTCATAATTGTTAAATATACATTTATTATTGATTTTAACAAAATTTAACTGTAAAATTATATCCAAATGAACATGTGAGGAGTGTACAATGAAAAGAAGTGTCGTTATCCTTTTGGCCGTAATGGTCCTCCTTTCGACAGCAAGTTGCTCCAAAGGGCCCAGCCCTTTGCCGAGTTCTGACATAAATTCGCAATTTGTTTCCAATTCTTCCAGCAACGGGGTAAGCTACATGCCCGAAGACCCGCCGTTTAATTCCAGCTTGGGTGGGGAAGAGAATTCTACGCACAGTAGTACTTCCAGCAATGCTTCCAGTGTGAATAGCACCGGTAGTACAAGCAGCGCTTCGTCCAGCCAGCCGCCTTCTTCGGCAAGCAGCGCAAAGCCGCCTTCGTCCTCGCAAAATACCAGTTCCAAACCGGATTCCAGCAGCCAGGCTTCGTCGGGCAGCTCGCAGGCCAGCTCGTCTGGCTCTTCATCGTCTTCTTCCGAATCCGATACAACTCCTGCACCCAGCGGGGAAATGCGCGCGGTGTGGATTTCGTATTTGGAGTATATGAGCATTTTGCAGGGCAAAAGCCAAAGCACCTTTAAAAGCAATATTGAATCGTATTTTTCCAATGTGAAAAACCTGGGCTGCAACACGGTGATTGTACAAGTGCGCCCGTTTGGCGACGCCATTTATGAGTCAAGCTATTTTCCAACATCCTATTACATAACCGGCAGCGGGCAGGGCGGTTCTTTGCCGTTTGACGCGCTGGACGTGATGATTACCGCCGCCAGAAAGTACGGGCTGCAAATCCATGCGTGGATTAACCCCTACCGTGTGAAAGCCGCAGGCTCGAAGTTTGACCTTTCCAGCGACAACCAGGCGTATATTTGGATGAACGACCCCAGCACCAGCCATTATGTGATGGAATACAGCGGCGGGTACTATTACAACCCCGCTGTCCCCGAAGTGCGCCAGCTGGTGGTCAACGGCGTAAAAGAGCTGGTGCAAAACTACGATTTGGACGGCATTCATTTTGACGATTATTTTTACCCGGGCACGGATGAATCGCTGGATGCGGCCAGTTATAAAGAATACACCTCATCCGGCGGCACGTTAAGCCTGGCCGCTTGGAGAAGGGAAAATGTCAACACCCTTATCCGCGAAACCTACGCTGCGGTAAAGGCGATTGATTCTTCCTGCATGTTTGGCGTAAGCCCGGCAGGCAATATTAGCAACAACTACAATCTTTTGTATGCGGATGTAGCCAAATGGTGCTCCAATACCAATTATATCGACTATATCTGCCCGCAGATTTACTGGGGTTTTGAGCATTCCACCGCTGCGTTCGACAAAGTTTTGGACCAATGGGCAAATATTGTCACATCCAGCAGCGTTACATTGTATGTGGGTCTTGCGCCCTATAAATGCGGCACGGTTGACAGCAGCAACCGCGAATGGATAGAAAACACCGATATTTTAATGCGTCAGGTGCTGTATGCGCGGGAAAAATCCCAGTACGGCGGATTTGTGCTGTACCGGTACGATTCGGTTTTCCGCCCCGGCTCCGATGTAGCATCGATTGTAGCAAGCGAACGCAAAAATTTGCAGTCCATTTTGAATTAGACAGGGAAGCACAGGGGGAGGAAGATCGTTTTATGGCACAAATGTCCAAAAACAAACAAAAAATCGCCATTATACTGGTTTGCGTTTTCTTAGGCATTACGCTGGTAACCGGTATGGTTGCGGTGTTTGGGCAAAATTACCTGCCCACCGCCGGAAACGTATCCGGTCAAGATTCCGAGGAGGACAATCCCGTGTCCGAGCCGGAAAGCCAGATACCGGATAACGGCGCTGTTTCGGATACGCCGGACAGCGAAGAAGAGGACAACACCTTGCCGAGCTTTAGCCGCCCGGTGGATATGAAAGCGGTGTATCTGGTTCCGGGCGTGGATTTTATGACCGGTTCGTCCAACAGCGCCGAAAGCGTGAAAAACGAGATAGACGCGCTGCTTGCTCAAGCCAAGGAATACACCTTAAACACGGTGGTTGTAGGGCTTACCTACAACGATGACAGCGTGATTTACCAAAGCAGTACCCTGCCGCAGGCGGTTGCCGGGCTGGATGTACTGGAATACATTGTGCAGCAGTGCCGCGACCAAGGCCTGTTTGTGTATGCGCTTTACGATGTGTTGAGCAGCTATGAAGAGGGCGCTATCCAGACCATGCAGCAGGTCAATTCGGACAAGCTGACCACGATTAAAAAGGACGCTGCCAGCTTTGTAGAAACATACAAAGTGGACGGCGTGATTTTGGACAACTATTCGATAGAAGATTCCTCCTCGGCCTACGGGCATTATATGCAGATGTCCTCGGGCGCCGGGTATGACCGCTTTATGCTGGAGATGACCCAGTCGGCCATCAATGCGGCGGCACAGGGCGTGCGCAGCGTGGATAGAAACATCCAGGTGGGCGTGCTGACCTCTTCGGTATGGGCAAACGACACCGACAACGAGGCGGGCTCGGCTACCAGTGCTTCCTATCAAATGCTTACCTCCGCCAATGCGGACGTAAAAGCTTATATTGAAAACAAACTGGTGGATTTTGTGTTTGTAGAAGCTTTCGGCTCCACAACCGACCCTGAAATCCCCTTTGAAACCGTTGTAAAATGGTGGGCGGATTTGGCCAACCAAAACAATATCCCCATGTATGCGGTGATGGCGGCTTCCAAAGCCGTAACCAACAACCGCGGGTGGACAAGCCCCGACCAGCTGACCAAACAGGCAACCATCCTGCGCGATGTAACCGGCTGCCAGGGCCTGGCGCTGGATTCGATGGCCAGTTTGATGGAAGACCCCCAGGGCAGCACCGAAGTGCTTGTCAATTACTTTAACAACAAGGTCAGCGAAGATTTGATTTTAAAAGAGCTGACTTTGACCAAGCCCAGCCAAACCACCTATACCACATCCGAACCGAGCGTGGTGTTTACTGGTGCTTCCGACCCGAACTTTGACCTTACCTTCAACGGCGAAGTGATTGAAACGGACGATTCGGGGTACTTTAACATCGAAGTGGACTTGGAAAAAGGCTTAAACACCTTTACCTTCTCGCACAAAGATAAAACCATTACCTATAACATTACCAGGGAAATCATCGTACTAAAAGATGTGTCCCCGTTGGGCACGGCGGTGCTGGAAGGCGGCATGAAGATGGAAATTACCGCCACCGCTTATAAAGGTTCAACCGTGTATGCAACCTTAAACGGCACAAAAGTAACTATGTCGCCGGCGGAAGTGGATGATGATGACACCGACCGTGATTCTACTTATCAAAAATACGTTGGTACTTACACAGCGCCCGCCGCTACCGACAGCGTGCAAAGCCTGGGCAATGTTTCGGTAACCGCCACTTACGACGGCTACACCGATACCTTGCAGGGCGCGCTGGTAAAAATCAATAAGAAACCGGATTTGGGCGACGGCAAAGCGGTGATGGTTACGGTGGACAGCGCCGAAACCTTCCCGTCGGATATCATCAACGATTTGGCCTCCCCGTACTGTTACCCGCTGCCCAAGGGCACGGTGGACACCGTTGTGGGCGACATCCTCACCTATTCGGAGGGCGGCACCACCTACAGCTATTACATTTTAAGCTGCGGTTTGCGCGTATACGCCAACAACGTCACCAATGTGGACAGCTCCAACATCAAAGGCAATAATGTGATTTCCGGGTTAAAGGTAACGGGCGAGGATTTTTACACCTATGTTTCGCTCAACATGTCTTGGAAAGCCCCGTATGACGTTACCATTACCTCTAACGGCTTCCAGATAGC
Organism: Candidatus Alloruminococcus vanvlietii; assembly: GCA_904420505.1. Classification (GTDB taxonomy): domain Bacteria; phylum Bacillota; class Clostridia; order Oscillospirales; family Ruminococcaceae; genus Alloruminococcus; species Alloruminococcus vanvlietii. Next base: position 1,948 of record CAJFVS010000045.1, on the reverse strand, counting down.
GTTTGCGCACACCACGCAAGTACCGGACAACCTGACGCTCACCCAAAACTCGTTGTTCTCGTCGGCAACCTGGTCGGGCTCCACGCTGACGCTTACTTTCCGTAAAACAAACGGCTTTTTGGGTTACAAAGCCTACTATGATTCCAACGGCTATCTGACCTTCCGCTTTACCAACCCGGCGCCTGTGCAGTCAAGCGGTTCGGGCTACACCCTAAACGGCGCGCGCATCATGCTTGACCCCGGCCACGGCGGAAACGACCCGGGTGCTTTGGGCAACAACCCCAATTATCCGGAAGCGGTTATTAACCGCATGATTGCCTCGCTGGTAAAAACCAAGCTGGAGAACATGGGCGCAACGGTGAGCATGATTGATACCACCGGTACCATGCCCTCGCTGGCACAGCGTGTAGAGGCGGGTAAATCGTTTGCGCCGCACCTGTTCTTAAGCATCCATCAAAACTCGTATGTTTCCTCCGGCCCAACCGGCACAGAAAGCTATTATTTCTACAGTTACCAAAAAGTCATCGCTTCCAGCCTGACCAGCGCTATTTCCAGCACGGCCAACTGGAACAACCGCGGGGCAAAATACAATGCGTTTTACGTCACACGCGATTCCGAACTGCCCGCAACACTGCTGGAGGTAGGCTTTGTCAGCACCCCTTCGGAGTACCAAAAGCTTATTGATTCCAGCTATCAAAACGCTTTGGCAAACGGCATTGTCAACGGGATTGTCAATTACTTTATTGCCACCGGGTCGCTCAATTCGCAACCCACCGGTGTGCAGTCGGTCGGCGATATGGAGGGCACGGTAACACCGCCGCCGTCCAGCTCGTCGCAAGACCCGTCCAGCTCGCAGCCGTCCTCTTCCAGCAGTTCGTCGCTGCCGCCGTCGTCCTCGTCTTCTTCCTCGCAGCCGGAGTCCTCTTCTTCCCAGGCGTCCAGCGAATCTTCGCAGGAGAGCACTTCTTCGCAGGTGAGCGACTCCATCGCCAGCAGCCAGAGCACCGACTCTACGGGCAGCCAAAGCACGGCAAGCTTGCCGGAGGACACCACTTCGCAATCTTCGGTGCCCGATAACCAAGCTTCCCATCAAGCGTCAGGCAGTTAAACGGCCAAAAGGCAGCTTTTCCAATCCCCATATCCACGCGATATGGGGATTTTTTTGTTTTTTTCCATTCTTTTATTGTTAAAAAAGCGTCAAAAAGATTGAAATATCGCCGGGCGTATACTATAATAAAAACAGCAAGTTAGTATGAATAGGAGTGAACGTGTTTGTTTAAAATTGTGAAAAAAAGACAACTGAACAGCCAAGTGGTCTTGATGGAAGTGGACGCACCGTTTATTGCCAAAAAAGCGCATGCAGGCCAGTTCATCATTTTCCGCGTGGACGAGTTCGGCGAAAGAGTTCCGCTGACAATTGCCGATTATGACCGCGAAAAAGGCACTGTTACGATTATTTTCCAAACCGTGGGCCGTTCTACCAAATTGTTGGGGCAGCTTAACGAAGGCGACTACATCCTGGACTTTGTAGGGCCGCTGGGCATTCCTACTCATCTTGAAAACGTAAAACGCGTAGCTGTTGTAGGCGGCGGCGTGGGCTGTGCAATCGCATACCCCCAGGCCAAAGAGCTAACCAGCAAAGGCGTGGAAGTGGACATGATTGCCGGTTTTAGAAGCAAAGATATTGTAATTTTGGAAGACGAAATGCGCGCGGCTTCCAAAAACCTTTACATCACCACCGACGACGGCACCTACGGCGAAAAAGGCTTTGTTACCAACAAGCTGGAAGCGCTTATCCAGGCGGGCAACCAGTACGATGCGGTTGTTGCCATCGGCCCGGTGATTATGATGAAATTTGTTTGCGATATCACCAAAAAATACAACATCAAAACCATCGTCAGCTTAAACCCCATTATGATTGACGGCACCGGCATGTGCGGCGGCTGCC
>CAJFVS010000044.1 GCA_904420505.1 Candidatus Alloruminococcus vanvlietii | reverse complement strand
TATTTGGAGGCCACCAGGCGGCAAACCTCAATTAACCGGTGCAGGGTGATGCGGTACCATTCGCCCATATCGCGCCCTTGCTTTTTAATCACGGCCAGCTTATCTTCCGGGTAGTAAATAAGCGCCGCCAATTCGCTGCGTTCGGCAGCGGGGATGGAGTTTTCAAACAGCAGGTCGATTTTTTCACGGATAACCCCGGAGGCGTTGTTTAAAATATGAATAAACGCTTTGTCTTCCCCGTGCAGGTCGGACAAAAAGTGCTCGGTGCCCTTGGGCAAATCCAAAATGGCCTTCAGGTTGATAATCTCGGTGGAAACCGCCTGGATGGTTGGGTATTCCTTGGAAAGCAAGGTTAAATATTTTTGCTGTTCCTTAATTTCCTGTTCGGTAAACTGCATTTCAAAATCCCCCTCTTTTGATTTTGCCTGCATGTTAATCCGCTTTTTCCAAATAGGTGTCAATAAGCGTTTCACAAATGCGCTTCATATATTTGGACAAATTGGCAAACGCCAGAATAAGCAAAAACAGTTTGCGCTCCTGCTGCAAATTCTGCGGCATCTGCCCTAACAGCTGCTGCGAAAAGTTTACGGCAACCTCGCGTTCAAAGCCTTTTAGGGCCAAAAACTGGTCGTATATGCCAATAAACGCTTCGCTGTCAAAGCTTTCATTTTTATTGTATTGGTCTAAAACGGTTTTAATGTCCCCAATGCTTAAAACCTGTTTTAATTCGTAAATAATCAACATTTGTATAATATGCTCTTTGGAATATTTTTTGCCTTTTATGGGCTTTAAAAGCCCTTCTTTGCTGTAGTTGTTAATCATGGTTTTGGTTAACAGCTTGTCCTCCTCGCGGCGCTTGTTGGAAGACATAGCGGATTCGAGCAGATTGATAATCTGGTCGATGTACAAATCAATCGATGGGATTTCGCCGCTTGTAAGCTCGCTGTCGTTCACAGCCGCCTGAATACAGCTTAGAATATCCTGGTAAGAATGTTCCATTTGCGCACCCCCTTATCCTTATTGTAAATTTTACATGAATTGTATGAACAATTCAATATCTCTATTGCAATCTTTACAAAACGTGGTATATTTATATACAAGACATAGTATTTATAACCGTATTAACCATTTTTTATTTCAACGAGGTACCATTATGAAAACATATCTTTCCAAAGCGCGGGAACCTTTGAGCAGCTACACCCATTTTTTAGGCTTTCTGCTCTCAATTCTGGCAACGGCTCTGCTGCTGGCAAAATCCCTTTACACCCAGCAGGGCGCATTCATGCTGGCAGGCGCCTGTATTTTTGGGCTTTCGCTTACCATGCTGTACGGGGCAAGCGCATGGTACCATTTTTCCAATGCTTCCAAAAAAGCGGTGGCCATACTGCGCAAGCTGGACCATTCGATGATTTACGTGCTTATTGCCGGCACCTACACCCCCATTATGTTAAAATTCCTGCCCAGCCCCAACGGGCTGTATTTTGCTTTGGGCGTGTGGGCGTTTGGCCTTTTGGGCATTTTGATGAAGCTTTTATGGATGAACGCCCCGCGGGTTTTGTCCACCGCTTTGTATATTCTTATGGGCTGGTCGATCCTGGCGGATACCTCTGCAATTGGCAACATGGCCCCGGGCGCCATTGCGCTTTTGTTCACAGGCGGCATTTTTTATACCATCGGCGGGGTGGTTTACGGCATCAAAAAGCCCAATCTTTCTGCGCGCTTTGGCTTCCACGAGCTGTTTCACATCTTTGTTTTGCTGGGCAGCTTTTTTCACTTTTTGGTGGTGTATTTTTACTGCTTGGCATGATTCTTTATAAAAAAGTCCCCGAACAGCAAAATGCTCGGGGACTTTCGTTTTAAATATCTGCCGGCAGATCCTGCAACTGTACATTGAGCTGCTTTGCAACTTTTTGGGCAAGTGCAAAATCGATACCGGTTATCTCTTCCTCAGAGATATCGTTGCGGTGAACATAAGCTACAGAATTTTGAATAAGAAGTGCACCTTTATCTGTATTGAACACGATTGCGAAAACATTAGGGGCGTCCTCGCTGCGCTGTGTAGAAGTTTGCAAAAACGAGATTCCCTCCTGGTTTTGCACAAAAAGATCCTCTCGCGCAAATGTATTCTGATATGCCTCTACATGCGGCGGCGTAAGCACTACTTTGCATTTTAGAATATCTTTTTGAAAATGCGCCGAATACTCTTCGTGTGTCAATGTAAGGCCGTTAACAGTATTTTTCTCCAGAAGCTCCAAAAAAACTTCCATACGTGCGTATGTGTTTACTGCATCCGTTTGGCCGCTTACCGAAAAAACCACAAGGTAATCCCCGTCGTACATCCCCATGCGCACATTATCGGTGGTGCCGCCTACCCACTTGCCGTTTTCATCCATGCCATCCCAGCAAACGCTGGAAAACCAATAGGCATATTCTCTGCCGTTGTAAGTACGCATTTCACTTTGCGGCACCATATCTTCAAGCGACGCCGTGAAAGGGTAAAATGTCAAACTAACACTCGCGCCCTGCGTCTGATAACTCAGATAATGAGCAGCACTTTTCTGCTCAAAGTTCTTAAACAAAGGCGCAAGCCCAAAAATACCTTGGTCGGATGCTGCGTAGGCAGTAAAACCGGAATTTGTGTTTTGGCATCCGCTGCAAAAAGCAATACAAAATACAATGAATAACCAGCAAACGGCCTTATACCGTATTCTCATGGAACAATTCCTCCCAAGTAGTCATAAATGCCATTGTCAAAAACGGACAATTGTATTTTTGTTGCCAGGGTGAAAATTGCGTTACAATTCCTGCATAATGGAAAATGCAGCGTTGGCCCCGTCGCTGGCGGCGGTTACCAGCTGGCGCAACGCTTTGGTGCGGGTATCGCCCGCGGCAAAAACGCCGGGGCAGGTGGTTTGGCAGTCCTCCCCCGCTACAATGTAGCCGCTTTCATCCAGCTTTACAAAGGGGGCGAACATTTGGTTTTGTGGCACCTGGCCGATGGCCACAAACACGCCGTCTACGTTTAAAGCGCGCTCTTCCCCGCTTACTTTGTTGCGCACGCATACCTGCTCCAGTTTGTCCTGCCCCAGCAGGCGGGTAACTTCGCAGTTGTACAGCACTTCAATTTTGGGGCTTTGCAGCACCTTCTGCACGTTTTTGCTGTCCCCCCTAAACTGGTCGCGCCGGTGGATGAGGTACACTTTTTGCGCCAGCTTTGCCAAAAACTGCGCGTCCTCCAAAGCGGTGTTGCCCCCGCCCACAATGGCGACGGTTTTGTTTTTGTAAAAATTGCCGTCGCAGGTGGCGCAGTAGGAAACCCCTTTGCCAACAAACGCATCTTCCCCCTGCACGCCCAGCTTGCGGTTTTGCGCGCCGTTGGCCAAAATCACCGCTTTGGCCTCGTAGGTGTTTTTGCTGGTTTTTACCGTTTTTACATCCCCCTGCAAAGAAACCTCCACAAGGCTTTCAAATACCACCTTGGCGCCAAGGTGGATTGCCTGCTCGTAAAGGCGCTGGGCAAAATCGTAACCGGAAATGCTTTCAATTGCCGGATAATTTTCAATATCCGGCGTGTTGACAATCTGCCCGCCGTAAAAGGCCTGTTCGATTACCAAAACCTGCGCGCCATAGCGTGCCAAATACACCGCCGCGGACAACCCCGCGCAGCCGGCGCCGATGACAATCACATCCTGCATGATGGTAAATCCCCCTTTGCTTGTGTTGTTTTTATCATACCCCATTTGCATCGTTTCATCAAGCGGATAAAAAAATCCGGCCGCTTGTGGTTGCTGCCACCGGCGGCCGTCTGTGCAAAACACAAACATATGTTGTATAAAAAACGCGGCTACATCTGTCTGTTTGGCATTATTCCATGCGCAGCATGCGGTAGCCTACGCCCACATGGGTTTGGATATACTGCGGGTTGGATGGGTCTTTTTCAATTTTTTTGCGCAAAGTGGCCATAAATACCCGCAGCGACGCCACATCCGAGTTAAACGCGCTGCCCCAAATTTCGCGGGTGATATACGTATGGGTCAGCACTTTGCCCACATTTTTGGCAAGCAGGCACAACAGTTTGTATTCCATCGGGGTGATATGCAGCTCGCGCCCGGCCATATACACGCACCCGGCCGCATAGTCAATTTTCAAATCGCCATTTACAAACACCGCTTCTTCGCTTTCGCCGGCTTTTTGCGCATAATGCAGCCGCCGGAAAGTCACCCTTAAGCGCGCCAGCAGTTCCTCCACCGAAAACGGCTTGGTCAAGTAGTCGTCCGCCCCGGCGTCCAGCGCGTCGATTTTATCCCGGTCTTCGCTTCGGGCGCTAATTACAATAATGGGCATGTTCGACCAGGTGCGGATTTTTTGAATAATTTCCACCCCGTCGATATCCGGCAGGCCCAAATCCAGCAGCATCACATCCGGGCTGTGGGATACCGCTTCCAAAATGGCGGCTTCGCCGTTGGGCGCGGTGTGGTAGCGGTAATCGTGGGTTTCCAGGGTTGTGGCAATCAAGTTGCGCACCGCCGCATCGTCTTCTACTACCAATACCAAAGGTTTATGGTTCATAATCGGGCACCTCCTGTGCGGGCAAAGTAAAACAGAATGTGGTTCCTTGGGGTTTGTGGTCTTGCACCCAAATTTCACCCCCATGGGCGTTGATGATGGATTTGCAAAGTGCCAAACCCAGCCCTAAACTGCGCCGGCTGTCGGCCACGGTGTTGTTTAGGGTGTAAAACATATCGAATATTCTGGTTTTGGCTTCATCGGGTATGCCCGGCCCGTTATCGGAAATGCGCACGGTTACCCAATCGTTGTCCTTGGCAACGTCCACCAAAATCTCCGACCCTTTGGGGGTGTATTTGATGGCGTTGTCCAGGATGTTCACCACCACCTGTACAATCAAACGCGCATCCATCTGGGCCAAAACAATCTCCTGCGGCTGGTGCACCTTGATGGCATGCCCATGCTCGCGCCGGTTGACATGCCTTAGCGCTTCATCGATGACTTCCTCCATCAATTCCGCCGTTTTGTTCAGCTGCATCGAACCATCTTCAATGCGCGTAACCGAAAGCAAATTTTCCACCAAATTGATAAGCCACAAAGAATCCTCGTAAATGTCTTTGTAAAGCTGCTGGCGTTTTTGGGGGGCAAGCTGGGTATCGTTTGCAAGTAAAATGCCCGCATTGCCCGAAATAGAGGTCAGCGGCGTGCGCAAATCGTGCGAAATGGAACGCAGCAAATTGGCCCTAAGCTGTTCGTTTTTGGCCAAAATGGCCGCCTGTTCGCGCTCTAGCAAAATCTGCTGGTTTTCCAGCGCCAGCGCGCATTCGCCCAAAATGGAAAGCACTATGGAATTTTCAAACGTATCCAGCGGCTGGTTTTTTAGATGAATGCCCACCACCCCGTATACGCGCTCGTTTACGCGCACCGCCAGGTACAGGCATTTGGCATTACCCAGCGTGCCGGTAAACGCGCCTGCGCGCTTGTTGTTTTTGTACACCCAATGGGCAACCGCGCGTTCGTTTTCGGTTATGCATTCTTGCGCGTCGGCTTCCTCGTCGGCCAAAAATACGCTGGGCGGGGCAAGGGTTTCCCCCTGCGGCAGGTAAAACACAATGTCTTTTTTTACCAGTTTGGTCAGCTGCTGCGCCGTTTGGGATACAATCTGGTCTTTGCCACTGCTTTGCTGCAGCATCTGGTTGGTTTCCAGCAAAATCCTGGTGCGGTAAGCCGACTGCACCGACCGCCGGGCCACCTGTTTGAGTTTGGCGGCCAGCGAACTGGTGATAAACGCCGCGGCAAACATAATTACAAACGTCACCGTATGCCCGATATCGTTGGCAAAAAAGGTAAAGCGCGGGGTGGTAAACAGGTAGTTAAACAGCAAAACGCTAATGATGGACGAAACCAGGCTGTAACCCCTTTGCGATGTAACAATGGCGGTGATAAGCACCCCCAAAATGTATATGGTGATGATGTTGGCTTCGCTAAAGCCCAAATAATCAAACAAAAAGCCGGCGGCGGTGGCAACGGCCAAAATGGCCAGCGTCCTGGCGGCATCGCGCCAGGAAAACGCAAACCCTTTGCCTTTTGGCTTGGCGCCCCGGTAAGGGGGCAGGTTTTTTTCCGGGATGATGTAAATATCCAAATTGGGGGCATAGGCGGTAAGCTGTTCGGTCAAAGGGGGTTTGCTCCACAAAAAGCGGCGGCCCAAATTGCTGCGGCCCATCACAATTTTGGATACCCCCGAAAGCCTTGCAAATTCCGCAATTTGGAACGCAATATCATCCCCGTAAACGGTTTCGATGGTAGCGCCTAGCTGCTGGGCCAAATGGATGTGTTTGCGCAAACGGTTGCGGTTTTCTTCGCTCATAGAAGCAAACGCGGACGTTTCTACAAACAAAGCGGTAAAACCGCCTTTAAAAGCGCTGGCCATCCTGGCGCCGGTGCGGATGATTTTGGCGTTGCTGGGGGACGATGACAAACACACCAGAATGTGCTCATCGGTGTAATAATCGCCGCTTTGGCTGGTTTTTACCTTTTCGGCCAGCTTGTTGATGCGGTCTGCACAGCGGCGCAAAGCAATTTCACGCAGGGCCACCAGGTTTTGTAAGGAAAAAAAGTTTTCCAGCGCCCGCCCGGCCTGCTGTGGGCAGTACACATTGCCCGCATGCAGCCGTTCAATCAAATCCTGCGGCTCAATGTCCACCAGTTCCACCTGGTCGGCGTTGTCAAACACATGGTCGGGTATGCGCTCGCGCACGCTTACCCCGGTAATGGAGGCCACAATATCGTTTAGGCTTTCAATATGCTGCACGTTTACGGTGGTGTACACGTCTATGCCCATGTTCAAAAGCTCTTCAATGTCCTGGTAGCGTTTGGCATGGCGGCAGCCTTCGGCGTTGGTGTGCGCCAGCTCGTCCACCAAAATCAACTGCGGGCGCCGTTTTAGGGCCAAATCCAAATCAAATTCCCGCAGCTGGATGTCCCGGTACTGCACCTGTTTGGTGGGCAAAACCTCCAGCCCGTTTAGCATTTCCATGGTGTGCACGCGCGCATGGGGTTCCACATAGCCCACCACCACGTCTATGCCGCGGTGGCTTGCCGCATGCGCGGCCTTTAGCATGGCATAGGTTTTGCCCACCCCGGCCGCATAACCAAAAAAGATTTTTAACCTGCCCCGTTGGCTTTTTTTGTCCTCCTGGGCAATGCGCCTTAGCAGCATGTCGGGGTCTTCCCGCATCGGTTCCATGGTTTCACCTCCCGGCGTTTGTGTTTAGTATAGCATATTTATAGGCGCGTTTGCATTTCTTTATAAAATTCCGTCCAGCCGTAAGTTTACTTCCAGCACGTTTACCACATCTTCGCCAAAAATGCCTAAAAATTTATGCTGGGTGGATTCTTCGATGATTTGCTTTACCTCTTCCTCGCTTATGTTGTTGGCCTTTGCCAAACGCGGCACCTGGTACAAAGCCGCCGCCACCGAAATATGCGGGTCCAATCCGCTGCCCGAACAGGTCACCAAATCCACCGGGATAGTGCTTTCCTCCATGTCGGGGTTGGCGGCCTTTATAAGGTCCACCCGCTCTTGCACCAAAGCTTTGTATTCTTCGCTGTTGGGGCTTAGGTTGGAAGGCTGGGCGTACATAAGCCGTTTGCCGTTTTCATCCACAAAGGTGGAAACATCCAGCTGCATAATGCGCCCCCACATGTGGTTTTCATCGTTGTAATATTGGCCCATTAACTCGCTGCCATACACCTTGCCGTCTACTTCAATCAAACTGCCGTTTGCCTGGTGGGGGAAAAACACCTGCGCCACCACGGTGACAATGCCGGTGTAAACCACACCGCACAAAATGGTAAACAGCACCACGCACGCCAATGCGCGGGGCAGCAATTGTTTGAGCGTTTTCATGTAAAACCCTCCCTGTTGTTACGCCAAATGCAGCGCAACCAAGATGATATCGATGAGCTTAATGCATACAAACGGGGCGATTAACCCGCCTACGCCGTAAATAAGCAGGTTTTGTTTTAACAGCCTGCCGGCGGAAACCTCGCGGTATTTTACGCCTTTTAGCGCCAGCGGAATCAACGCGATGATGATAAGGGCGTTGTAAATAATGGCCGAAAGCACTGCGCTTTGGGCCGAATGCAGTCCCATGATGTTCAAAGCCGAAAGCTGCGGGTACAGCCCCATAAACAAGGCCGGAATAATGGCAAAATATTTGGCCAGGTCGTTGGCAATGGAAAAGGTGGTCAGGCTGCCGCGGGTCATCAAAAGCTGTTTGCCAATGCGTACAATGTCAATCAATTTGGTGGGGGAAGAATCCAAATCCACCATGTTGCCCGCTTCTTTGGCCGCCTGCGTGCCCGAATTCATCGCAACGGCCACATCTGCCTGGGCCAAAGCCGGGGCGTCGTTGGTGCCGTCGCCGGTCATGGCCACCAAATGCCCTTTGGATTGAAACTCCCGAATCATTTTCAATTTGCCTTCCGGGGTGGCTTCGGCCAAAAAGTCGTCCACGCCGGCTTCTGCGGCAATGGCGGCGGCAGTCAGCGGGTTGTCGCCGGTGATCATAATGGTTTTAATGCCCATTTTGCGCAAATCGGCAAATTTTTCTTTAACCCCCTGCTTGATGATGTCCTTTAAATGGATAACCCCCAAAACCCTGTGGTTTTGCGCAACCACCAGCGGGGTGCCGCCCTGGTTGGCAATGTTCTGCACAACCTGTTCGCATTCCTGGCTAAAGCTGCCGCCGCCCTGCTGCACATAGGCCTTTATCGCGTCGGCCGCGCCCTTGCGGATTTCGTTGCCGGCATAGTCCACGCCGCTCATGCGGGTTTTGGCGCTAAAGGGCACAAAAACCATATGGCTGCTTTCCATGCTGGGCGCTTGCAGATGGTATTTTTCTTTTGCCAAAATCACAACACTTCTGCCCTCAGGGGTTTCATCCGCCAAAGAGGAAAGCTGTGCGGCACGCGCCAGCTCCTGCTCGTTGGCGCCGTCTACCGGCACAAAAGCGTGCGCCTGGCGGTTGCCTAAGGTGATGGTGCCGGTTTTGTCCAGCATCAAAATGTCCACATCGCCAGCGGCTTCAATGGCGCGCCCGCTCATCGCCAGCACATTCGCGCGGTTTAAACGGCTCATGCCGGCAATGCCAATGGCCGAAAGCAGCGCACCGATGGTGGTAGGCGCCAAGCACACCAGCAAAGCCACCAAAGTGGTAATGGAGGTGGGGTTTGCTATCCCGGCCTGGTTGGCCGCAAAATTGGAAAAGGTATACAGCGACATGGTAACCAGTATAAAAATAATCGACAGCGCCAGCAAAAAAATCTGCAAAGCAATTTCGTTGGGGGTTTTCTTGCGCGCAGCCCCTTCTACCATGGCAATCATCTTGTCCAAAAAGCTTTCGCCCTGCTGGTTGGTCACTTTCACCACAATCCAGTCGGACAAAACCTGGGTGCCGCCGGTAACGGCGCTGCGGTCACCGCCGCTTTCGCGGATAACCGGGGCCGATTCGCCTGTAATGGCGCTTTCATCCACCGAAGCCGCACCGTCGATGACTTCGCCGTCGGCCGGGATGGTTTGCCCGGCTTTGACAAGCACAATATCGCCTTTTTGCAGGCTGGAAGACACCACTTCCTGCACATGTTCCCGGTCCTCCAAGCTGGCCAAGCGGTATGCGCTCACATCTTTTTTGGCCGCCCTAAGCGAATCCGCCTGCGCTTTGCCGCGCCCTTCGGCAATGGCTTCGGCAAAGTTGGCAAACAAAACCGTAAACCACAAAATAATGGCAATGGCCAAAGTATAGCCAGAGGAAGCATCCCCCACGCCGAACAGAGAAGCCACCCATAAAACGCTGGTGAGTATGGCCGAAATGTACACCAAAAGCATCACCGGGTTGTTTTTTTGGGTTTTGGGGGAAAGTTTTACAAACGAATCTTTTATGGCACGCAATAGCATTTTGCGTTTATCCAATGCTTTTTGCCGCATATCCAAACCTCCCTTATGCAATCCCGGCAAAGAATTCTGCCAGCGGCCCCAACGCCAACGCCGGGAAAAAGCTGAGCGCGCCGACCAGCAAAACAATCAAAATCAACAAAAATACAAACATGCCGTTGGTGGTGCTTAAGGTGCCGGCGGTAACGGCCGTGGGGGTTTTTTGGCTCATGCTGCCGGCAATGGCCATGGTGCCCAAAATGGGCATAAAGCGTGCAAACAGCATAACCAGCCCCAGCGCAAGGTTCAAAAACACCGTGTTGGCTTCAAAGCCTGCAAAAGCCGAGCCGTTGTTGGCACCCGCCGATGAAAACGCATACAGCAGTTCGCTAAAACCGTGCGCGCCGCTGTTGTGCAGGCTTGCCTGTATCTGCGGCAGCGCCGCGGCAATGCCGCTGCCTGCCAAAATGGCCACAGGGGCTGCCAGCGCCACCACAACCGCCCATTTCATCTCATACGGCGCAATTTTTTTGCCTAAAAATTCCGGGGTGCGCCCTACCATAAGCCCGGCGATAAACACCGTTAGGATGGCAAACGCCAGCATGCCATACAAACCGCTGCCAGCACCGCCAAAAACCACCTCGCCAAGCTGCATAAGCAACATGGAAATCATCCCGCCCATAGGGGTAAGGCTATCGTGCATGGAATTGACCGACCCGTTGGAGCCGGCGGTTGTCCAGGCTGACCATGTAGCCGAAGAAGCTATGCCAAAACGGGCTTCTTTGCCTTCCATATTGCCGCCCGCCTGGTAAAGGCTGCTGTTGGTATCCACCTCGGGGTTGGTATTCAGCGCCGTGGGTGCAAATTGTTCGCTTACCGCCATCACGCCCATTGCAACCACCAAAAGAAGGAACATCGCCATAAAAATGGCCACGCCCTGTTTTTTGTTTTGGATGTTGCGCCCAAAGGCAAAACACAGCGCCGCCGGAATAAGCAACAGCGAAAGCATTTGCAAAAGGTTGGTAAACGCATTGGGGTTTTCCAGCGGGTGCGCGGAGTTTGTGCCATTGTAGCCGCCGCCGTTGGTGCCGGTTTGTTTAATGGCAATTTGGCTGGCGGCCGGGCCCATGGGCACAAATTGTTCGGTTACAATTTCAGCCCCTTCCACTATCTGCCCGTTTACGGTTACGGTGTTGTTTTCCACATCCACAACTGCATCTTGTAAAATATTGCCTTGCGCGTCCACCGCGATGGGTTCCAGCAGCTCCACCGTTTTAGCAGGGCTTAGGTTTTGCACCACACCCCCGCCTACCAGGCAGATGGCCAGCACCAAATTCAGCGGAAGCAAAATATGCACCACAATGCGCACCATATCCGCCCAAAAATTGCCCAAACCTTTGGTTTTTACGCCTATTAACCCGCGGATAAGCGCAAACAGCACCGCAATGCCGGTTGCAGCGGATACAAAGTTTTGCACGGTTATCCCCAAAGCTTGGGTAAGGTAGCTTAAGGTGGATTCCCCGCTGTAAGCCTGCCAGTTGGTGTTGGTGACAAAGCTGCTGGCGGTGTTAAACGCCAAATGCCAGGATACGCCGTCCACCCCCTGCGGGTTGCCGGGCAAAACGCCTTGGAAAACCTGCAGCAAAAACAGCAGCACAAAACCGCAAAGCGAAAACAACAGCACGCTTTTGGTGTAGGTTTTCCAATCCATCTGCTCACCGGCTTTTATATGCAGGATTTTATAAATCCCCTTTTCACATGGGCACAACACGCGCGATAAAACGGTTTTTTCGCCGTTCATCACCTTGCCGATATATGCCCCCAGCGGGATAGCCAGCGCCACCAAAACAGCAAGATAAAAAATATATTGCATTGCCTGGTTCATCCCTGCTTATCCCCTTTCATCAATATTCCCATATAATACAGCAACAGCGCTATGCCTATTAAAGCGCATAATATGGCTATTCCTTGCATATTCTTTCCTCCTTTGCTGACCCCATTGTATCCTTTTGCCCCTTAAGATGGTGTTAAGGGGTGTTTAAGCGGCATTAAAATGGTATAAAGATTTTGCTTTTCTTCCCTTTTCAACGGGGTATGCAGCCAAACGGCGAAAAAAGCCGCCTGCATGCCTGCCAAAAGCCGCCAAACCCGCCCTGGCAGTTTCCCTGGAGATGCTTTTGGTTTGCATGGCTGCCCGCATGTGAAAAAACTGGAAAGAAAAACGCAAATGGTACTTGATTTTTTGCAAAGGGTATGCTAAAATAATCAAGCACGCCAAAAGCGTGTGAAAAATATCTGGGTGTGGCGCAGATGGTAGCGCGCTACCTTGGGGTGGTAGAGGCCGTGGGTTCAAATCCCGCCACTCAGACCAGGCTGAGCCTGGACGCAATTCGCGTTCGGGGCTCAGTTTTTTATTTTACCTTTTCACTCGCGTTTTCAGCGGGTATCTTTTTCGTCAACGCTTCCCAAACAAAAAAGACTTGTAAACCGTTTATATAAGCGGGTTTATAAGTCTTTTTTCTTTTTCTCCCAATTTATTTCCTTTAAATTTATTCCGTTTTATCTAACGCATTTCTAACATTTGCTATAAAGTAAAAGCATTTGCCGTTTTTTCAATCACTTTTGCTTTATGTTGCCGGGTTATCAAAGCGCTGCGTGCCCCAAAATATGTGCGGCTAAGGGTTCTTGTTCCTGTTTTGCGGTTCATCGCCTTGTTCCTTGCGGAATATGCGGCTTTCAAAAGCGTTTCGGATGCATGGTGGGAATGTTGCGGCCGTCCGCGAAATCTGCGACGCGTTGGAAAGCGAATGCGCCATTGCCATAAAGAATGCGTAAGATGCATGAAAACAAAATGAAATTGTTTTGTGGGGGCTTGATAAATGGAAGAAGAGAAATTACAATATGGTTGGAGAAAAAAACAACAGTTTATAGATGGGATGGGAAACGACGATGCTTTATGCACAGCGTGCAGAGTTGATTATGCAGCAGCTGCAGCTGCAATCAACCGTGAAGGTGGTAGAATTGCGGCAGCTGCTTGGCGTATCCGCCGATACGGTCCGGCGGGATTTGAAGGCCATGGAGCAGGATGGGCTTATTAAATATGTGCATGGCGGCGCCTGTTTGCCCGAATCCATCCTTTCCTTTCAAAATTTTACAGGGCGGGAGATTATCAACAGCGATTTAAAGCGGGAAGCCTCCAGGAAAGCGCTGGCCTATATTAAAGAAGGGGACGTGATCGCCCTAAACTCCGGAACCACCAACACCGTTTTATCCCAGGAGCTTGTCTCTTTGGATAAAGAATTTACGGTGGTAACCAACAACTATGCGGCCATCAACATTCTTATGCAAAGCCGGCATATCCATTTAATCGCAATCGGCGGAGAAATGGACCCTTTGGAGCGCTCCACTTTTGGGGCTACCTGCGAACAGGAATTCGGCCGGTATTACCCGGATATTGCTTTTTTGTCCATCAACGCTGTGAATTGTGAAGATGGGTTTACCGATTTCCGCTTCCATGAAATCGGGAACATCCAGTTGTTGGCCAAAATATCCAAACGCACCATCGCCGTGATGGATTCGAGCAAACTGGGCAAATGCTCCAAAAAAAAGGTGCTTTGCAGCACAGAGGTTGACACCGTTTTAATGGATGACCACGTTTCGGAAGAAGTCCGGTTAAAATACAAAAAGCAAGGCATTGTGATTGCTTAAACATGCAAAGCTCAGGCTTAGGGCCTGGGCTTTTTTCGTGCACTCTTTACACGTATTTTACCGTCCCTTAGTTGTAATTGCTGTTTTGTGCTGTATATAATCTATTTGTAACAGAGAAAAACAGCAATAAACAGCAAGACAAGGAGTATGATTATGGATTCAAACAAAAACGGCCAAATCCAGATGGTGGTATTCGACTGGGCTGGAACAACAGTAGACTATGCATCCAGCGCGCCCAGCACCGTGTTTGACCGTGTATTCGGCCAAGCGGGTATCCATCTTACCAAAGAAGAAATCAACCGGCCGATGGGAATGGAAAAGAAAGCACATATCCGTGCGCTTTTGTCCTGCGAGTCTGGCAACAGCCAATGGCAGCAGGTGTATAAAAGGCCATGGACGGAAAAAGACGTAGAAGACTTATACCAGAAATTTGAAAAAACCCTGTACCAAGTGGTGGCAGAATACAGCACCCCGATTCCCGGGGTGGTTAAAACCGTAAAGGCGCTGCGGGAATGGGGGTTGAAGATCGGCTCCACAACCGGGTATACCTCGCAAATGATGGAGCAGGTAATCCCCGGCGCAAAAGAGCAAGGCTACGAGGCGGATTGCGTTGTAACCCCGGATATTACCGGCGCCGCCCGCCCAACGCCGTTTATGTTGTTTGAATGCATGCGCCAGATGAATGTTTATCCCCCCTGCACGGTGGTTAAGGTGGGCGATACCGTTGTGGATATGCAGGAGGGCAAAAATGCCGGGGCCTGGAGCATTGGAATCCTGCAAGGTTCCAACCTGTTGGGGCTTTCGCAGCAAGAATACGAGACCATGGATCCGGCGCAACTGGCCCAAAGAAAACAAAAAACAGCCGAAATTTACCGCCAGGCGGGAGCGGATATGGTCATCGACTCCATTGCGGACCTCCCCGCTGCCATCGACGAAATCAACAGCCGTTTGCAGGCCCGGAAGGGAGCAGAAAAATGAACCAGTACTACAACCCGGTAAAAACCATCCAGGGGGCGGGCAGCTTAAACTGTTTGCCCAAGCTACTGGAAGACATGAAGTTGCAAAACAGGCGGGTACTGGTTTTGGGTTGGCACGAAAAGGCGCTGGATCACCCGGTGTTTGCCAAACTGCAGCAAACAGACCTGCAGAAAGTGGTTTTTACCGCTTCCAACCCCACCGTGGAGCAGCTTTTTGAGATTTACCAAAAAACCAGGCAGTTTGCCCCGGACGCGGTGGTTGCCATCGGCGGGGGCAGCATTATGGATGTGGGAAAGTCTTTGTGCTGCCTGTACGGGAAAGAAATTGCCAGTGAGGACGCGTTAAGAGAGCTTATCCAAAGCAAAGAATACGGACGTCCGGCCGCGCGTTGGATTGGCGTTCCCACCACCGCTGGCACCGGCAGCGAAGTGACCTGCTGGGCCACCATTTGGGACCCCAGCAAGGACGCCAAACGTTCAATAGAAAGCCATGAAAATTACGCGTATGCCGCTTTGGTAGACCCTCAGCTGGCCGAAGGGATGCCCCTGAAGCTCGCGGTATCGTCCGCTTTGGACGCCGTGGCGCATGCGGTGGAAAGCTACTGGGCCAACGCTACAAACTGTGTGTCCCGGGCGTTGGCGCTGCAGGCAGTTGGGGTGATTATGGAACATTTGGAAGACCTTCTTTCCCATAAGGCCGGCGCCCACGACGCCATGGCCCAGGGCAGCATGCTGGCAGGGCTGGCGTTTAGCAACACCAAAACCACGGCGTGCCATTCCATTTCCTACCCGCTAACCATGCACTACAACATCCCCCATGGCGCTGCGGTAAGCATGCTGCTGGCGCCGGTGCTGGAGATGAACGCCCCTTGTGTGGAAGGGCTGCCAAAACTGCTAAAGGCATTGGGCGTAACCGACGCCAAAATGCTAAAGGAACGCATCACAGGCTTTTTGGTGCGTTCCGGCCAGCCGGCCACCCTTCATGAGTGGGGCGTTAAACAGGAAGAGCTTCCCCATTTGGCCGGGCTGGGAATGACCAAAGGCCGTGCGGACAACAACCCCGTAGAGCTTACCCCCCAAAACATAACAGCTATTTTGAACGCCATCTATTGATAAGACGGTGGATGGGCAACATAGAAAGGAACGGTTAAAATGAGCAAGAACAAGAAAAAAATTTTAAGCATAACTTTAGCGGCCGTGTTGGCTATTTCCTTGCTTGGCGGCTGCAGCGGCGGTAAAAAGGCAGACGCCAATGGCCCCGGCGGGGAGGACGGCGTGTTCACCATTGCCTATGCCCCCAACGAATCCACCGCCGAAAGCGCCGACGCCCGCAACGGCCTGGCAAAAGATTTAAGCGAAGTGCTGGGCTGCGAGGTAGAGGAAATCCAGGCGAGCGACTACAATGCCATCATCGAGGCGCTGCGCACCGGCAAAGCGGATATGGCGTATATGGGTTCGCAGGCGCTGGCTTTGGGCGTAGAGCGCACCGATTTGGAGCCGATTGTGATGAAAGCAGAAGAAGGCGACCCCGAAAAAGCGATTTATCATTCGGTTTTTATTGTAAAAAGCGATAGCGAAATCAATTCCATTGAAGATATCAAAGGCAAGACCATGGCTTTTGTCGACCCGGATTCCACCTCCGGCAACCTGGTGCCGACCGCTGAAATTATCCAGGCATTTGCAGATGAAGAGCTCAATTCGGATATCCTGCATACCAACGGCGCTTTCTTTGAGGCGGTTAGCTTTTCCGGTTCCCATCAAGCGGGGCTGCAGGCGGTTATCAAAGGCGATGTGGACGTCGTTCCCATTTCCGACCAGATTCTTGCCTCTGAAATTGCACATGGCAACGCCGCAGAAGGCGATGTAAAAATCATCCACGAGTCAGGCGCGATTCCGGCGGAAGCGATGGTGGTTGGCGAGCATGTAACCCAGGAAACCCGGGAAAAGCTGACGCAGTTTTTAACCGCTTATGACAACGAAGACTATTTTACCGATGTTATTAAAGTGCCCGGCGCCCGTTTTGTGGAGTGCGATATGAGCGACTATGAAGAAATTGTGGAACTCAACAAGATTATCAACGATTTCTAATTGCAAGGAGAAAAAAATGAAGCCTATTTTAAAATTCGACCAGGTGTCCAAACATTATCCCAACGGCGTACATGCCCTTAAAAATGTTTCCTTAGAGGTGATGGAAGGGGAATTTATCTCGGTAATCGGCCCTTCCGGCTCGGGCAAATCCACCCTTTTGCGGGCGATTAACCGGTTGATTCCCATTAGCGGCGGCACCGTTTGGCTGGATGGCCAGACCGTTTCGAACCAGCACGGCAAAAAGCTGCGGGAACAGCGCAGGAAAGTGGGCATGATTTTTCAAAACTATAACCTGGTATACAGCCTGTCGGTTCTGCAAAACGTTCTTCACGGACGTTTGGGCTATATGAATGGGTGGAAAGGCGTGTTTGGCCTATACAGCGAAAAAGATAAGCAGGAAGCGCTGGAACTGGTAAAAGAACTGGGGCTGGAGCCGTTTGCCTATAACCGCGCTTCGGAATTATCCGGGGGCCAAAAGCAGCGGGTTGGCATTGCCAGGGCGATTATGCAAAACCCCAAGCTGCTGCTTTGCGACGAGCCGATTGCTTCCCTGGACCCTTCCAGCGCCAAAACCATCATGGAATTGCTGCGGGATATGACCCAAAAAAGAAACATCACCTGCATTGTCAACCTTCACCAGCTGGATGCGGCCTTGCAATATTCCACCCGGATTATCGGCTTATCCAAAGGCAAAATTGTTTTTGACGGCCCCCCTGCACAGCTGACGGATGAAATGATTGAGAGGATTTATGGTACTTCCAGAGAAAACCTGATGATGGGAGGAAAGGATGTTGACCAAGCGGACGCCGCTCATTGCGCGTGATTTAAAACGGCTTTATACCATCTTTTTCATTGTGGCGATTGCTTTATTTGTCATTTGCAGCCTTTTGACAAATTTTAACATCGTAACCCTAATTGCCAACGGGGACGCTTTTTGGGAGTTTATCACGGAAGATTTTCTGCCGCCCGCTTTGCCAAAATCCAGCAGAATCCCCGGTATTTTATCCAGTGTTCTGGTAACGCTGGCTTTGGCAATATCCGCCACAACCATCGCCGCTGTTTTGGCCTTTTTTGTGTCCCTGTTTGGCAGCGAGAAGGTTTCGCCGTTCCCAAAGGCCGCCAAATTTGTGCGCGGGTTTGCCACCTTTTTGCGCAATATTCCGGCATTGGTATGGGCTTTTATCCTGTTTTCTTCCCTGGGAATCGGCACGGGCGTGGGCTTTGTGGCGTTGTGCATCACCAGCTTTGCCTTTATGGTGCGGGCTTTTGTGGAGACGATGGAAGACGTTTCCCAAGATTGTGTAGAAAGCCTGCAGGCCGTTGGTGCAACATTCCCCCAGCGGGTTTCCCAGGCGATTCTTCCCTCCTGCCTAAGCGGCTTTCTCTCCTGGTTTTTATACTGTGTGGAAATCAATATCCGCGCGTCCACCATCGTTGGTATGGTGGGGGGCGGCGGCGTAGGGCTTACCTTGTTCTCCTACATAAAGGGCTTTCAGTATGACATTGCCCTGAGCATCATTTTGCTTATTGCCACCATGGTGATTGTTGTTGACCTTGTGACCAGCAAACTTCGAAAGGAGATTATGAAATGAACCGCAGCCCCCAAGAAACCACTTTTCATTTGCCGGTAAAAAAGATGCAGGCAAAACGCGGCGCCCGTATTCCGGTAAAATGCAAACAGAAAAACCGGTTTATCCCGGTGTTTCTTATCACCGTGGTTGTATTGACCGTTTTAAGCCTGCTGTATCTGGGAATCGACTGGGGCAAAATGCTCTCCCGCATTCCGGATGTGGGGGGAGTGTTTTGGGACCTTGCGCATTTGGATTTTTCCAATATGGATTTGATTTTCTCTTCTTTAATCGAAACCATTTCCATTGCCGTGCTTTCCCTGCTTTACAGCTTGGTTCTTGGAATCCTTTTTGGAATGCTGGCCGCCAAAAATGTATTCCGGGTCCCGGTTCTTTCGGTGATCACGCAGTCTTTCTTTACCTTTTTAAGGGCCGTGCCCACCCCCGTGTGGGTGCTGTTGATGCTGGTGTGCCTGGGCATGGGGCCTGAAGCCGGTGTAGCTGGTTTGTGTGTCCATACCACCGCATTCTTTACCAAGTCTTTTGCGCAGAGCTTTGAAAGCATCCCGGATGAAACGATTGAAGCTTTGGAAGTTACCGGTGCAAGCCGCCTTAGCATTTTTACCAACGCCATTTTGCCCGCGGCCTTATCCCAGCTGGTTGCATGGGTGGGCATGCGGCTGGAAACAAACTTTTCCGAATGCGCCATCCTGGGTATGGTTGGGGCCGGCGGCATTGGGTATGTGATTTCCAACAGCCTGCAGGGGTATGATTACGGCACCGCCGGCGTTGCGATCCTGTTGGTTTTCCTGGTTGCTTACTGCATTGAAAGGGTATTTGTGAAAATAAAGAAAAAATTCTATTGATGCTATTGATGGAGAGAGGCAAAAGAAAGGCCGGTGTTTGCAGCGCAAAACAAAAACGCAATCGTGCGGTGAGATAGGAATCTTTTGAGGGGGGCATACAAGCGCCCCTCTCTTGTTTTCTTAAAACATGCTTTTAATTCCAGCCTTTTTCTATGTTTACCTTTGTTTATTGTCAAAATAGGCTTTCCAAAAGCAAAAACCATAAGAAAAATTAAAATATTTCTGCTTTCAATGCAAAATCCCCATTTTGGGCGCTTTTCGGGCCTTTGGCTTTTGGGGGCAAGGCCCCAGGTGCCCCCCGGCGCGCAAACCGTGTTCGGGGGCTTTGTTGATGGCTTTGCGCCCGCGTTTGTAGCGGGCGCCTTTTGGGACAGCGCAAACCCGATCCGCGTGTTCATATGGACATGCGGATTTTTATTTGGCAAACTGCCATTGTGAATATCCATATCTCCCAATCGGGGCCTGGGGCCAATTTGCGCTGCGGGCGTTTTGGTTTTGCCGGGGCTTAAAATACCCGCGCCTTGACTCCATATTCCCTTTCCCCGGTGAGATTTTCCTCTGCAACCGGCAAAAAGCGCCATTTGGGGAGAAACGGCCGTGGTTTGGCTGAAAAATTGGTGATTGCGCATAAGCGCAGAAGGATTTTGTTTGAAAATTTGCCAAAGTTTTTATTATACAGAAAATGTTCTTAATTTCGTCACATATGTTTTGTATAATAGCAATCATACAACTTGTTTAATTTTAAAAGTTGTTAGATTTCACTAGAGTAAAGGAGGCCTGACAGTGAAACAAAAACTTTTTATGGCTGCATCCATTGGCAACTGCGTGCATGTTGCAGGAGCCGTGCATTTTTTAAATTTGGCCGCAAACGAAGGATACGACACCTTGTTTCTAGGGCCTGCCGTAAGCATTGACACATTGATTGAAAAAGCAAAGCAGTACCAACCCTATCTGGTGTCGGTGGGGTACCGGCTTACACCGGAAAATGTGGTTCCTCTTATCCGCGCGCTTAAACAGCAAAGCGCAGCGCTAAACTGCAAACCGGTATGGGTATTCGCCGGCACGCGCCCGGTAGCGCAGCTTGCCGCAAAAGAAGATTTTTTTGACCTGATTTTTGATGGCACCGAAGACGTGGATGCATGTATTGCTTTTTTGCGCGGGATGGATAACCCCCTTCAAACAGCGCAGCATGCGGACACCCTGGTAGAACGCATTATGCAAAAACAGCCGTATCCCCTGCTGCGCCATCACTTTGGGCTGCCGTCTTTTTCGCAGACAGAGGCTGGCATTGGGGAGATTGCGCGCGCCAACGTGCTGGACGTGATATCGCTTGGGCCGGACCAGAACACGCAGCAGTTTTTTTACCATCCTGCGCTGCGCGACCCCAAGATGGATGGGGCGGGGGGCGTGCCTATCCGCAGCGAAGAGGAGTTTGCAAGGCTGAAAGCGGCAAGTAGGCAGGGCAATTTTCCCTTAATGCGCTGTTACAGCGGCACCGCCAATGTATTTGCCTTTGCCGATACCCTGCGCCGCACCATCAACAACGCCTGGTGCGCGGTTCCGCTTTGCTGGTACAACGAACTGGACGGGCGGGGCGAGCGCACCCTGGAAGTATCCATAACAGAAGCCCAGCAGCTTATGCGCTGGCATGGGCAACGCGGGATACCGGTGGAGGTAAACGAGCCGCACCACTGGGGGCTGCGGGATGCGCACGACGTGATTTCGGTTGCAATGGCCTATATAAGCGCATACAACGCAAAAGCTTACGGCGTGCAAGATTATATTGCGCAGTATATGTGCAATGTGCCCGGGTCGATGAGTTTTTCGATGGATTTGGCCAAAATTCTGGCGCAGCGCGAGCTGGTGGAACAGCTTGCGGACAGCGGTTTTCGCACCTGGCGCCAGGTGCGGGCGGGGCTGCCGTTTTTAAGCGGGGATTTAGACGTCGCCAAAGGCCAGCTTGCCGCTTCCACCTATCTTTCCATGGCGCTTTCACCGCATATAATCCATGTGGTAGGCTACAGCGAAGCCGAGCATGCCGCCACCCCGCAGGTGGTAATCGAAAGCTGTAAAATTGTGCGCGGCGTCATTCGCTCGGTATTGTACGGCGGAGCCAACGCCGCCTGCGACCCTTGCGTTGTTGCGCGCAAAGAGCTGCTGCTAAAGGAAGCGGAGGTTTTGCTTTCCTTTATCCGGGAGCGGTATGCGCCTTATAGCCCGGACCCGCTGGCCGACCCCCATGTGATTGCCGACTGCATACGCAGAGGCATTCTGGACGCCCCGCATATTTTGAAAAACGGCAAATTTTACGGCATTTTGCAAACCCGCATGGTGGATGGATGCTGTGTGGCTTGGGACGACGAAAAAAAACAGCCGATGAATGAAACACAGCGCCTGCAAGCACTGTATGACGCCGGCAATTTAAGCTTGCCAAACTGGGAAGCGCCGGCGTGTTAACCCCTATTTTAGAAAGGAAGTGACCTTATTGTTAAAAAAGAATAAAGTTGCCGTTATTAGTTCGGGAAACGGCGGGCAAGCCATGGCGGCTTATTTTGCCTACAAGGGATACGACGTTTCGCTTTATGCAAGGGAAAAAGCGCGCGTAGATATGTTTTCTTCCAATGTTTTGCATCTTTCCGGCGTGGTAAACGCCAGCGTGCCGGTTAGGCAAATTTCCTGCGATATGCGCGCGGTAGTGCGCGATGCCCACCTCATTATGGTCACAACCCCTTCGCAATACCACCCAATCGTGGCCGCCGAGATGGCGCCTTATCTGCAGGACGGCCAAATCATCCTGCTAAACCCGGGGCGGACGTTTGGCACCTGTGAATTCCACCGGGTATTGCACGCATGCGGATGCAACCGGAATTTGATTGTAGCCGAGGCGGAAACGTTTATTTTTACCTGCCGCTGCAACCAGGTGGGCCGGCCGGTGATTTATAAAATAAAAGACCATATGAAAGTGGCGGCCCACGACAGCGCCTATACCCAGCAGGTGGTTCAAACGCTTTCCCCGGTTTTTCCAACCATTACCGGCGCCAAGGATATTTTGGAAACCGGGTTTGGCAACATGGGGATGATTTTTCACCCGCTGCCGGTTTTGATGAACCTTACCCGGGTGGAGCGCAAAGAGCAGTTTTTATATTATAAAAATGCCATTTCCCCTTTGGTTGCGCAGATGCTGGAACGCATGGATGCAGAGCGCGTAAGCGTGGCGAAGGCGATGGAAGTGGAGACATTGCCGGTTGTGGACTGGCTGAAAGATAAATACGGCTCTACGGGGCAAACCCTTTATGAATGCCTGCAAAACACCGAAGCCTACAGCGAAGTGTACACCCCGTCGGATATTCAAACCCGCTATGTGCTGGAAGATGTGCCGACCGGATGCGTTCCCATGGTGGCGGTTGGAAAACACCTTGGCATAGACATGCCGATGACCCGGGCGGTGATTGGCTGGGCAAGCGCCGCATACAACCGCGATTTTTATGCCGAGGGAAGAAACGAAACAAAAATTGACCTTCAGACGCTGACCGGGCGCAAAAAGGTAATCCCCTTATCCGGGCCGGTTAAGCTCTACCGTTCTTTGACTTCTTAAAAACCACCCCAAAAGGCGTTAAAAAAAGAAGGACGGCCAACGCCGTCCTTCTCTGCTTTTTAAACTACCCTTAAAATAGCGGTATGCCCAAAACCTTCATGCAAGGGCGCATAAAGCGCCTGCTGCGTTTTTTTAAGCGCTGCATAAACGGCCTGCAAACCCAAACAGCCCTCTGCCCTGCGCCCGTTTAAGCCTGCCCAAACACAAGCATAGCGCTTTTGGCGCTTGTATGGCTTTTGCGCACCTGGACGATGTAGGTTTGCCCCTGTATATCTACCGTTACGCCGCCGTTTTGCGCCTGGGCCAGCAATTGTTCAAAACCGCTGCCGTCCTGCATTTGTACATTCAGGTAGGCAGGCGGCGCCGGCAAAGCTTCTATGTACCGGCAAACCGGCAGTACACCGGCAAAAACGGTTCCTTCGCGCGCAAAAAAGCCATTGCGCTTTGCAGGCACAGGCACCTGTGCAAACTTGTCCATTGCGCCGGTGGGATAGTTGCCAAACCGCATTTGGCTATGGGAATCCTCCACATCCTCGCTGCCAGCCAGCAAATAGGTTTCGTCAACCGTTTCCCCATCGTCCATCGCGGTAACATCCACATAATACCATTCGCCTTCCAGCCAGACCATATTCCACATATGCGCTACCCCGTAAAGGTCGCCGCTGACCACAATGGAATATACCCCGCTTTGCTGCGCCAAATACGCAAACGCCTTGGCATAACCGGTGCAAATGGCCTGCCCGTTTACCAGCGCGCCGTATTCGCTGGAAGCATACCGCGCCATCTCTTCCTCTTGCGGGGTCAATCCGCTTAAATACGCATCGTCATACGGGTTGGCCTTGTGCATGTATTCTGTTTTTTCGCACAGCCAATAGGCAATGGCCTTTATTTTTTCATAATCGCTTTGCGCATCTTGTATGTCATCCAGGCACTGCTGTACGGCCTTTTTAAATTTTTGGGCCATTTCTTCATCTTGGCCGTGGTTATCAAACCCCTTTAGCGCCTGAATGCCAATGCATACCTGCGAACTTTCTTCGTCCCAAATGGGCGAATAAATATTGCTGCACCATTCCAATGGCAGATGGTTTTGCTCATACAGCGTTAAAACGGTAAAAATATCGTCGTAATCCCATTCTTCGGGCTTTGCAAAATAATACGGCGTTTGCGGCGTGATGCTTTGGCTGTTTAGCAGGTTGTACAGTGTTTTTTGCTGCTCGCTTAGCAAATCGTAATGGAAATCCTCCTGCGGTTTTGTTACAATAGAGGAAGGCTGCGATATTTCCTGGCTGGCATGCGCCTGCCCTTGCAACGCATCCTGGCTTGTAAATACCGTTTCGGGCTGTTGGCTGCAGCCAGCCAATACAACGGCCAGCAAACACAACAAAGCCGCCGGGCGCATCCATCGTTTCAAGGGGGATCCCTCCTCTTTTCATCTTTTCATCATTTTACCATGCCCTTGGCATTTTGTACAGGAAAGGAAATGTGTTATGAAACACCTTGTGTTGATCAACGGCACCATGGGGGTTGGCAAAACTGCCGTGTGCCAGGCGTTAAAAGAATCGCTTCCCCGCTGCGTTTTTTTAGACGGCGACTGGTGCTGGGATATGTCCCCTTTTGTGGTAAACGGGGAAACCAAAGCCATGGTTATGCAAAACATCGCGTTTTTATTAAACCAGTTTTTATCCTGCAGCGTGTACGATTATGTTTTGTTTTGCTGGGTTATGCACGAACAATCCATCCTGGACGATTTGCTTTCGCGCCTTTCTTTCAAAGGCGCTGCAACGCATTTTTTCACCCTAACCGCCCAGCCGGGAACCATACGGGCGCGTTTGGAAAAAGACATCCAAACCGGCCGGCGCACACCGGATGTCATTGCGCGCAGCCTGGAACGCATGGGGCATTACCAGAACATGCGCACACAAAAAATCCCTACCGATAGCCAAAACCCCTTGCAGGTTGCCCAAAGCATTAAGGCGCTGCTGGGGGCAAACGCTTAAAAAAGGGCGCGCGGCGGGGTGTACAAAAGCGTGTGGTTTTGCATGGCGTTTGCATAGGTGCGCAGCTGCTGGGCGGTGTGGATATGCGCATGCAGATGGTGCAAACCAAGCTGTATTTCAACCGGCAGCGATAAAAAATACGCGCGCGAACTGCTGCTTTTGCCAATGAGTTCCTCCAGCCCTTGAAAATAGGCCATATCATCACCTCAAAAGCAGTGTGGCCGCCAAAAAAGCAAATTATGCAAGCAAAAAAGCGGACGGATAATCGTCCGCTTTTGGTTTTGGCAGGGCAATATGGCGGCCCTGTTTGTGGGGGCAAATTCCGTGCGTTTGCCCCTACGGCTTGCCCTGGCAAACCAGCGGCGCGCCAATACCCGCCAGCCTGCCGATACAAACGCAGCCTTGCCTCCTCCACAAACCGGCTTTTGGCAGGCTGTTTGGGCGCTCGGTCCGCAAGGGGGCGGCCATATTGCTACACCCCAAAATGCACATTTTTGCCCGCTGTTTTGCACACGCTTTAACCCTTTGGCGCGCGTTTGCCCCTACGGCTTGCCCTGGCAAACCAGCGGCGCACCAATACCCGCCAGCCTGCCGATACAAACGCAGCCTTACCGCCCCCACAAACCGGCTTTGGCAGGCTGTCTGGGCGCTCGGCCCGCAGGGGCGGTCCGCCCAGGGGCTGGCAGCGCCCCAAACGCTGTTTTGCCTGCTTTTGCAAGCGTTGCTGTTTAACGCATGCTAAAAGGCGCGTATAAAAGCATTAAGCGGCCGGCAGTACCAGAAGGCGCCGCCAACCGCTTACATATAATTTTATGCGCAAATCCCACGCCCAGGCACGGGATTTCCCCGCAAAAGCGCTGTTTTACCTTGCCATTTTATGCCGCCTGCTGGAAAGACGCCGACGTCACCTCGCTGACATATGCATCCATCTGCTGTTGCAAAATGGCATAACTGGTAGGCCCGGTTTGCAGCAGCACTTCATGGAAAGCAACCGGGTCAAACTGGCTGCCAAGCTTTTGCGCGGTTTCATCGTACAAATCCTGGTAAAGCATGCCGTTGATAAAATACTGCAGATAATTGGTAGGGGTTTCCAGGTTTAAATAATACTGCTCATTCAGCGATTCTTCATCCAGCCCGCCCAAATTCTGCCTAAAGAAATCCATAAATTCCTCTTTGGTCCAGCCGTCGTAATGCAGGCCGATGTCGGCCAGCGCAATGTAACAGTTTACCAGCATATTGTTGATTTGGTAAAACTCCAGCAAAGCTTTGTCGTCGCTTTGGGCATATTTCCAGGCGTTGTTTTCCACATAGGTGGCCCAGCCTTCCGAATAGCCGCTGTAACCGATGATGTAGCGGAAAGTGGGCAAATTAAGCGATTTAAAATACACGTTTTGGTACATATGCCCCGGATACCCTTCGTGCGCAATGGTGGTAAACAAATCGGGCGAATATTCCCCGTTTAAATAAATGGCTTCGGGTTCGCTGGGGTCTTTATCCACCTTGGAATTCAAATACGCCGCCGGGGAAAAATTGTCCTTCATCGAATCGGGCACCTGTTTTACGGTAAAATTCAGCTGCCCAATGGAGGGGAAATCCTCCAGCATTTTTTCGCCTAAATATGCAATATTTTCCTCTGCCGAAGCAAAATCACCGTAAGAAATTTGGGTAAAATCGGCGGTTTGCAGCTCGGGGTTTTGCGTCATAAGGGCAACCGCACGGGTAAGCAGCTTGTTAATCTGCCCTTGCACATAGGTTTTTACCTCTTCAATGGTCATATCCACCCCGGTGCTTTGCCGGAACAGTTTTTCATAATACTCTTTGCCGCCGTTTAACCCCGCCAAACCGGTTTCCGGGGTTTTTACTTCAATGGCGGCAAGGCTTTCTGCCAAAGCAAGGTAAGCGTCTTTTAGCTCGTTTTTCACCAAGCTTTCGTTTTGCTCTTTGGCGGCCGCTTTTTGTTCATCGGTTAAAAAATCGGCGGCGTCAATTTTTTCATTCATGCTGTCGATTAAAAACTGGTTGTCGCTTTGGGCAAAGGTGTTGCATTGTTCAATCACCCTGTCCATAATCTCCTGGCACATGCCCAACTGCGCGTCCTGGCGTTCCTGTTCAATCTCGGCATACTGCAAAAAAGTGTCCTTGCAGGTTTTTAAAATGTTAAAATAACAATCCAAATCCATCTGGTCGTTTAAGGTGTATTCGTTAAACAAAAGGGGCAATTCCGCCTGGTAGCCAATAAAACTGCCCAAATAGCTGTTGTCCAGCTCATAGTAATCCAGCGTAAGCAGCCGCCGGTTCAAATAGTCCAGCAAAATATCATACGAAAGCTGCTGTTCGGCGGTTAGGCTTTGGTAATTATACCCTTTTAGCATTTCAATCCAGGCTTCAATGTCTTTTTTGGACTGCTCATAGTCCTCCCTCCGGCTGACCGGCAGGGTATAAAGCTCGCGTTCAATGCCAAAAGCAGCCGGGTCGTTAAACAAAAAGTTTACATCCATGCTGTTGGGCGCTACCAATTGCTTAGGCAGGCTGGCAAGCAGCTGGTCAAACCGCTGCGAATCGTTTGCAACCTGGCAGGACGCCAAAGAAAACACCATCGCCACAGCCAGCACAACGCTGAAAACACGTTTGAATTTCTTCATATATTCCCTCGATTTCTGCACCGGGTTTGCTCATTTTCCATTGCCACAGCGCGGTGCCCCGCTGTTTGTTTATAAATTCTTCTAATTGTATTATTATAATGGATATGAGCAAAACTGGCAAGATACCACACCCAAACGGGCTTTCTTTCCGGCAATGGGCAGCTATGCGCCTGGTATGGCTTTGTCCCCTTTGCCCTTGATGCAGCGGGATAGGGGCCAAAACCCGCGCCGTTTGGCAAAGCTGCTGTTTTGGCGCAGTTTTTTTCCACGGGGGCGTTAACAAGCGGATTTGGGGGCTTTAAGCCCATTTTGCCGCCTGGCTGCCTAAGTCTTGGGCCCGCGCCGGCATTTTCGCTCCGAGCCATGCCCATCATGCGTTCACCCCCTTTTTGCCAAGGGTTTATTAAGCGGTGTTTGGGGGCAAAAGGCAAATAAATACCGGCAAATGCGCATGAATGTTCCCCTTTGCGCGTAAAAATAGCGTAGAAAAACCGCAAGGAGGATTGGAGTATGCCCAGCATTTATTTAAGCCCCTCCACCCAGGAGAGCAATTTATATGTCACCGGCGGCAGCGAAGAATATTACATGAACCTGCTTGCCGACGAAATGGAACCGTATTTAATCTCCAACGGCATTTCTTTTCGCCGCAACACCCCGGATATGACCGCCGCTTCTTCCATCCGGGAATCCAACCAGGGCAATTACGATTTGCACCTGGCATTGCATTCCAACGGCGCGCCCGAAGGCCAATACGGCCAATACCGCGGCACCGACGTATACTATTACCCCACCAGCGCCCAGGGCCAGCAGGCCGCGCAGATTATTGCCCGCAATTTGCAGCAAATTTACCCCATTCCCTCGCGGGTGCGCGCCGTGCCCACCACCGCCTTGGGCGAAGTGCGCCAAACCCGTGCCCCGGCCGTGCTATTGGAACTTGCCTACCACGACAATGTGGACGACGCCAACTGGATTACCTCCAACCTGCCGGCCATTGCGCGCAACCTGGTGCAGTCGCTCACCGAATATTTCGGCATCCCCTTTGTAGAAGCCCAGCCGGTGCGCGAAGGGGTGGTGGCTACCCAAAACGGGAATTTGAACATCCGCGAATACCCCTCTACCGACGCCCCCGTGATTGAGCGCGCCTACCGCGGCGCACCTATCACCGTGCTGGGCACCTACAACGGCGACTGGTATGTGGTGCGCTATGCCGGCACCAACGGGTATGCCGCCAGCCGGTACATCCAGGTGTAAAGCGCGCTTTTTGCACCGGCCTTTGCGGCTTGGGGAAAGTTTACATCCGCCCAAATTGGCAACGCCAGCGGGTACGCCGCCAGCCTTTATGCAAGGGCCAAAATTCGCAGCGCCAGTGGGCGCGCCGCCAGCAGGTGCGCCTAGGTGTAACGCCGCTTTTTGCAAAAAAACTGCAAAATTTTTAAAAATTCCCTTTTATAATTTTTTCTTCTTTGCAAACAATAGGTTTGAGGTGAAAAACATGGACCACAAACCCCAAAACCCAACCCAAAATATCCCCGCATACCAGCAGCCGCAGGCTTTTTCCACCCTGCCAGCCTTTGTGCAGGAAACCTTAAAGCAATGCGGCGTGCACAAGCAAAGCGATGAACAGCTTTTGCAGTGCAGCGAACATTTTACCAAACGCTCTTAACCTTTGCAGCACGGGTTTTGCACCTGTGCTGTTTTGTTTTGGCCAAGGTTTGCCCCCTCGCCCGTTTGGCCGCCCCTTAATCCGCGTTTTTTTACCCTGCGCTGAAAAAGCCCCAAACGCCCTTTTGGGGTGCCTCTTTGGTATGCCTTAGCAGTTTGTGAATTTTTAAAAATGCTATGGAGCTTGCCTTTTTTGTGTGGTATAATGCTTTTATACATCCTTTAAAGGGGGCCCTTTTTATGCAAACCGCAATTACCCGGCAGCAGGCCTTGCAGCTGCTGCTAAAATACAACCAGGAGCCATTTCACATCCAGCATGCCCTTACGGTAGAAGCTGTAATGCGTTATTTTGCAAACGCCTTAGGGTACGCCGAACAAGCCGATTTTTGGGCTTTGGCCGGCCTATTGCACGATATTGATTTTGAAAAATACCCCGACCAGCACTGCCAAAAAGCGCCAGAATTGTTAGCCGAAATCCAGGCGGAGGATGCGCTGGTGCATGCGGTTTGCAGCCATGGCTATGGGCTTGTAAGCGATGTAAAACCCGAACACCAAATGGAAAAGGTGCTGTTTGCCACCGACGAGCTGACCGGGCTTATCGGCGCCGCAGCCAGAATGCGCCCTTCCAAATCGGTTGCGGATATGGAAGTGGCCAGTTTAAAGAAAAAATTCAAGGATAAAAAATTTGCCGCGGGCTGCTCGCGCGAGGTAATCACGCAAGGCGCGCAGATGCTGGGCTGGGAGCTGGACGAATTGTTTTTGCAAACCATCCTGGCCATGCGCGAAAGCGAAACGCAGGTAGCACAGGAAACCCAAACGCTTATCAATACACAGCAATAGGAGGAAAATACCATGAAAAAGAAAAACGGTCTGGCCGTTACCGGGTTTATTTTGGGCATTGTTTCCACCGCTTTGTCGCTTACGGCATTGCTTTTTAGCATTTTCAGCCTTGCCAGCAAACCCAAACCGCTGGAATAATCGTTTACACCCCGCTTTATACATGCAAAAAATCCCATGCTAGCTTGCATGGGATTTTTTATTGCACGGTTTTGGCGCCAAGCCATTCGGCAAACCCGGCCGGTTGGGCCACGGGGCTTTTTTAAAACAGCAAAACCGTTTTGGGCAGTGCAGGCCCATTTTACAGGGGCGCCGCCAGCAGCCGCGCTAAAAAACGGCCGTACCGGGCAGCGGCGCTTTGGCAAAACAAGCCGTATACCGGCGCTTAGGGCAGTTGTTCGGGGTTTTCCATGTAAATGGAGACCTCGCCGCATTTGGGGCATATGGCAACTTTGGGTTTGCCCATCCTGCCGCCAAACAGCTTGCTTTCATCTGCCGATAAAACAATTCCATACCCCGCGCCTTCTATTTTAATGGCGCAGTTTTCTTTCATAGGGGTGTTGCAGCGGATACATACGCGCATGTTGTTTTCCTCCAAATTCCTTTAAAAAAAGTTACTGCGGGTTGGGCACATCGTCCGGGATGGGGCAAATATAGGGTTTGCCTTTTAAAGTGCGGTCAAATTCCTCTTTGGCGCGTTTTACAATCTCGGGGTTTTGGTACATCTTCAAAGCGGCGGTGGCCATTACTTTGGAAGCATAAATCATCCCCTTGCGGCCGATGGAATGCCCAGCGCAGGCCGCTACCTGCCAGCTGTGGCCAGGCGCGCCCACGTTGTAGCAGGCGGTGTAGAAAAATTCGGTGGGGCAGATATACGAAACATCCCCCACGTCGGTGGAGCCGTAAACGTTTTCATAATCAATGGGCAAAATATTGCTCAGCAGATGGGTGCCCGGTTCACAGCCGTATTTTTCGCAGGCTTTTTGGTACGCCTGCGGGATTTGGTCGTCCAGCGCCTTGGCAAAGGCAATTTCCTCTTCTGTCCAGCCTTCGTGCGGAATTTCCCGCAGCGTTTCGTCGAACACATCCGCCATCACCTGGTTGTAATGGGTGGGATAGCACCCGCCTAAAAATTCCACTTCCACCTCGGTGTCGGTCATCAAGGCCGCGCCTTTGGCGCAGTTTACCAAGCGGTTGTACACATCGTTTACCGCCTCGCGGGTAAGCGCGCGCACATAATACCATACGCAGGCGTTGGCCGGCACTACGTTGGGCGCCCCGCCGCCGTCGGTGATGGTGTAATGCATGCGCACATCGGAGGTGATATGCTCACGCATGTAGTTGGCCCCGGCGTTCATTAGCTCCACCGCTTTTAAGGCGCTGCGGCCGTTTTCCGGGTCACCGGCTGCATGGGCGGTGCGGCCTTTAAAGTGGAATTTGGCCGAGTTTACGCCTGTATACACGCTCATCATCGCACGGTTAAAGCGCGAGGGATGAAACGAAATGGCCGCGTCCAGCTCTTTAAAGCAGCCGCCCCTGGCCATAAAGCCCTTGCCGCACAAAACTTCCTCGGCCGGGCAGCCGTAAAACACCACCGTACCGGGGATGTTGTTTTCTTCCATCTCTTTTTTTAAGCCAATTACGCCGCCCAAAGTGGCAACCCCCAGCAGATTGTGCCCGCAGCCCTGGCCATAAGCGCCTTCCTGAACGGGTTCTTTGGTGGTCTGCACCTTTTGGCTTAAGCCGGGCAAAGCGTCGTATTCACCCAAAAAGCCGATGATGGGATGCCCCTGCCCCCAAACGGCGCGGATAGCTGTAGGCACGCCGCCCGCGCCCATTTGCACCGCAAAGCCGTTTTCTTCCAGTATTTTTTTGCACAAGCCGCTGGCAATGTATTCCTTGTTAGGGCCTTCCGGGTTTTCCCATATGGTGATGGAAGCGTCCTCCAGCATTTTTCTTTGGCGTTCAATTTCCTGCATGGCAATTTGTCCTAGCATGTTGTAAACCCCTTTTCCTGTTTTGTATGCAAATTTGCTGCTTTTATTATAACTTGTCTGTGCATGCAATGCAACGAAAAGCCGCCCCTTTTGCCAAAGGCTGGCGCCCTTAGGGCTTTGTATGCTTTGGCAATGCCTTGCCGTTTGGGCGACAAAAGCCCGGCTGCTTTTTCAAAACAGAGGTTTCATCTGCATTCTCCGGGTTATCTTGCGCCAAACTGCGGCAAAACCGCCCTATGCGGTTTGCGTTTTTGCGTTGTTTTGCCCGCGCCATGCGCTTTGGCACCATAAGCACTGCTGCCCCGCCGGGTTTGCCGCCCCATAAGCCGGGGCGCCCTTGGCCCCCACGTTGCTTGTTTGGCACCCTTTCGGGGCATCTTCCCCATAGGATACAATGCCAGCGCCATGCTGGCTCTTTATCCCCTGCCAAGCCTTTGCCGCACCGGCGCTGCCCCTGGCGCAAAACAAAATCTTTACAAACCAAGGCTTCCAGCCAGGCGCCGCGTTGCCCTTTGGCTTTTGCAAACGGGCGGCCGATTTTTGCCCTGCTTTGCCAGTACGCAAACAGCAAAAAAACCGCCAAGGCGCTTGAACCCCCGGCGGTTTTTTGTTTGTATATGCGGCTGTTTGTGTTTAGGCCAGTTCTTCGTTTTTGTACACAATTTGCCCGTTGATGATGGTCATCACAGTGTGGCTGTTCATTTCCAGCACCGGGTTGCCTTTAAAAATCACCACGTCGGCGTCTTTGCCAGCTTCCAGGCTGCCTACACGGTCGGCAATGCCGACGATTTCGGCCGCGTTGATGGTAATAGCCTTCCAGGCGGTTTCTTCGTCCAGCCCGGCCCCAATGGCCTGGCCGGCGCTTAATGCCAGGTATTTCAGCGGCACCACGGGCGCGTCGGTCATAATGGCGATTTTAATGCCAGCGTCGGAGAGAATCTTTGCATTTTTCCAGGTGGAATTGCGCAGCTCCACCTTGCTTCTGGACGTCAGCCCCGGGCCGACAATGGCGGGTTTGCCTTCTTTTGCCAGTTCGTCGGCAACCAAATAGCCTTCGGTGCAGTGTTCCATCGTCATCTTCAGGTTAAATTCGTTGCAGATGCGGATGGCGGTGAAAATATCGTCCGCGCGGTGGGCATGGCATTTTAACGGGATTTCCCGGCGCATCACCGGCAGCAAGGCCTCCATCTTCATATCAAACTTGGGCATTTTGCTTTTGTCGCCGTTGGCAGCGTCTACAGCCTGCTGGTATTCGCGGGCTTTAAACAGCGTTTCGCGCAGCAAAGCGGCAATGCCCAGGCGCGAACACGGCGATTTGTGCACCGCGCCGTAGGTTGCTTTGGTGTTTTCGCCAAAGGCGGTTTTCACGCACACCGGGAATTTGATAATCATGTTGTCGATGCGCTTGCCATAGGTTTTAATAGCCGCCCCCTGGCCGCCCATCACATTGCGGCTGCCGGTGGTGACCGTAGCGGTGGTTACGCCGTATGCAATGGCTTCCTCAAAAGCCCTGTCCATGGGGTTAATCGCGTCGATGACGCGCACCTGCGGGCCAATGGGGTCCTGCGGGTATTCGTTTACGTCTTCGCCTTCTATTTTTATCCCGTCTTCCCTTAAACCGGTGTGGCAGTGGGCTTCCACCAGGCCGGGGGTAACCAAGCAGCCGGTGGCGTCAATCACCTGCGCGTCGGCCGGGGCGTTTACCTCTTTGCCAGCGGCTACAATTTTGTCCCCGTCCAGCAAAACCTGCCCGTTGGGAATATCCTGCCCGGCCATGGTTTTTACAAGGCCGTTTTTAATCAAAATCATGGTGTATGTTCCTTTCTTGCCATAAAAATCTGAACACCCTTGCGGGTGTTCAGAAATGGCTATACAAAATGTGCAAATATGCCGGTGCGCCGCCCAATGCGCCAAAGCAGGCGCAAACCAAGCGCTTCTTGTTTTGGTGCGGCAGCCGGCCCTGCCCAAATGTAAAAGTTTGCCTTATTCAAACAAGGTGCAGGCCACAAAATGCCCAGGCTGTACCTCGTTAAGCTTGAGGTCATGGTTGGTGCATTTTTCGCTTGCAAACGGGCATCTGGCCGCAAAACGGCAGCCCGGTTTGGGGTTGATGGGGCTGGTAACCTCGCCCTTGATGAGTTTGCGCTCTTTGCCGCGCCCGGAAAGGTTGGGCACGGGGATAGCGTCCAGCAGGGCTTTGGTGTAGGGGTGCATGGGGTTTTTAAACAGCTCGTCGGACGGAGCCCTTTCCACGCACTGGCCCAAATACATAACGGCAATCTCGTTGGAAATATGCTTTACCACGCTTAAGTCGTGGGTGATGAACATGTACGAAAGGCCCATTTCGTCCTGCAAATCCATCATCAAATTCAGAATTTGCGCCTGAATGGAAACGTCCAGCGCGGAAACCGGCTCGTCGCACACGATGAATTTGGGGTTTAACGCCAGCGCACGCGCAATGCCAATACGCTGGCGCCTACCGCCGTCAAGCTCATGCGGGTAGGTGTTTACAAAGCGTTCCGCCAAACCTACAATGTCCATCAATTCGGATACGCGGTTGCTCAGTTCCACCTTGTTGGTAACGGTTTTGCAAACCTTCATCGGTTCGGCGATGATTTCGCTCACCGTCATACGGGGGTTAAGCGACGCATACGGGTCCTGGAAAATAATCTGCATCTGCTTGCGCATTTCCAGCATTTGTTTTTTGTTGTATTCAAAAATATTTTTGCCTTCAAACAGCACTTCGCCCGAAGTGTGGTCCAAAAGCCTAAGCAAAACACGGCCCAAAGTGGATTTGCCACAGCCGGATTCGCCTACAACGCCCAAAGTTTCGCCTTTGTTGATGGTGATGTTCACCCCGTCAACCGCGTGCAGTTCGCCTTTGGGTGTGTGGAAATATTTCTTTAAATCTTTGGTTTCAACCAATGGTGTACCCAATCTTGCTTCCTCCTTCCATACAGGATTTTATTTGGTTTCTTCCGCAGCTTGCTCTTCTTGCGCCTGTGCTTCTTCCAAAGTGCCGTCGGCAATGTCGTTAAACAAATGGCACTTAATCATGTGGCCGTCTACCATCAAGTTGGCCGGTTTTTCGCTTTTGCAGATCTCCATGCATTTGGGGCATCTGTCGGCGAATTTACAGCCGGGGATGATAACGGTCGGGTCAGGCATCAAGCCGTCGATGGGGTTTAAGCGTTTGGTGGCTTTGGTCAAATCCGGAATGGAACCAAACAAACCAACTGTATAAGGATGATGGTGTTCGCCTTCAAAAATCTGTTCTACCGTGCCAATTTCAATAATTTCGCCGGCATACATAATGGCAACACGGTCGCAGGTCTGGGCTACAACGCCCAAATCGTGGGTGATAAGCAGCATGGCGGTGTTCAGTTTCACCTTCAGGTCTTTCATCATCTCCAGCACCTGCGCCTGGATGGTTACGTCCAAAGCGGTGGTTGGCTCGTCGGCCAGCAAAAGCCTGGGCTGGCAAGCCAATGCAATGGCAATTACCACGCGCTGTTTCATGCCGCCGGAAAACTGGTGGGGGTATTCGTGCTTGCGCGCAGGGGGAATGCCAACCAGGGTGAGGATTTCATCCACCTTGTTTTGGATGTCCGCTTTGCTCATTTCCCCGTTGTTGTGCAGTTCCAGCACCTCGGAAATTTGGGCGCCTACGGTTAAAACAGGGTTTAAGCTGGTCATCGGGTCTTGGAAAATCATCGAAATGCTGTTGCCGCGGATTAAACGCATGTCCGCTTCCGAAGCCTTGGTGATGTCCAGGCGGGTATCCTCTTCGGATTCCTCTGCCTCAGCGCCTTTGGCTTCTTTGTGCTCCTGCGGGGCGTCCAAATCCGCCAGTTTAATGCTGCCGGAATTGATAAAGCCGATTTTATCCGGAAGCAGTTTCATAATCGCCAGGGCCGTTGTGGTCTTGCCGGCGCCGGTTTCGCCTACCAGGCCAAGCGTCTCGCCTTTATAGATGTCGAAATTCAGACCATTGACCGCATACACTGTGGCGTCATCTGTTACATAGGTAACATTTAAGTCTTTTATCTCAAGCAGTTTTTCATCCATAACTTTACTCCTATTCTTCCTCTAGTTCTTCAGCCTGGGGTCAAGCGCATCGCGCAAGCCGTCGCCAATGAGGTTGATTGCCATAACCGTGTAAACAATGGCAATACCGGGCATGATGACCAGGTGCGGGTAATAACGCATTTGCGCTTTACCGGTGGACAGCATGGAGCCCCATTCGGGAGTAGGAGGCGTAATACCAAGGCCAACAAAGCTAAGGGATGCAACCGTAAGGATGG
Organism: Candidatus Alloruminococcus vanvlietii; assembly: GCA_904420505.1. Classification (GTDB taxonomy): domain Bacteria; phylum Bacillota; class Clostridia; order Oscillospirales; family Ruminococcaceae; genus Alloruminococcus; species Alloruminococcus vanvlietii. The sequence goes on along the minus strand of CAJFVS010000044.1, from coordinate 12,065 downwards.
ACATGGCCATTGCCAAAGTTGCTTCCACAATAATGGGACCTAAGGCATTGGGCAAAATGTGTTTGAGGATAATACGTCTGTCGCGGGTGCCGCAGGCTTTGGCGGCTTCGATAAATTCCTGGTCTTTTAAAGAAATAATCGAGGAGCGCACAATACGGGCAAAACGCGGGATACGCGCAATACCCATGGCCAGTATCAAATTAAACAAGCCGTTGCCCAATGCCGCCACAATAACCACCGCCAGCAGCATGGAGGGAATTGCTAAGAAAATATCCATAATCCGCATTAAGATATTGTCGATTTTGCCGCCGTAATACCCGGCCGATGCGCCAATAATCGCGCCTATCGTCAAGCCGATTGCCACCGTACAGATGCCAACCACCAGTGAAATACGCGAGCCGAATACCACGCGCACAAACATATCGCGGCCGTATTGGTCGGTGCCCATGATATGCTCTAAGCTGGGGCCTTGGTTTTTCTCGGTTAAGTGCTGTGCCAAAGCCTGTTCTTCATAATTAAAGAAGATATCGGCCGTCAGCGCCATCAACACAACCAAAATAAACATAACCAAGCCAACCATAGCCAGTTTGTTCTTTTTAAAACGCAGCCAAACGGATTTGAGCTGGCTTCTTTTCTTAATATGGGTTTGGTCTACCACTTGCGCCTTTTTCTCTTTTTTCGCCATGTATTTCACCTACCTATCTCTTGGAATACTGCGATTTGATTCGCGGGTCGATATATGCGTACAAAATATCCACCAACAGGTTGGCAAGGCCAATGGCAACCGCCACAAACATAACCGAACCCACTACGCTGGGGATATCTTTCATACGCACGGATGTAATCATAAGCGTACCCAAACCGGAGATGGTGAACACGCTTTCAATAACAACCGTACCGCCCATCTGTACGCCAAAGTTCATACCAACAATGGTAACAATAGGCAAAAGGCTGTTTCTAAGTACATGTTTAAAAATAATGCGCCGCTCGCTGGCGCCCTTTGCACGGGCTGTGCGCACATAATCCTGGCGGATAACCTCCAAAACCGAAGAACGGCTCATACGGGTTAAGGTCGCCGTAGCGGAAGCCGCCAATGTAATCGAAGGCAGAATAAACCCTGTCCAGGAATCCGTGCCTGTAGAAGGCAGCCACCCTAAGTTCAGCGAGAATACCAGCATCAACATAAGGCCCAGCCAAAACGCCGGAATAGCGGTTAGCAGCAGCGCCAAGGTGCGGCTGAAATAGTCAAAAATAGAATATTGGCGAATAGCCGAAATAATCCCCAATGGCACGCCTATTACAACCGAAAGGCCAATGCCGAAAAATGCCAGCATCAATGTGCTGGGGAAACGCACCATAATTTCATCAATAACCGGCAGGGTGGTACGGTAAGAATTGCCAAAGTCGCCGCGCACGACGCCTGCCATATATTTAAAATACCGTACAAAGAAGTTATCGTTCAAACCAAGCTCTTCACGCTTTGCCATAATGTCCTCTTGCGACGCGTTTTCGCCCAAAATCAACTGCGCCGGGTCGCCCGGGGTCAAGCTCATGATGGCAAAGATGATGAACGAAATACCGATGATAATCGGTATTAACATCAACAATCTTTTTAAGACGAATTTTAACATATCTTCCTCCATGCATGCATAGATTCTTCACCGTTTTACGGCCTGTTTTCCCATAAGCAAAAAGCGGAATAGCCGTTTTTGCATCTATTTTCAAAAACGGCTTTTCCAACTCTTATTTTAGTAAAACGGCCATCCTGCTTAGAGCCACAAATCCTACAAAGAAATGGGAAACCAAATGCAAGGATGACCGTTCATTTTCAATCACGTTAGATTATTCTGCTCTCCAGCCGTAGGAGTAGATATCGACAACCATGCCGTAGTGAGCTCTTACGCCGGTGAGGGCTGCGTTGGCAACCACGTTGTTCATCTGCGAATACAGAGGAATCATCGGTGCGTAGTCGCGCACAATCTCAGAAACTTTCAGGTAAGCGGCTTTTCTTTCTTCCTGGTCTTGGGAAGTTCTGCCGATTTCCAAAGCTTCGTTGAGTTCGGGGATGTTTACGCCAACATAGTTGTTGGTGTTGCCAATCATGCTGCCGTGCAAACGCACATAGGTCGGGGAGTCACCGTCCGGGTAGTCGGAAGTCATCGACCAGATGGACATTTCGTATTTCATGTCTCTGTAAACTTCCTGCAGGTAGGTGCCTCTTTCCATTTGGTCAAGCTCCACAGTGATGCCCACCTGTCTGAGCTGGTCTTGGATAATAACCGCCGGTTGGGTGTAGTTGGCAGCTTCTGTGCAGCGCAGGGTTACGGTAAAGCCATCCGGATAACCAGCTTCGGCCAATAAAGCCTTTGCTTTATCCTGATCCTGCTCAATAATTTGGAAAGTATCCAAATCCGGGTAACCAAATGCAAACGATGCCATCGGTGCATACAAGGGGGTGCCAATGCCTTCCAAAGCGCCTAAGATGATGTCGTCGCGGTTGATAGCGTAGGAAATCGCCTGTCTAAGTTTGGTGCCGTTGTCTTCCAGGGTTTGGCCGGCAAACAGGCCTTCTTGGGTGTTGAAGGTGAGGATGTAAATGGAAGCACCTTCGGTTTCATACCATTCCACATCGTTGTTGGCAAGCAGGTTGGCTCTGTCGGAGTTGGGAACCGATGCGATAACGTCAACATCGCCAGCTTCCAAAGCCATAACGGAAGCGGAGGTATCGGTCATGGTGCGGAAAGTTACTTTTTTCACTTCCGCTTCGCCTCTCCAGTAATCCGGGAAAGCTTCCATCACCAGGTCAGCGCCAGAGGTCCAGCTTACGAATTTGTACGGGCCGGTGCCGATGGGGTTTCTGCTAAAGCCTTCTTCGTCGGCTTCCACAGCTGCTTGTTTTACAATGCAGAACTGCACGTTGTTCAAGCAGTACATAACCGGGGAGAATGCGTATTTCAAAATCAATTTGCAGTGGGTGTCGTCCACTTTTTCCATTCTGTCCATCGCGCTGGAGAACAGTTTGCTCGGCGCGTCGTTAATGGCGCGGTTAATGGAGAACACCACATCGTCTACTGTCAAATCCGAACCGTCGTGGAATTTTACGCCTTCTTTGATTTTAAAGGTAATCTCGGTGTTGTCATCGTTGAATTCCCAGCTTTCAGCCAGCATGGGTTGGATTTCACGGGTGTCGGGATCTTCCATAACCAGTCTGTCATACAGCTGCATAACCGGAATGTAGGTAATGCGCTCTGCCGCAACCTGAGGGTCCAAACTGGTGGGTTCTGCGTTTAATGCAAAAACAATGCCGTCTTTTACCCGGCCGCCGGTTTTTTGGCCGTTTACTACTTCGCCGCCGGCAGGTTGGCTGGTGTTGCCGCCATTGCCGCTGTTAGAGCTACATGCGCCAAATACCATGCAAACCAGCAACAAGCAAGCAATAACTCTTAACATCTTACTGCTCTTCATAATATCCTCCTACTTTTACAATATTCATACTTAACACAGCAACCAAAATGCATATGACGCATCTTTTCCCGCAAATTGCCCAATTTAACTGGGAAAACACCTGCATTTCATCACATGTATTAATATATTGTTCATTTATAGTATCATGTTCTATAACAAATGTAAATATTTGGAATGCGGATTTTGTTAACCATTTCACATGAAATTTAGGATAATTTGCCAATTTTAAACGGAAATTTTGTTAAAATGCATTTATCACACATAACGCACACATGCGTTTTAGCCGCGCGCCATTTTTTGCAAAAGCTCCCCTAATGGGGAAACCTTTGCGGGAAAACGCCCGGTGATCGGGTCTTTTTGGCGGTAATTGACCAAAACCGCCTGCTCTTCTTCTGCGCTGTATAAAATGCCAATCCCCGCTTTTTTGCCGCGGTTTTGCTTGTATTCCTCCTGTTGCTGCGCCCATAGGTCAAGGGTTTTCAGGCGTTTGTCGGGGATGCGCAGGCAGCCGGGCAGCCGCCCGGTGTTTTCGCAGCTAAGGCGGTCAAGCACCAGCATATCGCGCAAATACCCTTTGTCCACCTGCGGCTTTTCTTTAAAATATTCGTAAAACAGCTGGGTGTAGCTGTCCAGCGAAATGCCCGCCAGGCGCGCCGAACGCTGCGCATGCAGGCCGAATTCTTCAAAAAACGCAAAGGGGCGCGCCCCGGTTGCCTTTAGCAGGTAGTTTAGGCTCATGGCAAAGCGCCCGGAATTGTACAGGCGCTCCAAAGCGTCCTCTACGGCGTGCAAAACGGCAAATTCCTCCTCATTAAGCCAGTTTGTGCGCCGAATTTCATACGGGGCCAGGGGGTCAAACACATAGCCGTACAGGTTTGCCTGCCGGCGCAGCAAACTGCCGTGCAGCAGCTTTAAAAAGCCCAATTGCAGCATGTGCGGGCGCAGGGCAAAGGCCATGTCAAACGAGCGCGAAAAGGTTTCAAAATCCTCATACGGCAGCCCGGCGATGAGGTCGATATGCACGTGCATATTGCCTGCGCCAATTAACGCGCGCAGGTTGTGGCACAGCTTGTCAATATCCGTTTTGCGCTGCACCGCTTGCAGCGTTTGGGGATGAAAGCTTTGCAGCCCGGCCTCGATTTGAAAAAGCCCCTTGGGCGCTGTGGCAAACAAAGCCAGGATATCCTCTTTGAACAAATCGGCGCCCACCTCAAAGTGAAAGCACACATCGGGGATTTCCCCGCTTTGGCGCTTTTCAATCAAAAACCGCACAATCTCATAGGCGCGCGCGTTGTTGGCGTTAAAGGTGCGGTCCACCAGCTTGATGATTTTGGCCCCGCTGTTGGCCATTTTCAGCAGGTTTTCCTTGGCCTGCGCTAAGGGAAAAAACTGCACGTTGTGGTCAACCCCGCTTAAGCAAAATGCACAGCAAAACGGGCACCCGCGCGAGGTTTCCAAATAGGCGATGCGCCCGTTTAACGCTGCAAAATATTCCTCTGTGTAAGGGCTGGGCGGCGCTAAGCGGTTTGCATAAGGCCGGGCGGTGTGTATCCGCCCGTTTGGCAGCCGGCAGGCCACCCCCTCTATGGCGTGCAGCGGGGCGTGCTGTGCCAGCGCGTCCACCGCCAGGGGGAAAATCTCCTCCCCCTCCCCGCACAGCACTGCGCAAACCTGGGGAAATTCCTCTAAAAGCTGCCCGGCGTTAAAGGTGGCCTCCGGCCCGCCCAGCAAAACGGGCAATTGGGGGCAAACTTCTTGCAGGCGCAAAAGCAGCGCGCGCACGGTTTGGATATTCCAGATGTAACAGCAAAACGCCAGCGCATCCGGGCGGGCCGATAAAATGGCGTTTAATACTTCTTCCAGCGGCTGGTTGATGGTCCCTTCCAGCACCTGTATTTGCGCCAGCCCCTTGCCATAGGCCATATACCCGGCTTTTAAGCACCAGGGCGCCAGGCTGGAATGGATGTATTGGGAATTGATGGAACACACCGCAGCCTTCATGGAATACCCCCTTGCAAAATTCTTTCCCTATTATACGGATTTTGCCTTTAAAAAGCAATTTGTTTGTGGAAATACGGCATAGGGCATGGTATAATTTACAAAAAGAGCAAAGGAGTTAAGCGATTATGAGCATCCAGCGTTTTGTACAAAACGGCCGCTATTCGGCTGTGGTTATCAACAACGGCACCATTTATATGGCAGGGCAAACCCCCGGCGACTGCCAGCAGGACGTACAGGGCCAAACCAAACAGGTTTTGGAAAAAATCGAACGCCTGCTGGGCGAATACAACTCGGATAAAGACCATATCCTTTCGGCAACCATTTACCTGCGCGATATCGCGGATTTTGCCCGCATCAACGAGGTGTGGGACAACTGGGTAAACGCCCAAACCGCCCCGGCGCGCACCTGCGTGGAAGCCCGCCTGGCCCGCGAGGATATTTTGATTGAAATCACCATCACCGCCGCGCAAAAAGCGTAAAACGCCCGCGAAAAGGCCGAATGCGGTAAGGGGCAAGCTTTTCATTGGCGCCCGCTTAGGTGCAGTTTTCCCAAAGCCGGGCGATGGTTTTGTTTGCGATAAAGCCGTTTTCTTTGGCAAAAAAGCCGGGGCGGCCGTTGTGGGGGCGCATTTTGCGCCAAAGTTGGTGTTTGGCACCTGCATGTTGGTATTTTCCAAAACAGCACTGAAAAAGCCGGAGTATGCACTCCGGCTTTTGTTTTTGCAATTTTCCGCTGGCCAATTGCAATAGCCCTTGCCTTTTGCACAGGCCGCCCTATTCAAAACAGGGCCTTTATTTTTTGGCGGGCTTTGGCAGATTGATATGGAATTTGATAGACCACAACCGGATGGCAATTACCGCCAAGGCGGAAGTAAAAAACGCAACCATATCCGGGATGAGCATACGCAAATAATAATACAGCAGCGAACCGATGATAGCGGCGGTGGCGTAAATTTCGCGGCGCAAAATCTGCGGGGTGCGGCTTACCATAATATCGCGCAGCATGCCCCCGCCTACCCCGGTAATCATGCCCACAAACACCACCAGGTACACATTGTCGCCATAGCCCATCTGCAAACAGGTGCGCACACCCACTACACAAAAAATCCCCAGACCCACCGCATCCAAAAACGTAACCAGCGGCATAAGCGATAAATACCGCCCTGAGCGCACAAAGTCGATATTGATGCGGATAAGCACCATAGCGACCACCGCTGTAAAAATGGCGGTGATTAAATATATGGGCGAGCGAAACGCCACCGGCGGGGTGTTGCCCAGCACCAAATCGCGGATAATCCCCCCGCCCACCGCCGTGGTGCAGGCCAGCAAGCCTATGCCAAAAAAATCCAGGCGTTTTTCCATCGCCACCAATATGCCCGAAAACGCAAACACTATGGTACCGATGATTTCCACAACCAAAATGACAATTTCTGCCCCTGTCATACCATCGCCTCCGCAAAAAATTCCGATAGCCAGTATAGCATGGGTTGGTTTGCAATACAATCGCATTTGGCGCTTGTTTTGTAAAAATTTTGCCTATGTAAGGCAGCATCTGCCCATCTGCGGGGCTTTTTTGGCAAAAATGCCGCTAAAAACCAGCACATCCGGGCTGGATAGGCTTTTGCAAAGCCAGGCGGCCAGGCACGCCCCCACATGCCGCCCCTTTGCGCCCGCCCGCTTTTTGCAGGCAAGCTTTTGGCGGTCCCGCGCATGGGAGATACGTTTTGGTTTACGCGCAGCCCTCCGCCAGCCCCATGCCGCTTTACCCGGCGCGGCGGGATCGCCTTTTGGCGCGGGTTTGCCGCCATGCAGCGGGATGGGCAAAACGCCTTCACTTTGCAAACCAATGTTGTGGGCAAAAGGCCGTTTTTGCTGCGCTTTGCCCAAAGCCGTAACGCATTGCCCCTGCCGGATGCCTCCAAACGGTAAAAACGCACCTGTTGCCCCCCTTATGCCGCCGGCCCTTTTACCAAAAGCCTGCGAGCGCTGCGTTTTCCCAAAAGCTTTTGCGCTTGCAAAAAACAGCGGCCCTGCAATCTGCAAGGCCGCCTATTTTGGCGATATTTTGGCGCTTTTAGGGCAGCTACATCGCCTTTAGGATACGCCGCTGCACGTCGTTCATAATGCCGGCAACCCGCTGCACCCATACGTTTTGGCCGTTGTAGCATACATTCACGCCCCAGATGCTCACGCCGTTGTAATAGCATCCGTTTGCATCCAAATAGTTTTGCCTGAGCTTTTGCGCCACAAAAAAGATGCATTCTTCATAGCTTTGGAAATCCTTTCTACCAAAGCCAAACAGATTGTTCTGCCCAACATAGCAGTGTTTGCCCCAGCCGCTTTCCAAAGCCGCCAAGGAGGACAAAAACACCGCGTTTACCCCATATACTTTTTCCGCCTGCACAAAAACAGACGCCAAAGGCTTTAGCTGCCCTAAAAGCCCGGCCTGCAATTGCTGGGCATTCAAGTTGGATGGGGCGGACAAATCGTTTACATAAAAATAGCCTGTTGTTTGGTAACCGGTTGTTTGCGCATATGCCGGCAGGCAGCCTGCACATACCAAAAATGCCAAACACAATATACAAAATTTTTTCATGAATTTCCTCCAAATTTTGTTGGTTTGCATTTAGTATGGCGCGTTTTTTTCCATTTTATACAATTGCCGCCAAAAACAAAATCAACAGCGCCGCGCAAGCGCAGCCGGCAAACCGGGCATCCGGGCGGCTGGCTTGGCTTGCCCAGCCGTTTTTACTAGGCGCCTTTCCCTGTAAAAGCGCCTTGCCCAAACATTTGTAGCATAAAAAATCCCCCAAAGCATGCCGCTTTAGGGGGATTGTATTACAGCGTTTTGTAATGCACTACGATATCTTCATACCGGCCGTTTTTTGTAGAAAAACCTTTGGGGATAACCCCCACCTTTACAAAACCCAGCGTTTGGTACAAATGCAAAGCCCTTTGGTTGGTGGCCACCACCGCGTTAAACTGCATGATGGAAAACCCAAGCTCCTTGCCTTTTTGCAAAGAATGCTCCACCAGCTTGTAGCCGATATGCCTGCCCCGGCTGCCCGAAGCCACCGCATAGCTTGCATTGCAGATATGCCCGCAGCGCCCTACATTGTTGGGGTGCAGAATGTACAGGCCCAAAACCTTTTGGGTATCGTCGTCCACCGCCAGCCCGGTAAAGGACTGTTCGGTAAAAAACGCCATGCCGCTTGTTTCATTCAGCGTTTCTACCTGCGGGAAAGCAACCCCTTCTTCCACCACTTCGTTCCAAATGGCAATGGCGGGGGCGATGTCCTGCGGGGTAAACGCGCGTATTGTAACCGGCAATGTTGTTGCATTCCTTTCCTGTAAAATAAAGCCTTTTTAAACGCCGCGGTGCGATAAGAAACTTTTTATGGGGCGTTGTACGGCTGCCCCTCTGTTTGTCTTCTTAAAACTACGCTTTTAACGCCGCGGCTTTTGCTGCTAGAAAAGCCCAGCCGCTGCCGCTTTTCAAACAGGCGCCCGTATAAAGGGCCAAAAACGGCTTACTGCAGGGAATCAAGCACCTTTTTCACGTTTTCCACGCCCATTCTGGGGCTTGCCAGCACGGGTTTGTCAATATGCTTGCACAAATCCAGCATGCCCACCATCGAGCCCTGCGCCAGCACCACCACGTCGTTTTCCTTAGCGGCTTTTTCAATCTGCTCTAACACCAGGCGGTCGTGTTTGGCTTTGTCTTTTTCCTTCATCAAAATGTCCAAAGCGCCGTCCACCAGGTAAGGGGTTACGCACACCTGTTTGCCCGCTTGTTTGGCGGTGTCTTCAATAAGCTTGCAGCTGGGGGCTACGGTGGATTTGACCGTGGCGATTACGCCGATTTTTCCCCCCAGCTCCACCGCTTTGGCCGCCATCGGCTCGTCAATTTTTACATACGGCACGCTTACCACGTTGCGCGCAATGGTGCAGGCTTCGCCCACAGAAGAGCACTGGTTCAAAATCACCTGCGCGCCCAGGCGTTCGGCCTCCTGCGCGTAGTTGCAGATGCGCCGCACAATGTTGGGGGTGATGTGCCCGACAGAGCTTACCTCTGCCAGAAGCGAATCGTCGATGATGTTGATCATCTCCACATCCGGCATGATTTCCTGGAATAAGCCTTTCAAATAGTCCAGCGACACCGCGCTGGTATGGATAACGGCTACCTTTTTCATAAAAAATCCCTCTCCTTTTGTTTTACAATTGTTATTTTATAACCAGATATAACCGGTTTAAGCTTGCACACCCAATTGCATTCGATATATCATATCCATTTCACAGCAAAGCCAGCCGCCGAATCCCTCCAGTTCGAACACTTCCCATTTTCCGCTTTCGTCAATCGGCTGGCGGGCCAGAACCATGTTTTCGGGGTTTTGGGCGCTTACAAACAAGACCACGTCCTTATATTGGGGCCGCGCGCTGCCGCGCGGTGTGCCGGTGAGCGAATAATTTTGGTACTGCACCCAAACCAAAGGGGGGGCAGGTTCCTTCTTTTGAGCCAAAATCGGTTTTTCCCTCAGGATTTAACAGCCCCCAAAACTCCTGAACGGTTTGGATTTCCGGAATATCTTCTACATTTTTGTATACCCCGCTCGCGTTATGGAAGCCTCGTATTGCCAGCCAGATGAGCGAACCAATTTCTTCGACAAGTTTATTCGAACTGCCTTCCATCTTGGCATACACTACATAGTTTTCCTGCACACTTTTCTGCAAGTATATATCCCCTACCTGCGGCTCTTGCAGCCAAAGGTTATCCTGCCCGCTTTGCGGCCCGGCTGCCGAAGATACGCTGCTTACCTGGCTTTGTGCGCCTGCTCGGCTGCTTTGCGGCAAAGCGGAAGAAGTGCTCTCCGGCGCGGACGGTGCTGTGCAGCCGCCAAACAGCATGCATAGCAAAAGGATATTAGCCAATGCAGTTTTTATAAATTTTTTCATAGTCCTCTTCTTTTTCAAGCATATCCATACTGCCTTCAGAGCAGCCGTTATGCATCCAGTTCCCTGGCAATTTCCAAAAGGGTTTCCTTCTGCCCCACATTGCCCGGGAAAATGATATACCCTTTGTTGGGGAACCGGCTTTCTTTCCCGGTAAGCCACACGGGAATGCCCGGTTTAATCTGTCCTAACACCATGGCCTTTTGTACCTTTAAGCCCTTTACCCCCACGTCGCTGGAGGTAATGCCCCCTTTTGCCAACACATAGCGCGGGGTGGCGGTCAAATGGTCGATGAGCGAAACCAGCGCATCCGAGATGCTCACCGAAATTTTTAAAGAAGCCTCCGGGTCGGGCGCGCTAATCAACGTGCGCTTGGTGTACACCACCGCGGTAAGGCCCTGCTGCATGGTTTGGCTTGCAAAGGCGGCCGCTTTTAAAATTTCATCCTCGCGGGTGGAAGCGTTTAGCACGCGCTCTACGTCAAATTCGTAAAAGCGCGCGCGCTCAAAGGTTTTCAGCATTTGGAGCTGCTCGCTGGAGCGCTTGACATGCGAGCCCACAATGATAAGCCCGCCGTTTTCGCTGTTGTCCAGGTTTAAGTCTTTTTTGGTAAGCAAGGGCTTGGGCGGCATGTGCGAAAGCACCCGGGTGATGGAAGCCGCCGTGCGCATCATAAAATGGCGCCCTGCATCCAGCGCGCGTTCCAGTTGGGCTACAAACGCTTCCAAATCCGCGTAATTTTCGGCGTTTACCACCACTTTGTCCCCTTTGCAGGCCATCAACAGGTCGTAAACCGGGGTGGTGTCGGCGCTTCTAAGCATTTGAAGGCTTATGCATTTGACGTCCTCTGCCTTTACCGCGCCGTTTGTTTTTTCCTCAATATACTGGGTCAAATCCGAATGGTGGAACGCAAAGGTTTTGTCCTTTGCAAATTCGGTTTCGTGCGCGGGCACGGGCTTGCCGTCGATAAGCACATAGTGGATGTTATTTTTGGTAATGCGCCCGCCTTCCAAGAAAAACGGGCACAAAATCTCCCCGTCAAAGCGCACGCTGGAATTTTCTTCAATGGTTTTGCGTAAAACGTCCGTTTCCAACGGGTAATGCCCGCGCAGGGTGGAATCGCTGCGGGAGATAAGCAGGTAGTCGCCCCCTGCTTTTTGCGCGGCTTTTACCAGGCTTTTGGCAATTTGTTCGTGCACCGCGGCGGTTTGTGCGGCTGTAAACGCGCGCGAGTTGGTTAGCACAAAGGCCATTTTGTTTTGGGTGTCTTTAAAAATCTGGTCAAATACTTCGTCGTTGTAAGAGGTGTACACCGGCACCGAATGCACACACTGGATGCCGGTCGGGTCGTCGTCTAGCACAATGATTTTTCTGGCCATCGTTTTCTCTTCTTTCTATTGGTTTTTTGCCTGTGGAACCGGGATTAAACGCATATCGCTGCTGGAAATCCCCTGCGGGTCCATGCGGATATAATCGTACACCATATCCGCCAGATAATTTTCGCGCGTTTGGGTTTCCAGCGCGCCAAACGCCGCACGGATGTATTCGTCGTTGAGGTAGTGTTCGTTTACCGCCACCAGATACGTCTGGTCAAGCGCAACGGAATGGTCGTCCATATTCATGGTAACCACGCGCTGCCCCGGCGGGTT
>CAJFVS010000043.1 GCA_904420505.1 Candidatus Alloruminococcus vanvlietii | reverse complement strand
TTTGACCGGGTACAGGCCAAAATGGAGAAAAACAAGAAAGCCCCGGCTCGTCACAAGGCTGAGGACGATTATCTGCTGACAACCAAGCTGTTTTGTGGATATAGAATAGGCATTACCAATTCCAACAAAGTAATTAGCGCGCAGTCCATTGAATGCGATGGCTCTTTACGGGTCACCCTTGCACTGACTGCCGCGCCGGACATCATTAGCAACCCCACCGACATCGCTTTGGTGCTCGACCGTTCCGGCAGTATGGCCGGCACGCCGCTTGCCAGCATGAAAACCGGTGTAAACACCTTTATCGATATCATTTCCGAGTCAACCGGCGGCCAGCCTTCCGGCGAAATCGGCTCGGGCAGCCGCATTGGCATTGTCAGCTTTGCCAACACCGCCACCCAGGATACCCAATTGATTACCTCGGTAGCGGACTTAAAAAGCGCAGCAGACTCTTTGGTAGCTGGCGGCAGCACCAACCATGCCGATGCGTTTAACAAAGCGATTGCACTGTTTGACCCCAGCTCCAGCAACGCCAAAGTCATCGTGATGTTTACCGACGGCAACACCACAGTCGGCGCGCCTCCGGCCCCTGTGGCAGCCGCTGCAAAAGCGCAGGGCATTATTATTTATTGCATCGGCTTAATCGGTTCCGATGGGCTAGATGTAACCGCGCTCAACGAATGGGCCACCCCTCCCGCTGCTTCGCACGTTTCGGTTACACCTGATGAGCAGGATTTGGAAGACCTGTTTGCCGAACTGGCGGCCAATATTTCCAAAACCGGCGCTACCAACATCGAAATCAACGAAGTGGTCAATTCCGATTTTGTCATCACCAGCATTTTAAACCCCAACGTGGGCAGTGCAACCATGATCGATTCCACTTCGCTGCGCTGGACCATCCCGGAATTGGGTGTAAGCGCCCCGGAAAGCGCCGCTTTGGAATTCTTTATCCGCCATACGGCGCAAACCCCCGGCACCAAATTGGTCAACGCCTCCATTGATTATACCGATACCGAAGGCAATGTCGTAGACTTCCCCGAACCCACTGTGGATGTAGAATGCGACATTGTTGTAAACCCCGAAGAATGCCCGGTTCCGGTAGACTTTACCGCCGAAGGCTGTTCGGATTCCATTGTTGTGGATATGGGCGATGTTTACTTGGAATCGCTTGGCCGGATTATTCAAATGGATGTGACGATTACAAACGTCTGCCCGGGTAAACGGGTTGCTTTGGCTGCTATTTTAACCGAAGTAGACCAGAACGGCACCGAATACCAGCGCGGTATGAAAACCATGACCATCCCCGCGCACAATTTCTCCAGCTACCGCGATGTGCTGGTAAAATGCATTAAGTTTGTTGTTCCCGAGGATTTGGATGTTTCCAGCGGGTCCGCACAGGCAATGTGCAATACACGCAATTTTAAAGCGCGTTTTATCGCCCACAATGTGGATACCGATTACCGCTGCTGCGAAGCCGTTGTAACCTTTTAACGCAGGTTTTTCGCCGCCGCCAGCCGGCGGCGGTACATAATATGGCCCCTACCGCGGCCTTTTGCGTTTTGGCCTACCTGCCTGCAACAAAAGCGGGCGCCGGAAAGTACATTTTTGGGCGCAAATTGCAGCTTGGGCCACGCCGGGAACAAAAAGCGGCGAAAGGCTGGGAAAATTTGCGTGCATTTTGCAATTTTAGTATGCGCAATCCTTAAAAAATCATCCCTTGCACAACCCCCAATACCACTGCAAGCCGTTTTGCTAACAAAGCCGTTTGCCACGGGCGGCAAACACCGGCAAGGGGGAGAGGGGAGCATCTTATAAAGTTACAATTGTAACTTTATATAGTTTACAACTGTAACCTTTAGTTGTCAAGATACTTTACAAATTTTGCACAAAAAAGCGGAGGAAAAATCCTCCGCTTTTTTGTTGTTTGCTATAAAGGGCAGCTTAAAAGGGCACTTAAACGCTTAGACGCCCCAAAACAGCGTTTTTATCACCATGCCAACAGCCAAAATAGCGCCGGTGGCCAAGGCAATTGCATACATTTTATGGGGTCCCTTGCCGTTCTTTTCTTTTACAAAATCATACAAAGCGCCTGCAAACACAGCAACGCCGCAGAAAAACGGCAAAATGGCTATCCCGCTTTTTTCCTCCATTTTAAAAGCCACGCGGAATTGAAAATAACAACCACCGAGCCGGCGTTATGCACTAGCGCCCCCACCACTGGGTTTAATATGCCGGTAATCGCCAGGATGATGGCTACAAAGTTTAATGTCATGGAAAGGGTGAGATTGGTTTTGATGGTGCGCATCATCCGTTTGGATAAGCTTAATAAATGCGGCAGCTGTTTGATATCGTCGTTGACCAGCGCAATGTCGGCTGCGTCTACGGCAATGTCGCTGCCAATGCCGCCCATGGCGATGCCCACCTGGGCTTTTTTCAGCGCAGGGGCGTCGTTGATGCCATCGCCAATCATACAAACCGGTTTGCCTGCTTGCGCATAGTCTTCAATGTGCTGCAACTTCTCTTCCGGCAGGCAGTTGGGGTATACCTCCAAAATGCCCAGCTGCTGGGCAATATACCTTGCGGCGTTTTCATGGTCGCCGGTGAGCAGCACAGGGTCTGCGCCCAGTTTTTTTATCTGCCCAATGGTCTGCACAGCCGTCGGGCGAAGGGTATCCGAAAGCGCCAAAAACCCGGCAGCCTGGCCATCCACCGCCACATAAGTGACGGTGCAGCCGTTGTTGATATAGCCCTGCGCGGCAAGCTGCATTTCCTGGGGCAAAGGCAGGTGGTGTTCTTGCAGCAAACGCAGGTTGCCGGCCAGGATTTGTTTGCCTTGCACCGTAGCGCATACGCCCTGGCCGGGCAGCATTTGAAATCCCGTTGAAGAAAGCGTGGCGTTGCCAAATTGGGTTTTAAAGCCGGAAACAATGGCTTTTCCCAACGGGTGTTCCGACCATGTTTCGGCACAGGCGGCATAATAGTATAGCGCATCGTTGGAAACAGCGGGCAAAACGCTTTGTATGGCCACTACCTTTGGGGTGCCAAAGGTTAAAGTGCCGGTTTTGTCAAACGCGATTTTCTGCACCGTTGCAAGCCGTTCCAGCGCATCGCCTTCGCGCACCAAAAACCCGTGTTTGGTGGCGTTGCCAATGGCGGCCATAATCGCCGTGGGGGTGGCCAGCACCAAAGCGCAGGGGCAAAACACCACCAAAATGGTAACTGCCCGGATAATCTCGCCCGAAATAAGCCAGGTAAGCGCCGCGGCAGTTAAGGCAATGACGACAATCCAAGTGGCCCAGCGGTCTGCCAGCCCCACAATTTTGGCTTTTTGCGCATCGGCCGACTGCACCAGGCGAATCATGCGCTGAATGGAACTGTCTTCCCCCACGCGGGTGGCTTCCATGTCAAACGAGCCAAACTGGTTGACCGTGCCGCTGGAAACTTCGTCCCCTACGCCTTTGTCCACCGGCATCGATTCGCCGGTCATCACCGCCTGGTTGATAGAGGTTTCCCCCGCCCGGATGACCCCATCCACCGGGATGGTTTCCCCCGGCAAAACACGCAGCAAATCGCCAACCTGCACCTGCTCGGCAGGGAGGATGGTTTCGCCTTCGCCGCTTAGTATCCGGGCGGTGCGCGGGGTTAAATGCACCAGCTTTTCAATGCCTGCGCGCGCTTTGGCAACGGTTAAGTCCTCCAATAAAGCGCCCAACTGCATAATAAAGGCCACTTCACCGGCGGCAAAATCTTCACCGATGATGATTGATGCGATCAACGCCAGCGAAACCAGCACGTCGGCTTTGATATCAAAAGCGGTAACTAAGCCGATAACCGCCTCCAGCACAATGGGAATGCCGCACAGGATGATGGCTACCCATGCCGGGTCGATGGGAAAAAAGCTGCCTTTCAAAATACTGGCCAGCAGCGCGATGCCGGATATGGCCAAAAAAGTGATATCCTTTTTGGTTCCTCCCCAATCCAGCATATTTTGTAATGTTTCCATACTACGCCTCCTATACCTTACGGGGTATAGGTATATTATACCTATAGGGGTATATGTTGTCAACGCGCAAACAAAAAAACGCCGGCGAAATTTTTTGCCGGCGTTTGAAAAATGGGCGTATTCAATTCATGTTGGCAAAGCGTTCCACCGCTTTGGTAAAATTGGCAATGGTCTGGTCTGCATCGCCGTGTTCAATGCCGTCGCGCACGCAGTGTTTGATATGGCCCTCCAATATCACCTTGCCGCAGCCATGCAGGGCAGATTTTGCAGCATTGATTTGCGCCAAAATGTCTTCGCAGGGAACATCTTCATCCACCATGCGGTCAATTGCCTGCACCTGCCCTAAAATTTTTTTCAAACGGCGGTGCAAATTTTCTGCATCCATACACTGTCTCATAATCGGCCTCCCTAACCCAATGGGGTATACATAATATTATCCGCTATCGCGCGGCCAAAGTCAAGAATCGGGCGGGATTTTCCTTTTAAGATGAAAACCAAAACCCAAAAACAGATGCGAAAAACCGCTTTTAAAGGGGATTTTTCTGGCGTTGGGGCAAGGCATACAAAAGCCCCATGCTACAAATTTCGTGCGCATATGAAACGATTTGTGCTATAATAAAAAGCCAGAGAAGCCTTAAACAGGCAAAACCAATTATAGAGAGGGAACCTATGAACGAAAAAGAAGTAGCAGAAATCCGCCGGCGGATAAAACCCGAAAAAACCAACATCACCCATGTGCGCGGGTGCTATGTAAACGATAAAAAAGAAATTGTCTCGCAGTTTTTGCAGCCTTTGTCCATGCTGTCGCAGGAGGAAGGGGAAACCCTTTTGCAGTTGTTAAGAAAAACGCTTTCGGGCGGCGTGGGGCGCAATTTGCTGGATATGGAATTTTCCACCCAGCAGGTTTTGCAAAGCGAAGAACACAAGCTGCTTATGGCGTTGCGCAAAAGCGCCTTGCAAGAGGAAGATGCGGTGTTGGCGTTTTACCAAAAAGCCATACAGGCAATCGATTTGCAGGGCAATTACCTTATCTTGCTGGCATACGACACCTATGATGTTCCTTTTCGCGCCAAGGATGGACAAGCGCTGGAGGATGCCAGTGATGAAGTATACACCTATATTTTGTGCAGCATCTGCCCGGTAAAGCTCACCCGCCCGGCGCTTAGCTTTTATGTAAGCGAAAACGCTTTCCACAGCCTTTCGCCCGACTGGGTGGTTGCCCCGCCCCAAATGGGCTTTTTGTTCCCGGCTTTTCACGAGCGCGCAGCGGACATTTACAGCGCTTTGTATTATTGCAAGGATATTTCCCAAAACCATTCGGCGTTTACGCAGGCGGTTTTCTGCCAGGAGGCCCCCATGCCTGCGGCGGTACAGAAAGAAACCTTTGAAAGCCTGCTGGGCGATACCCTGGAAAACGACTGCAGCTTTGAAGTTGTCAGCACCGTGCATGAAGAGCTTTGTGAAAAAATACAGCAGCATAAGGAATCCAAAGAGGAAGAACCGCTTTTGGTAAACAAACAGGAGGTTTTGCATATACTAGACGCCTGCGGGGTAAAAGAAGAAAACCAACAGGCGTTTGAAGAACGCTTTGAGGCCGCTTTTGGGCAAAACGCCGCCATAAGCGTGCAAAACCTGGTGGATACCAAGCAGTTTTCGGTTAACACGCCCGATGTGCAAATCCGTGTGAACCCCCAGCGCAGCGATTTGGTGCAGGTGCGCATAGTAGACGGGGTAAAATATATCCTTATCCGCGCAAGCGACGGGGTAGAAGTCAACGGGGTCCATATCCATATCGAATAAAGCGCCGTTTTTAAAATGCGCCCGCCCGTGAAAGCTTTGAGGGCAGGCGGACGCCTTATTGGGATTTTTACCCTGCCGGCAAAACGGCTGGAAACGGCGGAAAAGGAGTGTGCCAAAAACAATGAAAACGGTGAAAACGTTTATTAAGCAGTATGCCTGGTATTTTGCCGTGCTGGGCATGTATATCCTCACCTGCGGCATATTGGTTGCCGTAGAGTTTTGGCTGTACGCCCACGCAATCAAAACCGCCTGGCTGCATATCCTGCTGTTTCCGGCTTTAAGCGCCCTTATGTGGTTTATAAGGGAGGATAACGGCGATAAGCCCAAGCCCTCGCCCAAACGCCAAAAAATCAACAATGCGGTTTCGGTTGCCCTTGTGCTGGTTTGTTCCGCATGCATTGCCGTGTATGGCTGGCAGCAGCCTTACGACCTGCGTGTGTGGCTGTATTTTGGTTTTTTGGCCACCACAGGTATTGTGCTTCTTGTTAAAAAAATCCGGCCGCCCTGGCTGGATACGCACAGCATCTGCAAATGGGCGGCAGCGGTATTTGCAGGCATTCTGGCGGTTGCCGGAATGTATCTTATTTGCCTGCGCCCGGCTACGGTTGCCCAGGCCCGGCAGGATATTCACCAGCAAGGATATACCGCGGTTGCAATAAAAGGCCATTACCAAAGCGGGCAGCTCACATCGGTTTTGCAGGCCGATACCAACGATGCCCTGGGATATTACCTGTTTTCCGCGCAGAAAAACGGGGAAGAATACGGCGTGCTTTACAGTGTGCACGGCCGCCGGGTTGCAGCGGCGGTGGATACGGATGAAAACGGGTATGTTGCGTTTTTGCTGCAGTATTCATAAATGTTTCCTTCAAATGCCTGTCGGCAAGGTGGCCTAGCCGGTGCAAAAAACATGCCAAAAACCCGGCCGGTGCCGTGAAAGCCGAAGGCAAACCGGCAATTGCAAAACCCAATTGTGGCAGGCCAACAGAAAAGCCATACGGCGTGAGCAGGATAAATGCTCACGCCGTATTTTTGCTGTTTGTACTGTAAAATTTACAAATTATGCATCCAGTTTTTTTATCGAAAGGCTGGCGTTGCCATAATCGCTTAAAGTGGCGTCCAGTTCGCTGGGCAAGGTGTTGAGCACCCGTATCCCCAGGTCGATGACATCGCCGCTTGCTTATTGCGAAAAGCCATCCATGCGCCTTTGCCAAAAGAAGCCTAACAAAAACGCCAGTAAAAGCACTGTTTTGGATAGCGTTTGGGAAGTTAAGGCATAAGGGTGGTAAATACTTTTTGAAAATAGCTTTGCTGGCGGTGCGCATGCAACGAAAACACAAACGGCAAGCGGGGCGCCCCCACACGGATGGGAATGCCCACATGGCGGTAGCCCATAATCCACAAAGGGATTTTGGTGACAATATCGTTGCCGTTTTCCACCCGCAACGTTTTAAACACCCGCCGGTTGTAAGAGGTTTGAAAAGCCTTGTTGCCCACCCTGGGGCAGCCGAATAAATAAACTTCATAATCGCGGTGAGGAAAATTGTACTGCAAATCCACCCCGCACAAAACAGCCATCGCCGCCCCTAAGGAATGCCCCATCACCCGGATGGAATGGATATCTTCGGTAACATAGCGGTGGATGCGCTCGCGCACATGAGGGTCTTTATAAGCGGATAAAAAGCCGCTGTGCACACGGATTTTGGAATCGCAATTGCCATAGGGGATGCATTTTTTCCAAAAATCCAGGTTGTGATGCCAGTCGGTAGCCGAATTGGAACCGCGGAACGTGATGGTAAGCACGCCGTTTTGCCGGCGCAGGTAGCACTGTACGCCGGTAGGGCAATCGTCGATAATGCGCAAAGAGGTACGGGGAAAATGGGGCTGTTGCAGCTCATACGCCAATGCAGAAAGTTCCAACGCGCGCAGGACATCTTGTTTATCCATTTGTTTCACCTCGCTATACCATATGAAAAAACAGCCCAAATGGCACAAAACAAAGGGAAAAAGCAACATATTTACTAGTTTTTTTATAAAAATGCTGTTATCCTCGTGTGCTTTTGCTAGAAAATATGGTATAATAAACCCACAACCAGTCCGCAGCTGCGCTTGGCATAAAAAACAAGCGTGCTGCCCGCCGGTGCGGCGCTTGCAAAACGCTGTGCCATTGGCGCGTGTTTTAGCATACAAGCGGCGAATGCTGTTTGTAAGGCAAGCCCAAACAGCGGAGGCGCTGGGGCAACCGGCAGGCTGGGTGCAAGGCGGCGTTTTAAATGGGTGCAGATACGTATTGGGCATATCCTGCACCGGTATCTGCGGCCTTACATATGAAAACCGGGTATTTACAAAACCCCGCGTGATGAAAAAAGGCGTTGTTTGGCGCCGGGCACAAAAAAGGAGGGCATCCCACATGCAAAATTTTGATTATTCCATCCCTACCAAGGTGTATTTTGGCAAAGGCCAGGTGGAAAAACTTTCGTTGTTAAGCCAGTTTGGCAGCCGGGTGCTGCTTTGCTACGGCGGTGGCAGCATTAAAAAAACGGGCCTGTACGATACGGTCTTGCAGATTTTAAAGCAAAACCAGATGAGCGTTTTTGAGCTTTCCGGCATCGACCCCAACCCCAGAATTGAATCGGTGCGCCAAGGCGCGCAAATGTGCCGTGAGCACAACATTGATGTGGTGCTTGCCGTAGGCGGCGGCAGTGTTATCGACTGCGCCAAGGTAGTGGCCGCGGCCGCCAAATACGAGGGCGATGCATGGGATTTGGTAGTGGACGGCTCTAAAATCCAGGATGCTTTGCCCATTGCCACCGTGCTTACGTTAGCGGCAACCGGTTCGGAGATGGACCAGTTTGCGGTTATTTCGGATATGACCTTAAACGAAAAGCTGGGCACCGGCGGTGAATGCTTAAAACCGGCTATGTCGGTGCTGGACCCCACCTATACCTATACGGTTTCCAAAAAAATGACTGCCGCCGGCGTTGCCGACACCATGAGCCACACCATTGAAACCTATTTCCACAACGAACCGGGCGGATATGTACAGTGCCGTTTTGCAGAAGGCCTTTTGCGCACCTGCATAGAATATGGGCCCATTGCGCTGGAGCAGCCGGACAATTACGAAGCGCGCGCCAATTTGATGTGGGCTTCTTCCATGGCGATTAACAACATCATCCGCTACGGGGTGTTTGTGCCCTGGGGCGTGCACCCGATGGAACATGAGCTTTCCGCGTTTTACGACATCACCCATGGCGACGGTTTGGCCATTTTAACGCCTTTCTGGATGGAATATGTATTGAGCGAAAAAACCGTGCAGAAATTTTACGAATACGGCGTGAATGTTTGGGGCATTGACAAAAACCTGGATAAGATGGAAGTTGCCCGCGAGGCGATTGCCCAAACCAAAGCATTCTTTGCCAAAATGGGCCTGCCCAAAACGTTAAGCGATGTGGGCATTGGGGAAGAAAAGCTGGAAATTATGGCCCAAAAAGCCGCAACCAAAACAGCGGGCTGTTTTGTGCCGCTGAATGCGCAGGATGTTTTAAACATCTACAAAATGGCGCTGTAAAAGCAAACCAAAACCTCCCTAAGCCCCAAGCTTTGGGAGGTTTTTCTTTTTGGCGTTTTGTGGTATGATAATAAAAAATCCAAAGGGGGATTGTGTATGAACGCGCAGCAGCGCCGGGAAAATATTCTGCAAATTTTAAAAGATGCACCCGGACCCATTAGCGCGGCCAGTTTGGCGCAGAAACTGCATGTCAGCCGGCAGATTATTGTGGGGGATATCGCGCTTTTGCGCGCAGCCAACGTGGATATATTTGCCTCCCCGCGCGGGTATATTCTGCAAAAAGCGCAGCCCAAGGACGAAAACCTGTACACCATCGCCTGCAAACACGGGCCGGATGAGGTGGGGCAAGAGCTGTATATTATAGTGGACAACGGCGCAAGCGCATTGGATGTGATTATTGAACACAAGCTGTACGGGCAGATTTGCGGCCAATTGCAGGTTTCTTCGCGTTATGATGTGGACTGCTTTTTAAAAAAATTGCAAAGCACTTCCTCGGCGCCGTTAAGCGAATTGACCGGCGGGGTGCATTTTCACACCATCCGCTGCCCGGATGTGCAAAGCTATGAGCGAATTGTCGCAAAATTGCGCGAAAAGGGAATCCTTTTTGAATAAGGCGTCTATTGACAATTGGGAAAGGAAGCATATAATAGTCATATCATCTGTCAAGACAGGTAATATGACTATTTTTTATGCAGGAAAGGGAGCAGACTATGACCACCACTAAAAAAATCCAAACCATGGTTGCCGCAGGGCTTTTGTGCGCTGTTGGCATCGTCATCCCCATGTTTTTCCCCAAAATCACCATCCCCCCGATGTCTTTTACGCTGGCAAGCCATGTACCGGTGTTTTTAGCGGCGTTTATCTCCCCTGTGGTGGCGGCGGTGGTGTCGCTGGGCACTACGCTGGGCTTTGTGCTTTCCGGCCTGCCCTTGATTGTGGCGCTGCGCGCGCTGACCCATGTGGTGTGGGCGGTGATCGGCGCGGTTATGCTGCAAAAACGCCATGATATTATGAAATCGGTGAAGGGCTTTTTTGGTTTTGGGCTGCTTTTGTCGGTCATCCATGCCATCGGCGAAGTAATTGTCGTCACCTTTTTTTACTTTGGCGGGTTTGCGGCGGCTTCTTATTACGAGGCCGGCTTTTTAAACGCAGTGGTTTTGCTGGTGGGCGTTGGCACCATTGCGCACAGCATGGTGGATTACGCTATCTCGGTGGCTGTGTGGAAGCCGGTGCGCAAAATGCTCAGCTTGCCCGCCAACGCGGATATATAGCCGCTTTTTGCCAAACAGGCCGTTGCCTTGCCAAACGGTGTTTGCATGCAAAAGGGCCTGCCCTCTATTTAAAGGGCAGGCCCTTTTTGGCGCTTTGTTTTAGGACAAAGGAAAATGGCGGGTAAACAGATGGTCGTTTTCCAGCAGGCTGTCGATGGTGTCAAACCCTAAGCGGCCCAGCAGCTCAATCACATAGGGGTTATCGGCAGGGGAGGTATAAAGCGACTGGCTGGCATAGGCCTGCACGTTTTCTTTGGCGGCGGCAGGGTCCAAAATGCGTTTGGGGCCGCCTACACAGCCGCCTTTGCATCCCATGCCTTCAAAAAAGTTGGCGGAGATTTCCCCATTGCGGATTTGGTTTAACAGCTCTTTGCAGGCGGGAACACCATCGGCACGCACGGTGTGCACCCCGATTTCGCGGTTGGGATGGATAGATTCCACCGTATGGGCTACCGCATGGCTTACCCCGCCGGCATAGGCGTAGCTGCGCCCAGCATAGGAGGCATGGTCTTTTTGGCTTTCGGGCAGGGAAGAAGGGTCAATTTGCAAAGCGTCAAACACATCCTGCATTTCGGCAAAGGTCAGCACATAATCCACCGCGTCCTGGATATCCCTTTCACGCGCTTCGCTTTTTTTGGCCAGGCATGGGCCGATGAACACCGTCAAAGCATCCGGATGCAGATGTTTAATGGCCCGCCCGCTGGCAATCATGGGGGAGACCGAAGCGGGCAGATGGGCAAGCAATTCCGGGTAAAGTTTTACAATCATGCCAATCCACACCGGGCAGCAGCAACTGGTTAGCTGGTAATCGCTTTGGGTTAAAATGTTGCGGTCAAATTCCAGCGCCTCTTTTAAGGTTAAAATATCGGCGAACAGGGCCACTTCAATCATGCCGTCAAAGCCAATCATCTTCATGGATTGGCGCAGTTTGCCGGGGGTCATCTGCGGGCCAAACTGCCCCAGAAAAGCGGGGGCCACCAGCGCATAGGTGGGGCCTTGATGGGCGCGCACCGCCTGCAAAGCGGGGATGATATCCCGGCTGGCGACGAGCTTATGGCCTTTGCAGTGTTCAATACACTGGGCGCAGCCGGTGCATTTTTGCATATCAATGGCAATTTTGCCGGGTTGCGTAGCAAAAATGGCGTTCAACGGGCAAACGTCCACACAATGGCGCTGGGTGGTGCAATCGCATGGTTCCACCTGCCAGACCACCGGGTGTTTTTGGGGGTTTAACAGGCAGTCCAGCTGGTTTTTTTGTTCATCGGAAAACGCGCGGGTATCGTTTAGCTTTTCGGGGTCGTGCAGGGCGTTTTGCAAAACCTCTTGATACAATTGTGCAAATGTTTTCATAAATCCCCCTTATCAAACTGGTACAGATGGATCACCGCTACCGGGCAGCTGCTTTGGGCTTTGCGCGCCAGCATCTGCGCAAAAGACGGCACCTGCTTGGAATGCACAATGGCAAACCCGTTTTCATCCATCCCGAACACATACGGGCAAATTTGGGCGCACAGCCCGCAGCCGATGCAGCCGTTTTCTTCCAACAGCACTTTCAAAAAACATACGCTCCTTTAGTAAGCTGTGTTTAGTATGGCAGGTTTTGGGCGTTTGCATACATCCATTTGCTTTGAACCTGTTTGCCGGGTTTGGAATAGGATGCTAAAGAAGCAAAAAGGTGGTGAAAACGGTTGCAGCAGTTTTTTTTACAGCTTTTACAGGCGTTTATGCTGGTGCTGGCGTCCTCGCTGGATGCATTTGTAGCCAGCTTTGCTTACGGCAGCGGCAAAATCCATATCCCTTTGCCCTCGGTGCTGGTAATCAATTTGATTTGCAGCGGGATTTTGCTGTTTTCTCTTACGGCGGGTATGGCGCTGCAGGCGGTGCTGCCAAGCGGGTTTATCATCGGCGCCTGTTTTGCCATATTGTGTTTGCTGGGGCTTATCAAGCTGTTTGACAGTTCCATCAAAGCCTGTATACGCCGCCATAAAAACCTGCACAAGCGCTTTCGGTTTTCGGTATCCAGCCTGCGCTTTATTTTGCATGTTTACGCCGACCCTCAAGAAGCCGACCGCGATGCTTCCCGGCAGCTTTCCCCTGGGGAGGCGGCTTCTTTGGCGGTTGCGTTAAGCTTAGACGGCATTGCCGTGGGGTTTGGCGCAGGCTTGGGGGATGTCAACATCTGGCTTGCGGCAGCCCTTTCGCTTACGCTTGGCACGGCAATGGTGCTGTTGGGGGCGCGTTTGGGCAACAAGCTGGCGCACAAGCGGCAGATGGATGTATCCTGGATAAGCGGGGTGCTGCTTATTTTGCTGGCATTTATGAAGCTATGGATGTAAACCTTTGGAAAAACCACCAAGAAGCGGGCGCATTTCTTGGTGGCTTTTTTGCAAATATTTATGGTACAATAGCGGTAAGACAGCCCTTGCACGCTATTTTGCCGGCGCCTGCCCAACCGTTTGGGGCGCCCGGCAATGCTGTGCAATGGCGCGATAGAACCAAAGAACAGATGGGGCAGACGCCCCAAAAAGGATGGGGGAATACAAATGGATTTGCAGCTGGCAGGGAAAGTGGTTGTCATCACCGGGGGTACCACCGGCATAGGGCGCGAATGCGCCAAAATTTTTGCGCAGGAAGGGTGCAAGGTAGCGGTATGCGGGCGCTCTTTGGAAAAAATACAGGCGTTTGAAGCCGAAATGGATGCGCTGGGGCTTGCCTATATCTGCCAAAGCGTGGATGTATTAAGCCAAAAGGCGCTGGCGCAGTTTGCCCAGCAGGTGGTGGATACTTACGGGCGCATTGACATCTGGCTGAACAACGCCGGGGGCAATATCCACAAGCCGCTGAGTGAAATCACCGAGAAAGACTTTGATTACATCATGGACGTCAATTTCAAATCCTGCTTTTTTGGCACCAACATTGCGGCCGGCCATATGCAAAAAACCGGTGGCGGGGTTATTTTAAACACTTCCTCCATTTCGGCCTTTATGCCCACAGCCGGGCGTTCGCTGTACGGGGCGGCCAAGCTGGCGGTGGCAAACCTGACCAAAACCGCCGCAGCCGAATATGCTGCTTACAACATCCGGGTTAACTCGGTAATGCCCGGGTTAATTAAAACCGCTTTAACCGAAAAGATTATCGCCGGCATGCAGGATATGAGCCCTATCCCCATGCGCCGCGCAGGCGAAGTGGCGGAAGCTGCCAAACCGATGGTGTTTTTGTGTTCGCCGGCGGCCAGCTATATCACCGGCGCCAATTTGGAGATAAGCGGCGGGCGGTATATTGTATCCAACCCCTCCTATTCGTGGGATATGTTGGATAAATAAAGCAGGAATGCCCTTTTGTTTTGGCTTGCGCGGTTTTGCCTACATCCGCGTTCCCTTTAAAAAACGAAAACCTGCATGCAGGTTGGAAATTGCATAGAAAAACAAACATCCCGTAGGGCAGCTGTTTTAGCCGTTCTACGGGATTTTATTATTGGCGTGGCAAACCGCTATGGGTGCACGGCTTGCAAACCCGCCCCTTTGCCGAAAAAGCAGGGCTGCAAGCTGCGAAAAGGGTGTGAAGGTGCTTCGCGCCGGGTTTTTATCCAAAGCTGCTTGGGCAATTTTGCCAAAAATCAACAAAAACCGGAAAAATACCATATTGTTATAAAAAATTTACATGTAGCCTATTGATTTTTTGGTGTATATAGACTACTATTAGTTTATAGATTAACAATTCACTTTACTCTGTGAAATCAAAAACCGGAATTTGATAAATCCTTTGCAAATCGCGCAGGCCCTCCAGCACTTCCTCATGGGAGAAATGGTACAGCTGCAAAATTTCCTCCTGCATGCCCTGCAAAGCCTCATAAAAGCGCAGCCCGGCATACAGGTAGTCAAGCTGGGGTTCTTGGGCAATTTTTGCAAACAAAAGGTTTTCCGCTTCGTTGATTTTCCCGCTGGCGGCCATGTTTTTCAGCGTGGTTTCCAAAAAGGGCTCGCCGCTGGAAGCGGGCGCTTCTTCGGGGATTTCTACCAGCGCATCCTGTTTACCGGTCAGTAGCTTTGCTACAAAACGGGTGGCCATGCGAATCTGCTGCATAAGGTAATCTTCGTGGTACATAAGGTTTTTCTCCATCCAAAGGGTTTGGGCTTACTATACCACAACTTATCGGCATTGAACAGAGGTTTTCGCACTGTTTTGCAGCAAGATACAATATAAAAGGAGGACATGTTTTATGGCACGTTTTACATTACCCCGCGATATTTATTATGGCAGAGGCTGCTTGGATGAATTGAAGAATTTAAAAGGCAAAACCGCCGTGGTGGTTATAGGCGGCGGTTCGATGAAACGCTTTGGCTTTTTGGACAAAGTGGTTACCAATTTGGAAGAAGCCGGCCTGAAAGTGCATTTGTTTGAAAACGTAGAACCCGACCCGTCGGTAGAAACGGTTATGAAAGGCGCCCAAATGATGCGCGAAGTAAACCCCGACTGGATTGTTGCCATGGGCGGCGGTTCCCCGATTGACGCTGCAAAAGCCATGTGGGTGTTTTATGAATACCCCGACACCAGCTTTGAAGACATTATCCAACCTTTCTCGTTCCCCACTTTGCGCACAAAGGCCAAATTCCTGGCCATTCCGTCCACATCGGGCACCGCAACCGAAGTAACCGCTTTCTCGGTTATCACCGACTATGCAAAAGGTGTAAAATACCCGCTGGCAGACTTTAACATCACCCCTGATATCGCTTTGGTAGACCCCGATTTGGCCGAAACCATGCCGCCCAAGCTGGTAGCACACACCGGTATGGACGCTTTGACCCATGCGATTGAAGCATATGTATCCACTGTTTCCACCTGCTTTACCGACCCGCTTGCATTAAAAGCCATCTCGATGGTAAGAGAATATTTGGTAGATTCCTTTAACGGCGACAAAAACGCCCGCGAGCAGATGCACTATGCACAGTGCTTAGCCGGCATGGCGTTCTCCAACGCGCTGCTGGGGATTGTTCACTCCATGGCGCACAAGACCGGCGCGGCATTCTCCACCGGGCATATCCCGCATGGGTGCGCAAACGCCATTTATCTGCCTTACGTTATCCAGTACAATGCGGCATACGCGCCGAAAAAATACGCCGAAATTGCCGATTCGCTGAACCTGGGCGGCAGCACCGAGCAGGAGAAGATTCAAAACCTGTGCAAGATGATTGACGAGTTCAATGTCAAACTGGGTATTCCCAAAACCTTAAAAGAATTTGGCATTAACGAAGAAGAATTTTTGCAGAAACTGCCCACCATTGCCGAACTGGCCGTTGGCGACGCCTGCACAGGCTCCAACCCGCGCCCGATTACCCCCAAACAAATGGAAGAGCTGCTCAAATGCACCTACTACGGCACCAAAGTGGACATCCAATAATTTGCAGAGCATTTGCTTTCATCAAGAAACGGCACAGCATAACGCTGTGCCGTTTTTTTGTTTGCCAAAGGGAAGGGTTATATTGTAAGTTCGGCGCCGGTGGCAAGGTAATGCATCTGCTCGCCCAGTTCTTGCTTTAGCTGTGCATAAGCCGCTTGCCCGGTGCAGTGGCAGGTGTAAAACTGCGCGCCGGTTTGGCGCAGGCATTGGGCGATTTGGCTTACACGCGCAGGGTCTTCGCTTTCTTTGGAAGCGCGGTCGTACAGATGGAACCCGCCCAACACATGGGTGGGATAGTTGCCATACAGCGCATAAAAATGGTCTAAAATATTCACAATGCCGTTGTGCGCGCACCCGGCGATGAGCACCCGGTTTTGGTTTTCCAAAATCACCAGGTTTTGTTCGTGGCAAAAATCATCCGGCGTTTTTGCACCGTTTTGCTCTGCCAGCAGCTTTTGGTTGCCCGAAGGCGCCAGCCGGCGGTTCGGCACCCCCGAAAAGATGGAAAGTTCCTCGTCAATTACAGAATGCCCGCTTGTAAATACAAACCGGTCGTTGGGCATAAGGGTTTGGTCCAGCCCTACATAGGCGCATTCGCCGTTTGGGCGGTTGGCAAAATGCCCTTCAAACGCATGCTGCTGCAAATATACGCGAGCGGTTTGGTTTGTTTGTAAAAATGTGGCCAACCCGCCGCCATGGTCCGCATGCCCATGCGAGATAACCGCTATATCCACCTTTTGCAAGTCCACCCCCATTTTTTGGGCGTTTTGGGCAAACAAAGCACCAGCCCCCATATCAAACAGCAAGGTGTGGCGGGCGGTTTGCACCCAAAGGCTTAAGCCGTGTTCACAATCCAGTTGAGGACAGCAGGTGGTATTTTCCACCAAAGTTTTTATAAGCACAGGAGCACTTCCTTTCCAAACAGGCTTTTTATCCAGTATACCGCAAATTGTACAAAAAGCCAATTGGGTTTGCCAAAACGGGTATGGCGTATTCTTGACTTTGCCAAAACAATTGCGTTATACTATATCACTGAAATGATATGTGTGTAAAATTTTGGATAAAAGGGCATTTTTTGCAAAGGAAAGAAGGTAGTTTATGGCAACAGATATGACAGTGGGCAAGCCAACCCGCGCGATTTTGCTGTTTGCTTTGCCCATGGTATTGGGGAACATTTTCCAGCAGGTGTACAACCTGGTGGACTCGCTGGTGGTAGGGCGTTATGTCAGCCAGCAGGCGTTGGCGGCAGTGGGCGCGTCTTACCCGGTTACCTATATTTTTATCGCCATTGCCACCGGTGCAAGTGCGGGTTGTTCGGTGGTTATTTCGCAGCTGTTTGGGGCGAAAAAAATAAGGGAAATGAAAACCGCCATGTACACGGCGCTTATCTCGATGAGCATTTTAAGCATTGTGCTTATGGTGGTGGGCATTGTAATAAACGAGCCGCTTTTGCGTTTGTTGCAAACGCCTGCGGATACGTTCCAGGATGCGGCAACCTATTTGCATATTTATTTTTTAGGCACCATCTTTTTGTTTGAATACAACATTATGACCGGTATTTTCAACGCCATGGGCGACAGCCGTACCCCGCTGTTGTTTTTGGTATTGTCTTCGGTCATCAACGTGGTGCTGGATTTGTGGTTTGTAATTGGGTTTGGCTGGGGCGTTGCAGGCGTTGCCTGGGCCACCTTGATTGCGCAGGCGGTATCGTCCATTTTATCGGTGGCGTATTTGTATGGCAAAATCAAACATTTTTCGTTTGAGGAGAAAACCAGGGCATTCGATATGCCCATCCTGAAGCAGATGCTGCGCATCGCGATCCCTTCCACCCTGCAGCAGTCGATTATTTCGTTTGGCACGCTGTTTTTGCAGGCGCTTATCAATACATATGGCTCGTCGGTGGTGGCCGGGTATACCGCTGCCATCAAAATTGATGGATTTGCTTCCACTCCGCTTATGAGCATCGGCAATGCCATGAGCATTTATGCAGCGCAAAACATCGGCGCCAACGACCCTGAACGCATCAAAAAAGGCTACCGGGCCGCATGGTACATGGTGCTGACCATCTTTGTCATCACCGTGTTGGCTTCGCTTATTTTTGGCCGCCAGCTCATCGGTATGTTTATCGATGGCACGCCGGACGATTTGATGATGTGGGCTGGGCTGAACTATTTGGTGTGGATTTCGTTTTGTTCCATCCTGCGCGGGGGCATGCTGACCACCAACGGGGTGCTTAGGGGTGCAAAGGATATCAAAGTGTTTACCGCCAGCACGCTTTCCAATTTCTTTATCCGCGTGATTTTTTCTTACCTGCTGGCGCCCTTTATCGGGGTGAGCGCCGTGTGGATTGCCCTGCCGATTGGCCTTTCCACCGGGCTTGCCATTTCGCTTATCCGTTATTTTACCGGCGGCTGGAAGAAAAAAGCCTTTGCGCAGGCTTAAATTTTGTACCACGGCGCGGCCGTGTTAAAAAAGCAAATGGTTGGATTATAAAAGAAAAGCCGGGGCTTAAGCCCCGGCTTTTTTGTTTGCAATACGGCACAACGGCGCTTGGCCGCTGTAGCGCCCGCGCCTTATTTTATAAGGTTAAGCGATACAAGTTTTGCATGCACCCAGTCTTTGCCCTCTTGCGAAAGCGGCAAAGCCGGCAGGCGCTCGCCAAATTCCCGGCCTTGGAATACGCGTTGGTAAACGCCTTCCTTTACGCCGATGAAAATGGGGGAAGCGCAGTTGTAAAGCTCCATTGCTTCACACATGCCGCGGTGGCACTCGGCGGCTTTGGCCCAGTCGTTTTCGTGCATGGCTTTGATAAGCCCCACGGTAAATTCCGGGGCGAAATTGGCGGTGGCGTCGATATAGCCGTCGATATGTAAAGCCGCCAGGCCGATGCCCTGGTCTTCAAAAGCGCCGAATACGGCAAAATCGGGGTTAACTTCTTTTACGCCCATCATGCTTTTTACATGCGAAGGGTCGGCGATGGTTTCTTTAATGCCCAAAATGTTCTTGTGCCTTGCGGCCAGGCGCTTTACCATCCCAGGCATTAAGCAAAAGCCGGTAAGGCTGGGGAAGTTATACAAAATCACCGGCAGGGAAGTGGACTGGGCCACAGCGTCGTAATAGGCTTCCACCATGCGCTCTTCATACACCGCATAATACGGGCAAACCGAAAGCACCCCGTCCGCGCCCAGCTCTTCGGCCAATGCCAGAAGCTCCAGCGTGTGCTTCAAGCAGGTGTCGCCAATGCCGATAATCACCTGGGTGCGCCCCTTTACATACGGCACAATTTCTTTTAAATACGCTTTTTTCTCCTCCAGCGATACGGAAAAAAATTCCCCCGTGGTGCCAAAATAACCCAGGCCGTCCACCCCGTGGGCGATTAAAAAATCCGCCTGTTGCTTGTTGGCCTCCAAATCGATGTTCCCCTGTTTGTCAAACAGCGTGACAACCGGCGGCACAACGCCTCCTAATTTTTGCATTCTTTTGTTCCTCCCATTCTTATTCATCAAACCCAAATGCTTGGGCGATTTTGCGGTAAGTGGGCATTTTTAGTCCCTGCCCGGCGCCTAAGCGCACCACGCGGAACACAATGCCGTCGATTTCGCTTTGCTTGTTGGCGGCAAGGTCTTTTTGCAAAGAAGCGGTGGTTTCGGGCGCAAAGGTTAACAGCGATTTTTGATGCTTTTGCACCAATGGTTCGTCCAGCTGCATGT
This sequence comes from Candidatus Alloruminococcus vanvlietii, assembly GCA_904420505.1. GTDB lineage: Bacteria > Bacillota > Clostridia > Oscillospirales > Ruminococcaceae > Alloruminococcus > Alloruminococcus vanvlietii. Next base: position 3,362 of record CAJFVS010000043.1, on the reverse strand, counting down.
GCAGCGCAGCGGCAAGCTGGTCCATTTCGCTTAATAAAGACAGATACGTCTGCATATATTCCGGGGTTTGGGCAATCTGCCCGGCGGTTGCGTTGTAATACGCCCCGCAGGCGGCATAGGCGGAAATAAGCGCGTATTTGATAAAGGTATCGCGGCCGATATCGTCTGAAAGGCAGGCGTCGATGCCGCAGTCGTTTAAATCTTTTTCAATTCTTTTCAGCATCTGCATATCGGCCTGCTGGCCTTTGCGCGGGCCAAACACCAGCTGCAAACGCTTGCCCACATGGCGGATTTTACCCGGCGCGCTAATATAGCATGAACCGTAAAAGCAGCCGTCGAGCACGCATTTGCCGGGAAGCTGCTGGGAAAGAAGCTGCCCGGTGCCGTACACATTTAAAATGGGAATGATCACCGTATGTTCATCGCTGGCTTTTTGCAAAAGCGGCAGGATGGACGAAAGCGAATAAAATTTGACGCAAACCAAAATGACGTCTGCAATCTGGTCGTATTCTTCGGTTGTGCAGGCTTGCACGGGCTGGATGTACAGCATGCCTTTGAGGTCGGATTCCAGGTACAGGCCGCTTTCTCGCAGGGTATGCAGATGGTCGCCCCGTGCGATAAAGGTGACATCCTGGCCGCCGCTTGCCAAACTGGCGCCGATGCACCCGCCGGTACCACCGGTGCCAACAATTACGTATTTCATAATGGATTTCCTCCTGTACTGGGTCTTATTTTGGTTTTATTATAGCACGAACTTTCCCATTTGGGGCGTTTTGCAGGCGGGGAATTTGTTTCAAATAAACACAATTGGAGCGTTTTACAAAAGTAAAAGAGGCTTTCTGTAGAAGTTAGACAACTTGCAGGTAAAATTTGGGAGAAAGATGTTTCGTTTTGCATCACTTTTTGGCAAATGGGATCACAAAGGCCTTGCGTGCGTTCATATTTTGTTCATCCCAACTCCACATTTTTCCCCAAAAAGATTCATGTTCGATTCAATTGTTGTTCAAACACAAATCAAAATTGTTGGATATACTAAAGACAAATCAAAAAAGAGAACAAAAGCATACAAGGAGGACGACCGTATGTATAACGATACAAATTATCCCTTCAACCAAGACCCTTATCAAAACCAGAATGATGTAACAGGGCAAACACAACAAGCCAATTCTTACGAATCCGCACAGGATATAAACGTAACGAACCATACAACAGCACCCCAATATTCCGACCCCACCCCTGTACAAACCTATTCGGCTTCTTATGTTTCCGAACAACCTGTGGTTTCTTACAACAGCCAAGCCGAACCGGACACCGTGTACAACGGCACGCAGTACATTCCGCAGCCGGACAGCAGCACCTACCAAGCACCTGCTGCCACCCCGCCGCAACCGCGCGAGCGCAAGAAAAAAGAGAAAAAATTCATTACCCGCAAAGCGGCGGCGGTGCTGTGTGCGTTCTGCATTGTGGCATCCTGCGCAGCAAGCTTTGGCGGCGTAATGCTGGCAAACTCGCTGGATAACGGCCAAAATAGCGGCACAACCACCAACCAAGCAGGACAGCTTGTGCAAACCAGCAGTTCCAGCGGCAGCAAAAATGTGCTGAGCGTGGCGGATATTACCGCAAAAGCGGAAAATTCGGTAGTAGAAATTACAACCGAAATCGTTTCCAACAACGGTTTCTGGATGCAGCCGACCACCGGACAAGCAGCTGGCAGCGGCGTGATTTTGACCTCGGATGGGTACATTGTCACCAACAACCACGTGATTGAAGATGCACAAACCATTCAAGTACGCCTGAAAAACGGCGATACCTATACCGCGCAGTTAATCGGCACCGACCCCACAACCGACGTTGCCATTATTAAAATTGATGCAACCGGTTTAACCCCGGCGACCCTGGGCGATTCGGACAGCCTGCAGGTAGGCGAGCTGGCAGTGGCCATCGGCAATCCTTTGGGTCAGTTGGGCGGCACCGTTACCGACGGCATTATCTCCGCATTAGACCGTGAAATCACACTGGACGGCGAAACCATGAACCTTTTGCAGACCAACGCAGCCATTAACCCCGGCAACTCGGGCGGCGGCCTGTTTGACAGCGAAGGCAATTTAATCGGCATCGTTGTTGCAAAATCCAGCGGCACCGATGTAGAAGGCTTGGGCTTTGCTATCCCGATTAACGATGTAAAAGACGTAATCGACGACCTTATCAACAAAGGCTATGTCACCGGGCGCGTCCAGCTGGGCGTTTCGCTGGTGGATATCACCACCGAACAGCAAATGATGATGTACGGGGTTGACCGCACCGGCACCTACATCGCACAGATTGAAAACAATTCCGTAGCGGCCAAGGGCGGCGCGCAGGTAGGCGACTGCGTGCTTACCTTTAACGGCCAGGAGGTTACAGACGCATCCACACTGAAAGAACTGCTTGGTGAATGCAACCCCGGCGATGTAGTGGAAATGCAGGTTCTGCGCAACGGTCAAACCGTTACATTAACCCTTACATTGGAAGAATATGTCCCCGAAGTAGAAGGTGCGCAAGCACTTTCTGGGCAGGCATAAGGCTTTCTGGTTGGAAAGTTTCACATAGATAAAAACGGGCAGATACCATTTCGTATCTGCCCGTTTGCGTTGTGTAAAAAAGGTTATTCGCCTAAAATCATTTTGGTTAAATCCATCGGCTCAACAATTTTGCCGTCTTTATACACGCGCATATTGCCGCTGGCGATTTCGTCAATCAAAATCACTTCGCCGTTGTTGTAACCAAATTCAAATTTGATGTCCCACAAATCCAGCCCTTTTTTGGCCAAATCGTCGGCAACCAGTTTGGTGATGCGCAAGGTTTGCTCTTTCATGCTTTGAAACATGTTTTCATCCATAATGTGCAAAGCTGCCAGCGCCTCGGAGGTGATGAGCGGGTCGCCTTTGGCGTCGTCTTTCAAGGTTACTTCCACATAGCCGCCGGGCAACGGGGTGCCATCCTGGATATAAGCGCCATAGCGGCGGATAAAGCTGCCGGTTGCCACCAAACGGCAGATGACTTCCAGCCCTTTGCCGAACACTTTGGCGGGCAGCACTTCCATAGTGGCGTCTTCGATATTGGCGCTGACATAATGGGTTTTTACCCCCGCTTGTTTGAGCAGTTCAAAAAAATGAATGGATGTTTTCAAATTTTCCCTGCCAATGCCCTCGATGGTGAGGCCAACGGTGTTTTCGCCCGGGTCAAATACGCCGTCTTTGCCGGTGCAGTCGTCTTTGAATTTTAGCATGACATTGCCGTTTTCCAGCTCATAAACATCTTTGGTTTTGCCTTGGTATACCTTTTTCATACAGTCCTTCCTTTCCGTATCAACAAAAACATTC
>CAJFVS010000042.1 GCA_904420505.1 Candidatus Alloruminococcus vanvlietii | reverse complement strand
CATGTCCGATGCGGACGGGCTGAGCGCGGATGAGCAGACCGCTTTAACCGCCGCGTTGAAAGAAGCCTTCCCGGACAGCGGCATTGAACAGTTGGAAATTACCAACGTGGACGCAACCATGGGCACTGAATTTTTATACAAATGCCTGGTTGCCGTTTTGGTGGCAGCGGTGTTGATTGTTGTCTACATCGGCATCCGTTTCCGCACCATCGGCGGCTGGAGCGCCGGTATGATGGGCGTTATTGCGCTGGTGCACGACGCGTTTATGGTGTTTGCCACCTTTGTTATTTTCCAGTTCCCGCTTAACGACAGCTTTATTGCCGCGGTGCTGACCATCTTGGGCTATTCCATCAACGATACGATTGTTATCTACGACCGTATCCGTGAAAACGAACGCCTGTATGGCAAAAAAATCACCCGCCGCGAGCTGGTAAACAAAAGCATCAACCAGTCGCTTACCCGTACCATCAACACCACCGTTGCAACGGTTTTGGCGCTGGCTGTTATGTGCGTGGTCGCCTTTGTGTGCAATGTGGAATCCATCGTCACATTTGTATTCCCCATGTTTGTGGGTATGATTTCGGGCGCGTATTCTTCCATCTGCTTAACAGGCCCCATGTGGGTTTTGTGGCTGGAATTTAAAGAAAAACACTTTAAAAACAAACCCGCCAAAAGCAAAAAGAAAAAATAAGCGTAACATGCAAAAAAGCCGTCCAACTTGCTGGACGGCTTTTGTTGTTGTGTGGGGAATCCCATTGGCTATTGTTGGGATTTGCTCCACAAATCGCACAACAGGGCGCAGATAACCCCCACGCATACAACGCCGGGAATAATTTGCAAAAAAGCATTTGCACATGCCAGATATGTATGGTATTGTGGAGAAGTAAAAGCATATTTGTAAAAACAAGCGGCTACAAAAGCAAAAAAAGCGCCCAGCACAAGGCTTAAGGCCAACACATGCTTGGAGTAGCTGCATAAATTGCGCACATGCTGGGCAAATGTGTGTTTTTGGCGCATCCCAATCACCCCCTTGTTACATTAAGGGTAACACAGAAATTTTTGCGCTGCAAGGCACAAAACTTTCCAGCAGAAAGGAGCATATTTGGCTTTATGCAAGCTGCGGTTTCCACTTCCTGTTTGTATCCGATGAAAACCGAAGAAGCCGTTTTCACTTTGGCAAAAATGGGCATTCCTTCCATCGAGATTTTTTTCAATTCCTTTGCCGAAGCAAGCCCTGCATTTTTAGCGCGCATCCAAAACATCCTGCAGCAGCACAACATGCGGGTGGTGGCGCTGCACCCGTTTACTTCGGCGTTTGAACCGCTTTTATTCTTCTCCGACTACGAGCGCCGCTTTGAGGAAGGCTTAGCCCTTTACACCCGGTTTTTTAAGGCTTGCCGGTATTTGGGCGCGCCCATACTGGTGTTCCACGGCGATTTTGCCCAAAGCCAGGTGCCGGCGCCGGTGTATTTTGCCCGGTTTGAACAGCTGCGTGCGCGCGCCGAAGAATACGGCGTTTTGCTGGCGCAGGAAAACGTTGCCAGGTGCAAAAGCGGAAAAGCCGCCTTTGTTGAGCAGATGGCGCACGCTTTGCCCCAAGCGCGTTTTGTGTTGGATGTCAAGCAGGTGCTGCGTGCAGGGGAGGAGCTGGACCAGATGCTTTTGGCTATGGGGAAAAACATTGTGCATTTGCATGTAAGCGACCACACCGCCCAGCAGGACTGCCTTTTGCCCGGCGAAGGCGAAATGGATTTTACACAATTTGTAGAAAAATTCTCCCCATGGTTTACAGGATATAGTGTAATTGAGGTATACCGGCACAATTTTGAGGAGCCACTTCAATTGTTTAAATCGAACAATTTTCTGCAAAAAATTTTAGCAGCGCAAAGCTAAAAAAATTTGGCCAGAACAGTTGCAATTTTCAACACTATCTTTTAAGTAAAAATAAAAAACGCATATTTATGCAAGCTGCATATAGTTTTGTCGAACCATGTCACATCCTGCCGAAGATTTTTTCTTTATTAACATTTCACTTTTTAGTATAATTGTGGTGTTATCAAATTAAAGAAAAAAGGTGATGTTATGCAGCATATTTTGCGTGAGAGGGTCGTTAGCCTGCCGGAGCTTACACAATATATAGCGGTATACCGATTGGTGGAATCTCTGGCGAAGCTGGAAGATTCCCCTTATCGAACGTTTGGTTTTTGTGTAGATTTGGCAAACAGGCAAACAGATGCTGTAGAAGAACAAGCGGCAATTTGGGATGTGACAAGCAATGCAGAAACGGCAAACAAATGGTTTGCCCTGTTATGGCAAGGGCTGGTGCTGCCAAGCACTTTGCAAGAGGTAGTGGAAAATTTAATAGCAGATTAACGTTTGGCACTTGTGTCCACATTTGTGACATGTTATGATAAAGACGGTAGACAGTTTTTTTCAAGGAGAAGGAGAACAACATGAAATGTCCTTTTTGTGGCTATGAAGACACCAAGGTAATCGATTCGCGCCCTACCGATGAAGGCGGACGGATTCGCCGCCGGCGCGAATGCCAAAAATGCCAAAAACGCTTTACTACGTATGAAATTGTAGAAACCACCCCGTTGATGGTGGTAAAAAAAGATAAATCACGCGAAGCATTTGACCGCAACAAGGTGTTAAACGGGTTGATAAAAGCCTGCGAAAAACGCCCCGTTGCGCTGGAAACATTAGACCGTGCAGCCAATGAAATTGAACAAATGCTGCAAAACCAAATGGAGCGGGAAGTGACCTCGCTGCATATAGGCGAACTGGTAATGCAAAAGCTAAAAGATATCGATCAAGTAGCATATGTGCGTTTTGCCTCTGTATACCGGCAGTTTGGGGATGTAAACACCTTTATGGATGAGCTAAAAACCCTGCTGCGCGATAAAGGATGACAAAATGTTATAATAAAAGGGTGTTTCGGAATCCAACAGGTCTTCCAACAGGCTTTGGATGGTTTGGATACAGGCGGTATACTGCGGGGTATCGCGGTACTGCAGGTAGGACTGAAGCTTGAAAACGTTGGTGCCGATTTCATCCACCACATTGTGGCGTACATACAGCACCAGGGTGTGCTCTTTTTCTTGCCACAGGTTTTTTAATTTTTGGGTCTCCACTTCGGCGTTTTGGTAATCTTCGGCCAGGTAAAACTCCAACGCTTTTTGGGCCTGCGCGTCAATCTGGTTGCAGATGCGGTAGGTGGAAACCAAACTGAACACGCATATCCCAATAATCAAACCAATGATGACCATTGCCACTACCAATCTTGACATACGCCCTCCTAATACTGCTTTTTAATCAACGAGTACTTTTGGGTGCGGTCGGCTGTAAACAAAAATACATCCTGCACCTGGATTTTTTCGTTTTTCAATACGTTTTCCAACCACTTTTTTTCTAAATTTAATAACACCAAGCCTTCGTAGTTAATTTTCCCATCCTTGATGAGGATGTAGGGAAAACTGAGGTCTTGTTTGCTAGGCGTGACCGACAGCATCTGTGCGGTCACGTTTTGTTTTGCAAATTTTTTGTATATGCTTACCTGCCCGGTGGTTTCCACAATGGCAAAATCCACATCCGCAATATCAAATACATCCTTGCTGCGCAGCTGTTCCATCAAATCGTCTATGGAAAAGCGCAGCTTTTTTAATTCCTTTTGGTTGATAACGCCGTTTTGGATGATAATTTTGGGGCTGCCGGATACCAATTTGCGCGCGCCGTCCCATTTTAGGGAAATCACCGAGATAAGCACCTCCAGCGCCACAAAGGTTAAAATGGGAATCACCCCCGAGATAAGCGGTATGTTGACGTCCTCGATGGGCAGGGTGGCGATGTTGGAAATCAAAATGGTCACCACCAGGTCGGACGGCTGCAGTTCGCCCAGTTGGCGCTTGCCCATAATGCGCAGGGAAAACACAATTAAAATGTACAGCAAAACCGTGCGGATAAATACCAACGACATAGCCGATGTTCCTTTTTTAAACCAAAATTTTGCCCCCAAACAGGGGAAAACGCTCCCGGCGGCCCCTTCAGCGCCCGGGGCCAAAAGGGGGCTGCTTGCGGGCAAAAACACGCCGGCGGGGCTGTTGTTTTGTTTTTTTGCTTGTATGGGGTTAGTATGCGCATGCCCCAAAAGGATTATGTGCCTTTTTTTGTTTGATAATTTTGTGCAAAGCGGACACACTTTTTGTATACAAAAAGGAGTTTTTGCCATGCTAGAACAAATAAAACGCAGGTTGCAAACCAAAAAAAGGCAGAAAAACCCACCGGGGCAAACGGCGTTTGCGCCAACAAACCCCCAGCATCTCAGCGGCGAGCTGACCGATATGCTCATCCATATCCGCCGCCTGTTTGACAATTCCGGGGATTTGGTCTGCCGGGAAATCCAAATCGACGGGCTGAACATCGCCGTATTGCAGTGCGAAAGCATGGTAAACGGCGAACGCTTAAACCGCGCGTTTATCCTGCCGGCAACGGGGCTTACCTTTGGGGCAAACCCCGCCCAGGAATTTTCCAACTGGCTGCAAAGCGAAATGGTGGCCTCTACCGACCAGGCGGTGGTGCACACCTATGAGGATTTGTTTACCTTTATTATGTCGGGGTTTGTGGCGGTGCTGGTGCAGGGGCTAAACTACGGCTTTGCTTTGGGCATGCAGGGGTATGCTTACCGTTCGGTAAGCGAGCCCAACTATGAGGTAAACGAGCGGGCCTCGCGCGAGGGGTTTGTAGAACCGATTAAAATCAACATGACCATGATCCGCCGGCGCCTGAAAACCCCCAAACTGGTGTTTGAAATGCTAAAAGTGGGGCGCGTTAGCCATACGGATGTTTGCATGTGCTACCAAACCGACCAGGTATCGCGCAGAACGCTTGAACAGGTGCGCCGCAAGTTAAAAACCATCGATTTGGACGTGGTGCTGGAATCGGGCTACATCCAGCCGTTTTTAGAGGACGGGGATTCCATTTTGTTTTCCTCCGTAGGCGTAACCGAACGCCCCGACACCGTATGCGCCAAAGTGTCCGAAGGGCGCATTGCCGTGCTGGTGGACGGCACCCCCTTTGCGTTGATTGTGCCGTATTTGTTTGTGGAAAATTTCCAGAATTTTGACGATTATTCCAAGCGCTCCTATTTTGGCACCTTTATCCGCTGGATCAAATACGCCTCTTTTTTGTTCAGCGTATTTTTGCCGGGGCTGTATGTGGCGGTTGCCACGTTTCATCCCAAGCTGCTGCCGCCGGTGCTGCTGTTTAAAATTGCCGCAGCAGAGGAAACCACCCCTTTTTCGTTGATGCTGGAAGCGCTTTGCATCCATTTTATTTTTGAAATCATGCGCGAAGCGGGCCTGCGCCTGCCCCGGCCGGTGGGCCATGCGGTAAGCATTGTGGGTGGTTTGGTTATTGGCGATGCAGCGGTGACGGCGGGGATTATCGGCGCGCCGATGGTGATGATTTTGGCGCTTACGGCCATAAGCTCGTTTGTGGTGCCTTCGCTTTACGAGGCCAGCATGGTGCTGCGGTTTGCATTTATTGTTTTGGGCGGGCTAATGGGGCTGTATGGCATTGCCTTGGGCAGCATGATTGTACTGGTGCACATGTGCGCGCAAACCTCGTATGGCATACCGTTTTTGGCCCCCATCACGCCGTTTTCCAAATGGGATATGCGCGATGTTCTGGTGCGCCGGGACTGGAAACACCTGGGCAAAAAAACCATACAAGTGCAAAATATGCCCGGTTCCAGCCAAACAAGCGAAGGAAAGGAGTAAACGCATATGCTGGGTGGCAATGTACGCGTGCGCCAGCTTGTGGTGCTGTTGCTGGTAAGCCGCATTTTTACAACGCTTACCTATATCCCGCAGGCGGGCAAAAGCACCTCGGGGCTGGTTACGCTTTTGGTCAACGGGGCGGGGATTGTAGCGGCCATTTTGCTGGCGCTGCCGGCGTTTGTTGTGTTTCATAAAAACAAAGGGCAAAATGTGCTGGACCTTTCTTACACCACCTTTGGCAGGGTGGGCGGCAGCGCGGTGGCCGGCTTGTATACGCTGTATTTTTTGGCCTGCACGGCCATAGCGGCCGCCAAGTTTGAATATTTTGTCACCACGGTGCTGTTTCCGCAGTCGGCGTCGGCGGCGGTGCTGTTTACGGTAATTTTAACCGGCGCTGTCATCGCCAGCTTTGGGCTGGAGGGCATTTCGCGCAGCACTTTGGTGGTGATGGCGGTTTTTGTTTTGTCGCTTGCCATTACGGTGTTTTCGGTTTTTCCCATTATACACACGTACAATTACCTGCCTATGGCAATGGGCAGCCTGGATAAAATGGTATACGGGCTGCTGGAAAGCCTTTCGCAAACCGCCGAGCTTGCCTTTTTTATGCTGGCGGCTTCCAGCATAAAGGGCAGTTTTGCCAAAGGCTACTGCGCGTTTGTAACCATTACCTTTGCCGGTTTTATGCTGTTTTATCTGCTGGTGGAAGGCTCGATGGGCATTTTTGCCCTTTCGCAGCCCTTTCCGTTTTACACCCTGGCCAGCATCGGCGAATTTTTCTCTTTCGAGCGCCAGGAAGCCATCCATGTATCCATTTGGATTTTTATGGGGACCCTCAACATCGCCATTTATGTGTGGGCGGCCTGCGTTTCGGCAAGCTATTGGGCGGGCAAGCTGAAAAAACCGGTGTTGATTGCCGCCGTGGGGATTGTGGCGTTTGGCCTTGCCTGGCTGCTGGCCGGCAACTTAAAGCTGTTTGCCGATGTTCTGTTTGCCATGCGCACCCTTATCCCGCTGGCGGCGGTGGTGTTTTTGGTGCCGCTATTGTTGTTGGTATTTTCCAAAAGGAGGGCGAAAAAACCATGCGGAAAATAAGCCTTGCGCTTGTGCTGGCGGTTTTGTGCGTATCCCTTGGCGGGTGTTTTCCCGTATCGCAGTTAAACGAACGCATTTTGATACAGGCCATTGCGGTGGATTATGAAGGCGGCTTGTTTGATGTAACGCTGCAGTATTTTGTAGCGCCTTCGGGCGAAAACAACAACACCGATGTAACCGGTTCGGCGCTTATTTCCGGCCAGGGGGAAAACCTTTCCGAAGCGTTCCGTTCCATCGCGGTGCGCTCCAGCCAAACGCTGTTTTTTGGCCACAACCGGCTGCTGGTGATTGGGCAGAACGCATTGGACCAAAAGTTTTCAGAAATCATCCATTTTTTCAACACCGACCACCAAACCCATCCCAATATCTCCATTTTAACCACCTTTACCAAAGCTTCGGATATCATCTCCAACAAAATCGGGCAGAACACCATTCGCGCGCAGGAAATTGAAGAAACCATTAAAAATGTGGCGCAAACAGGCGATTCGTTTATGAGCACGCTGTTTTATGTGGTCAAATCCCATATGGACCCCACCCAGCAAACCGCCATTTTAAAAGTACAGCCCATTGAAAATTTTGACGATGTGCGCATTGTGGTAGACGGCGTTACCCTTTTAAAAGATGGGCGCATTGTTGCCCAGGGCGATGTGGATATGATACGGGGCATCAACTGGATACGCTCGGATATCCAAAAAGCGGTGGTAACCGTAGAGGATGCGGATATCGGGCTTATTTCCTGCGAAAGCATTGCCACAAGCGCTAAAACGCATGTGACAATCGAAAACGGCGCGCCAATTGTGTGGGTAGACGTAAACAACACCTGCCGCGTATTGGAAATGCAAAACGGCGACCCGGATTTTATACAAACCAAAATGCAGCAGGTGGAACAAGAGGTTTCCGCGGCAATCCAGGCCGAGATGGAACATGCCATTGACATAGCCCTTTACCAAAACGATTGCGATGTTTTTGATTTTTGCAATTATATCCGCAGCCAGCAAACCGATTATTTTTTGTCGTTTGAAGACCCTAGCCAAATCGTGCCGCTTATACAAGTGCGCACCAGCGTAAACACCCGCATAGAGCGGGTGCACCCGCGCACCGAATACCGCTGAGAGCCCTTTGCAAGCGCCGGGGGCGCCTGGCACGCACCAAAATGCATGGCGGCGGCAAAAACCGCAGCAAAAAGCCCGCCAGCCCCATATCCAAACAGGCGGCGCAAAACCCGCGCAGATTTAATGACTGGGGCGGGCAATTGATAGACGGCAAGGCGGCGTTCCCCATAGGGGCCAGCTTGCAGGGGGAGGGCTCGTTTGCACCCGCTATGCCGCCCTATTTGGGCAAACAAAAACCCGCCTATGGAAGTTCCATAAGCGGGCGGTTTGTTTTGCAAGCCGGGTTTTATTCAGCGGCCAGGCGGTAGATGTTGACAATGTCCTCTTTGGTAAGCACCTTGAACTTGCCAATCGAATCGTAACGCAGGGCCTGTTCGGCCATTTCTTCCAAATGGTCGCAGGGCAGGCCGGCCTCTTTAAACGAAGTGGGCATGCCAATGGAACGGAAAAAGTTGCGCAGGCGTTCAATGCCTTCCAACGCAACGGCCTCCAGGTTGTCAAAGGAGTAATCCACCCCCATAACCTTTACGGCAAACTGGGCAAAACGCGGGACGTTGAGCTTGTACACGTATTTCATCCAGGCGGGCATAATAATGGCAAGGCCTGCGCCGTGGGTGATGTCAAACCTGGCGCCCAGCTCGTGCTGCATGCGGTGGGTGCCCCAGTCGCCAATGCGCCCGGTGCCCATCAAACCGTTGTGCGAAAGCGAACCCGCCCACATAATTTCGGCGCGCGCGTTGTAATCGTTGGGGTTTTTCAGCACTTTGGGCCCGTTGTTAAGCATGGTTTTTAACAACCCTTCGCACAAATGGTCGGTTAAATCCACGTTGGGTTCCTGGGTAAAGTAGCGTTCCATGGTGTGCATCATAATATCGGTAATGCCGCAGGCGGTTTGGTAAGGCGGCAGCGAGAAGGTGTATTCCGGGTTCATAATGGCAAACTTGGGGATCATCAAATCGGTTGCGCTGGAGCGTTTTTCGCCGGTTTCATCGTTGGTTACCACGCAGTTGTCACTCGATTCGCTGCCCGCCGCGGGGATGGTAAGCACCACGCCAATGGGCAAAACCTCGGTGAATTTGTCTTTGGCGGTGTAGCAGTCCCAAATGTTTTCGCCTTTGTACAAAGCGCCGCATGCAATGGATTTGGACGAATCGATAACGCTGCCGCCGCCGATGGCCAGCACAAAGTCCACACCATTGTCCTTGCACATCTGGATGCCTTTTTTAATAAGCGAAAGGCGCGGGTTGGGCTGCACGCCGCCCAGCTCGATATAATCAATGCCTTCGGCTTTTAACGAAGCCACCGCGGCGTCGTAAGCGCCGTTTTTCTTAACCGAACCGCCGCCGTAGTGGATAAGCACCTTGGTGCCGCCGTACATTTTTACATATTTGCCGGTTTCTTTTTCGCTTCCTTTGCCAAACACCATTTTGGCAGGGTTGTAAAATACAAAATTTTGCATAGGAATCCAACATCCTCCTTTTTTCTATATGGTTTTATCATACTATACATTTCGTTTAAAGTAATCAGAAAGCGCACAGGCAAAAAGGGGAAAATTGCCACTATTGTATTAGATTTTATAAAAAATGTGTGCTATAATAGGGAACAATACCAACAAATGATGCCTTGACATCTATCATGACCTTACCATTTTACAGGAGGCAGTTGTTATGCAGGATACGCAATGGACTGACCCGCGCAATTTAACCATGCTTACCGACTTTTACGAGCTTACCATGGCAAACGGCTATTTTGAGCAGGGCTGCGGCGACCAAATCGCCGTGTTTGATATGTTTTTCCGCAAAATCCCGGACAAAGGCGGCTTTGCCATTTTTGCAGGGCTGGAACAGCTCATCGATTATATCCAAAACCTGAAGTTCACCGATATGGACATCGAATATTTCCGCTCCAAAGGCATTTTTAGCGAAGGCTTTTTGGAATACCTGCGCAATTTCCACTTTGAATGCGACATCTGGGCGGTAAAAGAAGGCACCCCCATTTTCCCCAACGAGCCGGTGGTTACCGTGCGCGGGCCGGTTATCCAGGCCCAGCTGGTGGAAACGATGATTTTGCTTACCATCAACCACCAGTCGCTGGTGGCAACCAAAGCCAACCGCATTGTGCGCGCGGCAAAAGGGCGCGCTGTGTTCGAGTTTGGCTCCCGCCGCGCCCAAAGCTACGACGCCGCCATTTTGGGCGCCAGGGCGGCGTATATTGGCGGGTGCGACGGCACCGCCTGCGTGATTGCCGACCGCGACCACAAAATCCCCGCCATGGGCACCATGGCCCACAGCTGGGTGCAGCTGTTTGGCAGCGAAGACGATGCCTTTAAAAAATACGCCGAGATTTACCCGGATTCCTCCACCTTTTTGGTGGATACCTACAACGTGCTCAAATCCGGCATCCCCAACGCCATCAAAGTATTCAACGAAGTGATTGTGCCCAAGGGCTTTCGCCCCAAAGGGGTGCGCATCGACAGCGGCGACATCGCCTATTTATCCAAAAAAGCGCGCAAGATGTTAGACGACGCCGGCTTTCCCGATTGCACCATCGTCGCCTCCAACTCGCTGGATGAATACTTAATCCGCGATTTGCTGCTGCAAGGGGCCGAGGTGGATACCTTTGGCGTAGGCGAAAACCTTATCACCTCCAAAAGCGACCCGGTGTTCGGCGGCGTGTACAAGCTGGTGGCCACCCAAAACAAAGACGGCAGCTACATTCCCACCATCAAATTAAGCGAAAACCCTGAAAAGGTAACCACCCCGCATTTTAAAGAGCTGTACCGCTTTTATTCCAAAGACACCGACAAGGCCATCGCCGATTATGTCACCATCCGGGGCGAAGAGCTTCACATCAGCCCCAACTTTGAAATTTTTGATCCTTTGGAATCCTGGAAGCGCAAAAAGCTCAACAATTTTTACGCCCAAAAGCTGCTCGAGCCCATCTTCCAAAAGGGCGTGTGCGTGTACGAATGCCCGCCGCTTTCGCAGGTGCGCCAATACTGTTTGCAGCAAATTGACCTTTTGTGGGATGAAGTCAAGCGGTTTGAAAACCCCCACCGCTATTATGTGGACCTTTCTTACAACCTGTGGAGCGAGCGCGAGCGCCTGCTGCAGGAACACAACCTGTAAAACCAAGCGACCGGGCCGCAGAGCGCGCCATGCCCCAATATGCCAGCATTTTAGCAGCCCTTTCAAAAGGGGCTGCTTTTTTGCGTTTAGCCTTGCCTTGGCCCGCCGTGGCCCCATATCTTGCCCTTGCCCGCCGCAACCCCGCGCCACGCGGGCAGGGTCACGCAGTCGCCTTACGCCACACCTTGGCCTTAGCACACACCCCGTGCCTTTGGCTTGGGTTTGTGCATATTCGGCGGGGCTTTTTTAATAAAATAGAGTGAATACTGGGTAAAGTGGTGAGGTTTTTGATTATCAAGCTTAACAAAGTGTGGATATGCCTGCTGGTGGCGTGCGTAATCGCTGCGCTTATCGGCGTGCAGTGTACCATTGCAACCCACGCGTTTTTGGTGAACAAAGGCATCCAAACCGGCAAAGCGCTGCCAATTATCATGTACCACCAGGTGCAAAAGGACGCTTCCCGCGCAGGCGATTATGTGGTAACCCCCCAAACCTTCCAGCAGGATTTGGACTATATTTTGCAGCAGGGGTATACCCCGGTTACGGTAACCGAAGTCATCGACTATGTGTACAACCAAAAATCTTTGCCCGAAAAGCCCATCATCCTTTCGTTTGACGACGGCTACGAAAGCTTTTACAGCTATGTATACCCCATCTTAAAAGAGCGCAATGTCAAAGCGGTGCTTTCCATCATCGGCGTCAATACCGAGCAATATTCCCAAATGGATGACCACAACGTCAGCTACAGCCATGTCACCTTTGATGAAATCTGCGAAATGCACGCGTCGGGGCTGGTGGAAATCCAAAACCATTCTTACAATATGCACAAGCAAAGCGGGCGTTTGGGCGCCCAACGCCTGGAAGGGGAGACCGATGAAGAATACCGCCAGGCGCTGACACAGGACATTGTAAAGCTGCAAACCCTTTTGCAGGAACATTGCAACATCACCCCCAACACCTATGCCTACCCGTTTGGGCGCATTGGCAAAGGCGCAAAAAACATCATCGCATCCTTGGGGTTTAAAGCCTGCTTAAGCTGCGAAGAGGGCATCAACTACATCGGCGGCGACCCCGAAACGCTTATGCATTTAAAACGCTACAACCGGGCGTCCGGCAAAAGCAGCGAAGAATTTTTAGGGGCAATTTTTTCCAAAATAACGGGATAACGCCTATTTTTCCATGCATTTCCAAAATGCAATTGCTTTTTGGTTTTGATTACTATATAATGTTGTTGTAAGGACCAAATGCTTTTGAAGGAGTACCCAAAATGAGCGAATTTGTTTTAATGTGCGATACCAACTGCGATATGCCCAAAGAATACTTTTTGCAAAACCAAGTGGAATATATCTCCATGCCCTATTTTGTGGATAACCAGGCCTATGTAACCTTTGAAGAAAACGATATGCCGGTAAAACAGTTTTACGCGGTTATGCGCGCTGGCACCATGCCGGTTACCTCACAGGTGAACCCCGAAACGGCTTTTGGCTATTTTGAACCCTATGCCAAGCAGGGCAAAGACATTTTGTACCTGGCGTTTTCTTCGGGCTTAAGCGGCACCTACAACGCAGCCCTTTTGGCGGCCCAGCGTTTGATGGAAAACTACCCCAGCGTGCGGGTGCGGGTGGTGGATTCGCTGTGCGCTTCGATGGGGGAGGGCCTGCTTTTGCATTACGCTGTCAAAGCGCGCGACGAAGGCAAAACCTTAGACGAAATGGTGGAATATTTAGAAGGCTTGCGCTTGCATGTTTGCCACAACTTTACCGTAAACGATTTGTTCCATCTGCACCGGGGCGGGCGCGTTTCCAAAACCTCGGCGATTGTCGGCTCCATGCTGGGCATCAAGCCGGTTTTGCATGTGGATAACGAAGGCCATTTAATCAACATCGGCAAGGTGCGCGGGCGCAAAGCCTCGCTGGACGCTTTGGTGAACAACATGGAAAAACAGGTGGGTAAATGGGAAAACAAAGTGGTGTTTATTAGCCACGGCGACTGTGAGCAAGACGCGCAGTATGTGGCCGGGCTGGTAAAAAAACGCTTTGGCATTGCCGACATTGTAATGAACGAAATCGGCGCGTCCATCGGCTCGCATTCCGGCCCGGGAACCGTTGCGCTGTTCTTTTTGGGCGAATACCGCTAAAGCGGGTGTTTTGGCAAACGCTCTTTGCAAGGGGCGTTTGCTTTTTTTTAGCCGATATGCTATGATAGCAAAAGGAATTTACACGGAGAGGACGATTTTTGAATGTCTGGACATTCTAAATGGAACAATATCAAACGCAAAAAGGAGAAAACCGACTCGCAAAAGGCAAAGGTGTTTACCAAAATTGGCCGTGAAATTGCCGTATGCGTGCGCGAAAGCGGCGGGGACCCCAACACCAACGGCAAACTGCGCGATTTAATTGCCAAAGCAAAAGCCAACAATGTCCCCAACGACAACATCGACCGCATTATCAAAAAAGCGTCCAGCGCCGGCGAGGGCGACAACTACGAAACCCTGTTTTACGAAGGCTACGGCCCCAGCGGCGTAGCGGTGATTGTAGAAACCTTAACCGACAACCGCAACCGCACCGCGGGCGATTTGCGCCATTATTTTGACAAATTCGGCGGCAATTTGGGCCAAACCGGCTGCGTTTCGTTTATGTTTGCGCAAAAGGGCGTTATTGTCATTGAAAACACCGGCATTGCCGAAGACAAAATCATGGACGACTGCTTTGAAGCGGGCGCTTCGGATTACCATTACGACGAAGACGCCATTGAAATCATCACCGAGCCCAATGAACTGCGCCAGGTGCGCGACGCTTTGGAGGGCATGGGCTACAGCTTTGCCTCCTGCGAGGTGGAATACATCCCTTCTACCCTCACCACCCTGGAGGATGAGGACGCCATTCGCAAAATGCGGCTTTTGCTGGAGCATTTGGAAGACAACGACGATGTGCAAAACGTCTGGCACAACTGGGATGAACCCGAAGAAGAGGACGAAGACTAATTTTGCGTATGGTTTCCCCGGTGCAGGTAGCATCGGGGAATGTTTTATAACTAGGGCAAGCGCCCAAATGGCTTTGGCCTAACAAACCGGCGCAGCGGGCGTGCCGTGCCTGCGCATGGCGATACCTGGCGCGAGGTTGGGCGCGCTTTGGCCTGCGCGGATGGGCTATGCTGTAACCCTGCGCTACGCCTTGGCCTTGTGTTGGGCGTTTATGCGCTGGCACGAGCATCTGCCCCAAGCGCCTGCCCAAATATACCGGCATTTTAAGCAGCCTTTAACAAAGAAGGGCGCTTTTTTGCGTTTAGCCTTGGGGGCATGCTGTGGTGCCGCGCGGGTGCCGCCCCGCTTTGGGGTTATGCTATGCACCTTGGCTTTGCGCTGCCTGTTTGGATATGGGGCCGGCGGCCTTTTTGCCGCGGTTTTGCACCCCCGCCTTTTTGGGCGCTTTATGGCTTTGGTGAGGAAAACCGGCGGCGCCCAAAAAAATTTTAAAAAAAGTTCTTGACAAACCAAAGCGGTATTTGCTAATATAAATGCAGATTTTGAAAATTTGATATGCCAACGCTAAGACAGGGAATAGTATTTATTTTCGCTTGTGCAGAGAGCCGCCGGTTGCTGTGAAGGCGGTACAATCGGGCATAAAGAACTCACCCTTGAGCGGTTGCCTTGAAACAAGTAGGGGCAAACGGATTTCCACCGGTATAGGGAAACACATTGGCGGCGCACAGCCAAGATGTGATAGAGTGGGTATAGTTTTATACCAAGAGAAGTGGTACCACGCAAGCTATTTACAAGCTTTCGTCTTCTGTAAAACAGGGGGCGAAGGCTTTTTTTATTTTATTTTGCACATTCTTAGGAGGTTTTGGATATGAGCGAATTGATGAACATCACCCTGGGGGAATTGATGGAAGATCTGGCAAAAAAATACCCGGATCGGTGCGCGGTGAAATACACCGACCGCGATTTTTGCCACACCTGGAAAAGCTTTAACGAGGAAATCGACCGCGTGGCAAAAGGCTTTGTAAAAATGGGCATTCAAAAAGGGGATAAGGTGGCCATTTGGGCGACCAATGTGCCCGAATGGATGCTGACTTTGTACGCAGCGGCCAAAATCGGCGCCATTTTGGTTACGGTAAACACCGCTTACAAGGTGTTTGAATTGGAATACCTGCTGCGCCAGTCCGATTCCAAGGCCCTGGTGATGATTGACGGCTTTAAAGACGCCGACTACGTTGCCATTGTAAACGAGCTTTGCCCCACCTTGAAAAACTGCGCGCCCGGGGAATACAAAGACCCCAAGCTGCCCTTTTTGCAGCACATTGTGCATGTGGGCAAAGAGCGCGTGCCGGGCATGTACCAGTGGGAAGATGTAAAAGCCATGGGCGAACAGGTAAGCGATGAAGAATACCAAAAAGCCAAAGAAGGCCTTGACTGCCACGACGTCATCAACATGCAGTATACCTCCGGCACCACCGGCTTTCCCAAAGGGGTTATGCTCACCCATTACAACATCATCAACAACGGCAAATGCATTGGCGACGGCATGGCCTTTACCCCCGACGACAAACTGTGCATCTGCGTGCCGTTTTTCCATTGCTTTGGGCTTGTTTTGGCCATGATGGCCTGCATCACCCACGCCACCACCATGGTGCCTATTGACGCATACAGCCCTGTGAAGGTGATGAACGCTTTGCAAAGCGAACGCTGCACCGCCGTGCATGGGGTGCCCACCATGTTTATTGCCATGCTGGAACATCCCGACTTTGCCAAATACGATTTTTCCTCGCTGCGCACCGGCATTATGGCGGGTTCGCCCTGCCCGGTAAAGGTGATGCAGCAGGTGGTGGATGAGATGAACATGAAAGACATCGTCATCGTTTACGGGCAAACCGAAGCCTCGCCCGGCTGCACCATGACCACCACCGACGACGACATCGAACACCGCGTATCCACCGTGGGCAGAAGTTTCCCCGGGGTGGAAACCAAAATTGTAGACCCGCAAACCGGCGAAGAAGTGGGCCCCGGGGTACAGGGCGAATTTTGCGCCAGGGGCTACAACATTATGAAAGGCTATTACAAAATGGAAGAAGCCACCCGCCAGGCAATTGATAAAGATGGCTGGCTGCACACAGGAGACCTTGCAACTGTGGACGAAAAAGGGTATTATAAAATTACGGGACGAATCAAGGACATGATTATCCGCGGGGGGGAGAACATCTACCCCAAGGAGATTGAAGAGTTTTTGTATACGCATGAAAGCGTGCAGGACGTCCAGGTAATTGGCGTGCCCAGCGAACAGTACGGCGAGGAGATTATGGCCTGCGTAGTGTTAAAAGAAGGCGCCCAGGTAACCGAGGACGAACTCAAGGCATTTGTAAAATCGCATATGGCGCGCCACAAAGTGCCCAAATACATAGCGTTCATGGATGGTTTCCCGATGACAGCCAGCGGCAAGATACAAAAATTCAAGCTGCGTGACTGGGCGATTGAATATCTGCAGCTGCAGCATGCTGCTTCCATTGAAACCGCCTAAGCTGTCGTTTTGATTTTTGGAGAGTGAAACGATTGAACACACAGTACAACCGCTGTTTGGGATGTATGCATGAGATTGAGGATGGCGTAGTGGTTTGCCCCCGCTGTGGGTTTGACCACAGCCGCGAGCGCGAAGCGGATATTCTGCCCGCTTATGCGAAGGTGGCCAACCGTTTTATTGTGGGGCGGGTGCTCGAATCCAACGGGGAAAGCGTAACCTACATCGGGTACGATACGGTACAAGGCGGCAGGGTAAAGGTGCGGGAGTATTTTCCCGACCGGCTGTGCGCCCGCGTGCCCAATTCCTGCCAGGTGGCGCCAACAGAAGGCTGCGGGGCGCAGTATAAAACCTATTTGTCCGAATTTGTAGACCTTGCCTGGCGGCTTTCGCGTTTGAATGTGAACATCCTGCTGCCAACCTTGCATATTTTTGAACAAAACGGCACAGCGTATGTGGTGTATAAGTTTTTGCCCACCATCACTTTGCAGGATTTTATCAACCGCAACGGCGGCGAACTGACGGTGGAACAGGCCAAACAGCTGTTTTTGCCCCTTATGGAAGGGCTGGCGACCATCCATGCCAACAACATTCTGCACAGAGGCATTGGCCCGCAAACCATTTTAATCGACCGTTCGGGCAATTTGTATTTAAGCAATTTTGCCTTAGCCCCTTTGCGCAGCTTAAAAAGCGAATTAAACCCCGAACTGTTTGAAGGCTTTGCCGCGCCCGAACAATACGATATCCGCCAGTTCCAGGGCACCTGGACGGATGTTTACGCCATGGCGGCCGTGATTTACCGGGTGCTTTCGGGCACAAGCCCCATGTCGGCGTATTTGCGCCGCTTTGGGGATAACCTGCTGCCTTTGCATGAGATAAACCAAAGCGTTTCCATAGAATTTTCGCACGCTTTGCAAAAAGCGCTGAGTTTGGATACCTCCGCGCGTACCCAAACCATGCGGGAATTGATTATTTCGCTGCAAAACGCCCAAAGCGTCAAACAGCCCTTTTACAACGGCATTGTGATGGAAGAAATTGTGGACGAAGCGCCCAGCGCGCCCAAACCGGTTGCCAAGCACGAACCCAAAAGCCCCAAAAACGGGCAAGCGCCCAAAAAAACCTTAAAAAAGAATGTAAAATCTTCGTTTAAGGGGCGCAGCCTGTTGATTATGCTGGCTTCGTTTACCATAAGCGCGGTGCTGCTTAGCTTTTTGTATTATTCGTTGTTTGGCGGTTTTTTAAGCCGCGAAAACGACTCGCCCGACACCAACCTGCCCAGCAGCAGCGTTGCCACAGGCGATGTGATGCCCAATTTTGTGGGCCAAACCTATGAAAGCATTAAGCAAAACCGGGAATACACCAGCCAGTTTGTGTTTATAACCGAAGAAAATTACAACGAAAACTACGAAGCCGGCTATGTATATGAACAATCCCCGCGCGAGGGCGAAGCCCAGCCGGAGGATAATAAGGTCACTTTAAAAATTAGCAAAGGCTCGGAGTTTGTTACCATGCCGCGCGTGGTGGGGCTTACCACCGAACAGGCGCGCGCAGAACTGGACAGATTGAACATCAAATACCAAATCATCGAACTGGAAGACCGCGAAGTGGAACCCGGTATTGTTACACGCTGCGAATTTGAGGCCGGGGACATGGTCAGCATGGAAAAAGACACCGTGCTGGTTTTTGTATCCAAAGCGCCGGAAGAATCTTCCTCTGCTTCGTCGGAACCCGAAGAGGTGATTGAATTTCCATTTACGGTGATAAATTAACCAAACGCTAGGAGGAATCATCATGAAATTGTGTTTTTCCACATTGGGTTGCCCAGGCTGGGACTGGGAAGAGATTTTTGCAACCGCCAAAGATTTGGGGTTGGACGGCATTGAGGTGCGCGGCATTGGCAAGCATATTTATGTGCCGCAGGCCAAAGCGTTTTTGCCCCAAAACCTTGATAAAACCCTTGGGCAGTTAAAACAAGCCCATATGCAGCTGCCTATTTTATCCTCTTCGGCTGTGCTGGGGGTAGAAGGCAAAATGGAAGAGGGCATCAAGGAAGCCTGTGAATACATCGATTTAGCGCAAAAATGCAATACCCCGTATGTGCGCGTGATGATTACCGAAAAAGCGGCCCCCGGCATGAAGGTGGACATTGCCGCCTGTGTGGAAAATTACCGCAAAGTGTGCGAATACGGCGCCTTAAAAGGGGTTATGCCGCTTATTGAAACCAACGATGTGTTAGCCGATTCGGTGCGCATGGCCGAATTTTTAGCTGAAGTGGACCATCCGAACATGGGCGTTTTGTGGGATGTGCACCATCCATACCGGTTTTATCATGAAACCCCGAAGCTCACTTACCAGAATATCGGCAAATATGTGCGCCATTTGCATGTAAAGGATTCTATCTTTACAGATAACCAGGTGCAGTACCGCATGATGGGCTATGGCGACGTGCCGGTTTTTGATACCCTTGCGCTGTTGAAAGAACATGGCTATGATGGGTTTATCTCGCTGGAATGGCTCAAACGCTGGAACGATGAACTGCAGGAGCCGGGCATTGTGTTTTCCCATTATGTCAATTACATGCAGTTTTTGTTAGGGCAAATTTAAAAGCATCAAAAACGCCAAGCGGCCGGGGGATACCCGGCCGATTTTGTTTGGGCAGGCATGCTTGCCGGGTTTTGGGGCAGGCGCTTTAACGAGACAAGCGGTGCACCGGCGGGTGCAGGGGCCAAGCGCAAGGGGGAAATCCCTTGGCAAAACCTGCGCCAAGCGGCTCTATTTGGGCGTTTTGGGGGCCGCTCGTGGCCAAGGGGCGGACGCCAGGCCACACGGCATAAATCCAAAGGCGGGCGCAGCTCAAGCCAAAAGCTTGCGCTATGCCCTGGCGCCCAAGCCACCCGTTTGGCATGCTTTTTGGCTGCTGTTGTGCCCTTTTTGGCCGCGCCGGGCCCAAACAACCCCAAGCGCCCGGTTTTGCCCTTTGCAAAAGCGTTTTAACAGGACAAGGACCATGGACTGCGGCAGCGGAGTTTGGGCACTGTAGGCGAGGGGGGCACCGGCGGCCCTCAAAAGCAGTCCAGCGCAGGGGCCAAGCAAAGCGCCGCCTAACCTTTCGCCCACGTTAAGCACAGCCGTTGCCGCCCAGCCCTGCCATAAAATATCCAAAGGCTGGGCGCCAAACCCTTTCAGGGCGGCTTGGGGGCAGGGGGCGCAGTTTGCCCGTGGTGTTTTCAGGCACGCTAAGCCTTATTTTGCAGCAGCATAGCGGCAAAGGCGCCAAACTTAGCCGTGCGCATGCTAAACCTAATCGGCCGGTGCACCGCTTGCCCAGGCAAAGCCTGGCTTCAGCGCGCCAAGCGTTTATTTTGGGAAAAACAAAAAAGGCAGGAAACACATTCCTGCCTTTTGTTTGCATTTGCCGGATTATTCGCTAATATAGGGGAGCAAAGCCAAATGACGAGCGCGTTTGATAGCAACGGTGAGCTGTCTTTGATGATGTGCACAGGTGCCGGTTACGCGGCGGGGCACAATTTTGGCTCTCTCGGAAAGGTATCTTCTAAGTTTGGCAACGTCTTTGTAGTTGATTTCTGTTACCTTATCGGCACAGAAAGAACAAACTTTTTTACGGCCTTTCCTGGGGCCGCGGTTGCTTCTTTCTGTTCTTTCCATGGTAAAAAACCTCCTTTAAGAAAGTAAATTGATTCGTAGGTTAGAAAGGCAGGTCGTCATCGTCAACAACCTGAAAATCCTGGCTGTCTCCGTTGGAAAACGAGAGATTGGACGGGACTTCAAACGATGCGGTAGACGGCGCCGGTGCAGAAGGCTGCGAAGAGCCTTTGGAATCGGCAAAATAGATGTTGTCCACCACCACTTCAAAAGCGGTGCGTTTGTTGCCGTCCTTATCGGTGTAAGAGCGGGTCTGGATGGAACCATCCACTACTGCCTGCTGGCCTTTTTTAAAATACTTGCAAACAAATTCTGCAGTACTTCTCCATGCAACGCAATTGATAAAATCGGTTTCACGTTCTTGGCCTTGGCGCACATAGGAACGGTTAACTGCCAACGAAAAAGTAGTAACAGCGATATTCGACGCTGTGTGGCGCAGTTCCGGGTCAGCGGTAAAGCGGCCTTGCAGCAATGCTTTGTTTAGCATAACAAATCCCTACCTTTTCTAAATTATTCGCCCTTTTTCACGATGAGCGAGCGGAGAACGCCGTCGGTAATTTTGTAAACGCGGTCAAGCTCTGCGGGGAAAGAAGGCTCGCAGGTGAAGTTTACCAGGTAATAGTAACCTTCGGTTTCGTCTTCAATCTCGTAAGCCAGTCTGCGTTTGCCCCAATCTTCCACCGAATCAATGGTACCATTGGCTTCGATAAGGGTTTTGAATTTTTCAACCAAAGCGGCAATACCTTCTTCACCAAGCTTTGTGTTGAAAATCGCAACGGTTTCATAGCTGTTTTTTACGGACATTTCAAACACCTCCTTTTGGACTTTAGGCCCTGTGACGCGCACAGAGCAAGGGATGTTGCAGTAATACAACAGATAAATTATAGCAAAACGGACATCTTTCGTCAACTAAAATTTACCGGAT
>CAJFVS010000041.1 GCA_904420505.1 Candidatus Alloruminococcus vanvlietii | reverse complement strand
TGCCAAGCCAGCTTAAGCAGCAAAGCGTTTGGGTAGCCGCGTGCAGCGGGCAAACACCGTTTTGGCCAACGCGTTGGGATACACAGGCGTTTTTGTTGTATTTTGCAACAGGGATTTGGTTGTAACCAGCATCAAAATATGCTATAATACATACAAATGTATACGACAGAAAGACAAACGGAAACGGAGGAACGCCAGGATGAAACCCGAATTTGCACAAAGAATGAGCCGTTTATCCACCGAAAGCGCCTTTGAGGTATTGGCGCGCGCCAACGCGCTGGAAGCACAGGGCAGGCAGGTGGTGCATCTGGAAATCGGCCAGCCTGATTTTAAAACCCCGCAGAACATTATAGAGGCCGCATACAAGGCCATGAACGACGGCTTTACCGGGTACACCCCCGCCCAAGGCCTTATGGAAACCCGCGAAGCGGTTGCCGAATATTGCCTAAAATATAAAAACGTGCGCACCAACGCCAAAGAGGTGGTTATGGTGCCCGGGGGCAAGCCCATTATGTTTTACACCATGCTGGCGCTTATAAACCCCGGCGATGAAGTCATCTGCCCCAACCCGGGCTTTCCCATTTATGAGTCCTGCATCCGGTTTGCAGGGGGCGTGCCCGTACCCATGCCGCTTTTGCAGGAAAACGAATTCCGGCTGGATGTGGAGGCTTTCAAAGCGTCCATCACCGAAAAAACCCGTTTGGTGATTATCAATTCCCCGGCCAACCCCACCGGCGGCGTGCTCACCGAAGAGGACATCCGCGCCATTGCCGGCTGCGTGCGGGGCAAAAATATCTATGTGCTGTCCGATGAGATTTACGACCGCATTGTGTTTGAGGGCAAACCCCTTTCCATTGCGTCGTTGGAGGGCATGAAAGACCAAACCATCCTGCTCGACGGTTTTTCCAAAACCTACGCCATGACCGGCTGGCGCTTGGGCTATGGGGTGATGAACGAGGAACTGGCGGAAAAAATCACCCTTTTGATGGTCAATTCCAACTCCTGTGCGGCGGCGTTTTCGCAGGTTGCGGGCATTGAAGCTTTAACCGGCCCGCAGGATGAGGTTTTGCATATGGTGCAGGCTTTCCGCGAGCGGCGCGATTTTTTGGTGGGGGCGTTAAACCAGATTCCGGGGATTTCCTGTTTGTCGCCCAAAGGCGCGTTTTATGTATTCCCGGATATTACCCAAACCGGCATGGACTGCGAAACCTTTGCAAACCGCCTGTTAAGCGAAGCCGGTGTGGCCGCGCTGGCCGGCACCTCGTTTGGGGAGTACGGCAAAGGGCATCTGCGCCTTTCGTGTGCAAACTCACTGGAAAATTTGCACCTTGCGGTTGAGCGGATTGCCAAATTTGTAAAAGAAAACTGCTAAAAGGCCAAATGCGGGCGGATACGACGGTATTCGCCCTTTCTTTTGTGGGCAAAATATGGTATGATACCCTAAAAGGTTTGACAAACAAGGAGGATACGCATATGCCATTTTGCGGCAATTGTGGTACAAAAGTAGAGGCCGGAGAAAAATTCTGCGGCAATTGTGGGGCCAATATAGAAGAACAACTGTCCGCACCGGCGGTATACCAGGCGCAAGCGCCGGTTCAAAACCCTGTGGAGAACATGGGCAGCCAGCCCGGGCAGCTGGAACAAGACGGCTTGGTTTTGGCAGCCGGAAACGGCGCGGTAAGCCCGGCGGCAAAAGGCAGCAAAAAAGGGCTTGTTATTGCCATTTGCGCAGCGGTGCTGGTTGTGGTAGCGGCAGTGCTTATCTTCCTGGGAATAAGTACCGCATCCCCTGCAAGCAGGATGCAAAGGCGTTCGCAGGAATTTTTTGACCAGATTGTGGAGATGGACCTGCGCGGCATGCTTGCCTGTGTAGACCCCACCGAAACACAGCAGGTGCTTGATTCGCTGGATGCGCTTTCGCAGTATGCCGGCGGGGAAGACGCCGTGATGCAGCTTTTGTCGCGGTCGTTTTTGCAAATGGCGGTTGGGGAAGCGTTTGACCCCACTACGGTGGAAGCCATTACCATTGAAGATTTTGATGTGGATTATGAAGAAGGCGACCGGTATGCGGATATTGACGCTACGGTGAACATCCATTTTAAAGATGCGCAAACCACCCAAACCAAAATGGTATACCAAATGGTGGAATACGAAAACAACTGGTATATTGCAACCTAAGGAGATTGACCAACATGGCTTATTGTCCCCGGTGCCAACAGGACAGGGAAGTAGTGGACGGCTGTTGCGCGGTATGCGGCGCAAAAATGCCGGTGCATTCGCATTTGGATGATTTGCAGCCCATGTGCCAAAGCCAAGCGCTTATGGATTATGTAGAGGAAGAAAACGCCCAGCAATTGGAAGCGATTTTGCAGGCGCATGTGGAAAAAGAACGCCAGGAACGCAAGGCGGTGCCGGTTTCGGTGGTAAAAAAGCGCCATGGCCATCTGGCAATTATGCTTACGGCGGCTTTGGCGGCGGCAGTTTTGCTGGTGGTAGTGGTTGCTTCGGTTATCACTTCGATGCAGCAAAACCAAAGGATAGAAGCCCAATTGGAAACCTTTGTGCAGTGCATGGAAGAAGGGCGCCTGCAGGATGCCATTTTAACCTTTGACCCTATGCAGTCCCAGCCTTTTTTGGAGGCTATCCGCATTACGTTTAACGAATTAAGCCCGGCCGCACAGGAACTATATGCCCAGCAGTTTGTACAACAGGTGGTAGATGTGCCGTTGATACTCTCTGCCCGGCTGCAAGAGCTTACGATTTTGGATATCCGCATCGTAAGCAAACAGGGCAGCGAGGCCACCGTAAAAATGACCCTGCAATATGCTTTTAAGGATGGCACCAGCCAGGAAAAAGAACACATCGTATCCATGGTGCGCCGCGACGGCGATTGGTATATCCGCCGCACATAACCTATCAAAAACCAAAAGAGGGCTTTTAAAAAGGCCCTCTTTTTTGCGCGTTTTTAAAAAGCGGCGCTTAAAGCTAGGGCATGCCGGTTGCTTTTTTGGCGCCTTAATTGAGCAGATAAACCCCCAAGTTTAAATAGCCGGCAAAAGTCAGCCAGAAAAGATAGGGAATTTGTAATAATGCGGCTATTTTATCCAATTTGTAAAATAAAACCACCATATAAAACACTGCTGTCCACAAAACCAGCAGCCAGAAAAAGGCGAACAAATACCAGCCCGCGCCAAAAAAGAAAAGGGGCCACAAAGCGTTTAAAAACAGCTGTATCCAAAACACACAAAGGGCGCTTTGGCGCTTGTCGGACATACAGCGCGAAATTTGGTAGCCGCTAAAGCCCATAAGCAAATACAAAACCGACCACACAATGGGGAAAACCATCCCCGGCGGGCTTAAGGGCGGGCGTACAAGGGCTTGGTAGCGCAAAAAGCTGTTTTGCAACAATAAGCCGCTTAAAGCGCCTGCGCCAAGGCAAATGGCGATATACAACAGCATTTTCCAAACCGAAAACGGTGTTTTTTCTTGCATGGGGCAACCACCTTTCCACGTTCTTGGCAATAGCATATGGAAAAATCACGGGTTTTATGTAAAGCGTTTGTGCAAAACTGCCCAAAAACCACAAAAATTTCGGTTTTAGGGCAAGTTGTTGATGCAAGAAAGATAGGTCTGTGCTATACTATTTTTAATAATGCGGTTTTGTGCGCAAAAAAGAGATAGATGCCTGAAAACAGGCGTGTGCAAGCCGTAATGGAGGAAACAGAAAAGGAGGATATTGAGAACATGATTTTAAACAAACAGACCATCCAAGACCGTAAGGCATGGGCGGACATGGGAATCAAAACCCCGTCGTATGACTACGAGCAGATGCGTCAAAACACCCGTAAAACGCCTGTGTGGATGCACATCGGCCCAGGCAATATTTTCCGTGCGTTTTTGGCGCCTTTGGCCCAGCAGCTCATTGAAGAAGGCGATATGCAAAGCGGCATCACCGCGGTGTGCACCTTTGACCAAGAGATGATGGACAAAATTTACGACCCCTACGACGACCTTGCTTTGCAGGTGATTATGCACGCAGACGGCAAGCTGGACAAAATGGTGGTGGCGTCCATCGGTGAAAGCTTAAAGGCCGAACCCGGACAGGAAGAGGCCTGGGCGCGCATCAAAGAAATTGCCGCGGCGCCCTCTTTGCAGATGATTAGCTTTACCATCACCGAAAAAGGCTATGCCATAAAAAACCTAAAAGGGGAATTTTACCCCGATGTGGTGGATGATTTTGCAAACGGCATTGCAAACGAAATCCCCAAGCACGGTATGTCCATGGTGGCCAAAATGCTGTATTACCGCTATTTGGCGGGCGGGGCCCCCATCGCGGTGGTGAGCATGGACAACTGCTCGCACAACGGCGAAAAGCTGTATGCTTCGGTGCATACCATTGTGCAAAAATGGGTGGAAAACCACCTGGTGGAGCAGGGCTTTTTGGACTATGTGGAGGATGACAAACGCGTGTCCTTCCCGTGGACGATGATTGACAAAATCACCCCCCGCCCGGACGCCAAGGTGAGCGAACAGCTCAACAAAATCGGCTTTGAAAGCACCGAGCTGGTGGTTACTTCCAAGAATACCTACATTGCCCCCTTTGTCAATGCGGAAGTTTCGCAGTACCTGGTGGTGGAGGATAACTTCCCCAACGGGCGCCCGCCTTTGGAAAAAACCGGCGTGTATTTTTGCGACCGCGACACCGTAAACCTGGTGGAGCGCATGAAGGTTTGCACCTGCTTAAACCCCTTGCACACCTCTTTGGCCATTTTTGGCTGTTTGCTGGGATATACCTCCATTGCCGAGGAAATGAAGGATGAAACCCTGCGCACCTTGGTCAACAAAATCGGGTATGACGAGGGCATGCCGGTGGTGGCAGATCCCAAAATCATCGAACCCAAACAGTTTGCAAACGAGGTTATCACCGTTCGTTTGCCCAACCCCTTTATTCCCGACACCCCCCAACGCATTGCATGCGATACTTCCCAAAAGCTGTCCATCCGCTTTGGCGAAACCATTAAGCTGTATGTAGAGCGCGACGATTTGGATGTGCAAACGCTTACGTTTATCCCGCTGACATTGGCCGGCTGGTGCCGTTACCTCATGGGGGTAGACGACAACGGCAACCAGATGCCGTTGAGCCCCGACCCGATGCTGGATGTGGTGTGCGCCTATGTAAAAGATGTGCATTTGGGCGATGCCGAATCGGCCAAGGGCAAGCTAAAACCCATTTTGCAAAACAAAACCATCTTTGGGGTGGATTTGTACGAAGTGGGCTTAGGCAAAAAAGTAGAAGATTATTTTGTACAGATGTGCGAAGGCAAGGGCGCGGTACGCCGCTTGCTGGATAAGGAGGTACTTGGCAAATGAAAATGACATTTCGCTGGTTCGGGGAAGGAAACGACTCGGTTACATTAAAACAAATCCGCCAGATTCCCGGCTGCACGGGGCTTATGGGCGTGCTGGACCAATACGCCGCGGGCGAAGTTTGGCCCAAAGAAGTATTTGAAGAATACCGCAAGCATGTAAACGACGCCGGCCTGGAAGTAGAGGTCATCGAAAGCGTAAACGTGCATGAGGATATCAAACTGGGCCTGCCCAGCCGCGACAAATACATCGAAAACTACTGCAAAACCATTGAAAACCTGGCGGCCTGCGGGGTAAAGGTGATTGTATACAACTTTATGCCCGTGTTCGACTGGCTGCGCACCGATTTGGCCCACCCGCTGGAGGATGGCTCGAACGTTTTGTATTACAACCACAAACAGTTAGAGGGCCTGACCCCGGTAAAACTGGTGGAAGATACCGCCAAAAATTCCAACGGCTTTACCCTGCCCGGCTGGGAGCCTGAACGCTTAAAAGAGCTGGAGCGCGTGCTGGAATTGTACAAAGACATTGACGAGGACAAGCTGCGCGAGCATTACAAATATTTCTTAGAGGGCATTATCCCCACCTGCGAGCGCGTAGGGGTAAAAATGGCCGTTCACCCGGACGACCCGGCCTGGAATGTATTTGGCATTCCGCGCGTGGTACACTGCAAAGAGGATTTGGAGAAAATCATCAACATGGTGGACAGCCCCTCCAACTGCCTGTGCCTGTGCACCGGTTCTTTGGGTTCTTCGCCGGATAACGACATCCCCGCCATCATCCGCTATTTTGGCGCCAAAAACCGCATCGCCTGCGCGCATGTGCGCAACATCAAATATTTGGGCGACCATGAATTCTGCGAAACTTCCCACCTGTCGTCGGACGGTTCGCTGGATATGTACGAAATCATGAAAGCGTTTTACGATACCGGCTTTGACGGGTACATCCGCCCCGACCACGGCCGCATGATTTGGGACGAAAAAGCGCGCCCGGGCTACGGCTTGTACGACCGCGCTTTGGGCATTGCCTACTTAAACGGCATTTGGGAATCTTTACACAAAGCATTGCCCAAAAACAAATAAACAGGTTATTTTGCTGAAAACACAGCTGGCAAAACGCCGGCTGTGTTTTTTTGTCATAGCTTTTTCATAAAATACGCATATTCCATGGGTTCTTTTGTGGTACAATGGCTATAACTTCCTAGTTTTGCAGGGAAAAATACCATATGGTTTGGATACCCAAAGGGGGAAAGGGACATGCAGGTTAACCGCTTGTTTGAAATTGTATATTTGTTGATGGAACACGGCTGTTTAACCGCCAAACAGCTTGCCGAAAAATTCGGCGTTTGTCCCCGCACCATCTACCGCGATATTGATACGCTTTCGGGCGCGGGTATACCGGTATACGCCAACAAAGGCAAGGGCGGGGGTATTCGCCTTTTGGGGGAATTTCTGCTGGATAAAACGCTGCTGACCCGCAAGGAACAGGATGAAATTTTAGCGGCTTTGCAAAGCCTGCAGGCCACCCACGCAGGGGAAGGGGCAAATGTTTTGGCGCGGTTAAGCAGCATGTTTGCTAGGCAAAGCGAGCCCTGGATTGATGTGGATTTTTCCCATTGGGGCGCCAATGACGCCCAAAAAGAAACCTTTACCACCTTAAAAACCGGCATTTTGCAGCGCCAAATGGTGCGCTTTGTATACGCCGGCGCCAACGGGGAAACCACCGCGCGCAGCGTGTACCCGGTGCGCTTGTGCTTTAAAAACGCCAATTGGTATTTGCAGGGCTTTTGCACCGAAAAAAACGCTTTTCGCACCTTTAAGGTGGGGCGCATGGAACAGGTAGAACTGACCAGCAAACGGCTGGAAAACCCGTTGCCGCCAATCCCGCCGCTGGAGCTAGCCGGCGGGCAATGGGGCGAGCCGGTAAAGGTGCAGCTGTGGGTATCGTCCGCGCTTGCTTTTCGGG
The DNA here is from genome assembly GCA_904420505.1 of Candidatus Alloruminococcus vanvlietii. Classification (GTDB taxonomy): domain Bacteria; phylum Bacillota; class Clostridia; order Oscillospirales; family Ruminococcaceae; genus Alloruminococcus; species Alloruminococcus vanvlietii. Next base: position 17,519 of record CAJFVS010000041.1, on the reverse strand, counting down.
TATACGATGAATTTGACCGCCAGCATATTAGGCGCCAGCCCGACGGCAGCTTTTTGGCGGAGGTGGTATACCCCAACGAAGATTGGCTTATAAGCTATTTATTGTCTTTTGGGGCAAAGGCCAAGGTGATAAGCCCCGCCTGGCTTAGCCAAAAGCTGGCAGATGCCGCCCAAAACATTGTAAAAATGTACAAGCCCGTTTAAAATATGACACACCGTTGTCTTATTCCTTTTGCTACAATGAAAAAAACGAAAGGAAGGATGCAACATGCAAGAACCTGTTTTTTGCCAAAGCTGCATGATGCCCATGCAAAACCCCCAGGATTTTGGCACCGAACAAAACGGTGAAAAAAGCCCTGACTACTGCGCCTATTGCTACCAAAACGGCGCATTTTTGCAAAACTGCACCATGGAAGAAATGGTAGAATTCTGCCTGAAGATGGCCGAGGAGCAGGGCTTTTATGAAAACTGCGGGCAAGCCAAAGCCCAGATGCTCGCGTATTTTCCCACATTAAAACGCTGGAAAGCATAAAGGGGTGCCCATCATGGAGTATATAAAAGCCAAACACATTGTTATGCGCACCAAATCCAGCGCATGGTTTGGCATTGATTACAACATGAATATTTACAAAGGCTGCTGCCATGGCTGCATTTACTGCGACAGCCGCAGCGATTGTTATGGCATTGAAGATTTTGACACCGTAAAAGCCAAAGAAAACGCTTTGCCAATCATCCGCGATGACCTTAGGCGGAAGGTGCGCACCGGGGTGGTGGGCACGGGTGCGATGAGCGACCCGTACAACCCTTTTGAGAAGAAGCTCTTGCTTACCCGCCATGCGCTGGAATTGCTGGATGCCTACGGCTTTGGTGCGGCCATTGCCACCAAAAGCGATTTGCTTTTGCGCGATGTGGACATTCTGCAAAGCATAAAAGAGCATTCCCCGGTGCTGTGCAAAGTGACCATTACCACCGCAGACGACCATCTGTGTCAAAAAATCGAGCCGCATGTCACCAATTCCAGCGGCCGTTTTGCCATGCTGCACGCTTTGGCAAAAGCGGGGATATTTGCAGGCATTTTGCTTATGCCGGTGCTGCCCGGGCTGGAGGACACAGAAGAAAACATTCGTTTGATTGTGCGCAAGGCATCCGGCTGCGGGGTAAAATTTATCTATCCCGCCTTTGGCATGACGCTGCGCCAAAACCAGCGGGCATGGTATTTAAGCAAGCTGCAAACGCTTTTTCCCCAAAGCGGGCTGGCGCAGTGGTACCAAAAAACCTACCCGCATGCCTATACCTGCACAAGCCCCAATGCAAGGGCGCTGTGGGAGGTTTTTTGCCTGGAATGCGAGCGCACGGGGATTTTATACAAAATGCCGGATATTGTATCCGGGTACAAGCAAGGGTATGAAAATGCCCAATTGCAGTTTTTTTAAACAATGGGAGGGATATCCTGTGGAAAAGCTGGATTTTAAACGCGAAAAATATTTGTATTCCCCGCCCCAAACCCCCACCCGGGTGCAGGTGCCCAAGATGCTGTTTTTGATGGTAGACGGCACCGGCGCACCCGAGGGGGCATGCTACCAGCAGGCATTGCAAGCGCTGTATTCGCTGGCATGGACGATAAAAATGAGCAAAATGGGCCCCAGCTGCCCGCAAAATTACACCGAATATGTAATGCCGCCGCTGGAAGGGCTGTGGGAACTGGGGGAAAACGGCCGCTGGGGCGAGCGGGAAAGCTGGAAGTGGACGTCTTTGCTGCGCCAGCCGGAATTTGTCACCCCGCAGGTGCTTGCCTGGGCCAAGCAGGAACTAAAACGCAAAAAACCCGAGATAGTTACCCAAAATGTATCCCTGGGGTTTTACGAAGAGGGCCTTTGCGTACAGATGCTGCACATAGGCCCTTACAGCGAAGAAGAAAAAAGCCTGGAGCTTTTGCGCGCATACATCGCCCAAAACGGCTTGCAGGACCGCGCTTTGCACGGGCGGTTTCATCACGAAATTTATTTAAGCGACCCGCGCCGGACAAAGCCCCAGGCGCTGAAAACCATTTTGCGCCATCCGGTGCAGGTGCCATAAACGCAAGCCGGCAAACAGCCGGACCTGCGCACATGCCCAAAATGCCCCCTGCCGCTGGCCGGCCCTTTGTATGCCAAAGCTGCCCGCACACCCGGTAGATAGTCCGATGGATTATGCGCCGCGGAGGCTTTGGCATGATTATGCCTGCAAAAACTGTTTGGCGCACCGCGCCCCCTAACCGGCAAACGGATGAAAACAGGCGTTGGAAAGCAACCAAAGCGGTAAGCTTTCCAAAAGCGTATAAAAAGTCCCCCTGCTGAACAGGGGGGCTTTGCTATTTTATAAGATTGTTTATATCTTTGCAGCTTTTGCCTTTTGCGGTTTTGTTTCCGGGGCATAGCCCATTTTTTGGATGCGCTTTTTCAACCAGCCGCCATGCAGGTAATATACAATAAACAACACGGAGGTAAACGCCCAGGAAACCGGGTAGCTTAAAATCACCGTATCAAAGGTGCGCTGGAACGGCAGCACCAAAAACACCCACGCAATGCGCAGCACGCAGATGCCGCCGCTTACCATAAGCATTGGTATAAGGGCGTTGCCCGTGCCGCGGATAGCGCCCGAGAAAATTTCCACAAAGATGTATACAAAATAAAACGGCGCCATGCGCAAAACAATATGGATACCCAAATCAATCACCGCCGCATCCTGCGAAAACAGCGACAAAAGCCCTCGCGCCCCTAAGCAGAACACCCCGCCTACCAGCACCGCGGTAACAAACGAAAAGGCCAGGCATACCCGCACGCTTTTGCGGATGCGCTCGTATTTTTGCGCGCCGAAGTTTTGCCCTACAAAGGTGGTGATGGATACGCCAAAGGCGCTCATAATCATCCAGAAAAAGCCGTCAATCTTGCCAAAGGCTGTCCAGGCGGCCATGGTGTCGGTGCCAAACGAATTGATGCACGACTGCAAAATAATGTTGGCAATCGAATACATATCCGACTGCAGCCCCGCCGGGAACCCCACGCGCAAAATATTCTTTAACACCTGCGGGGTAAACCGCACCTTGCGCCAGGAAAGGTGGTAAATGGTTTCGGGCCGGTGCAGGGTGCGCAGTATTAACAAAGCGCTTACCACCTGCGAAATGGTGGTGGCAATGGCCGCGCCTGCAACCCCCCAGTGGAAAACCAGAACAAACAGCAAATCCAGCACGATATTGGTCATGCAGGAGACGATTAAAAAATACAGCGGCCGTTTGGTATCGCCCATGGCGCGCAAAATACCCGAACCGATGTTGTAAATACAAGAAGCGCAAAGCCCCAGAAAATAAATGCGGATATAAGTGACCGCATACCCCATAATTTGCGGGGGCACCGACATTGCCCTAAGCGCCAACGGGGCAAACACAATCCCCAAAACCGTCATGCCGGCGCCGGCTACAAGGGCCAGCGCAATGGATGAATGCACGGCATTTTGCACGCCGTCGTAATTTTTGGCCCCTACAAATTGGGCCACAATTACCGTAGCCCCCGAAGAAATGCCTACAAACATGTTTACCAGCAGGTTGATTAAATTGCTGGTGGTACCGCCTACGGCAGCCAATGCCTCTTTGCCGACAAATTGCCCTACAATCATCGCATCGGCGGTGTTGTAAAGCTGCTGAAAAAAGGTTCCAAACAAAATGGGAAAGAAAAACACCATAAGCTGTTTCCAAATCACGCCCTGTGTAATGGCGTTTTCCCCAAGTTGTGCCCGCTGCACCTTACATTCCTCCTCAATGCTGTATTCCTCCCAAAAACCATCCCTTAGTATAGCCTTTGTATATCCTGGTTGCAAGGCCTTTTGCACATTTTTACAGGGAAAATACAAAAAACATCCAACCTCAAAACAGCGGGCTTTCCAAAAAGGAAAACCCGCCGCCTTGCAAAATATAAAATGAGGAGGATGCGCGTGCTAAACGCTGTAAGAAACAAACTGCCCGTTTTCTACAATCACCGGGAAATGCCCGCCGGTGATGTCGCCGTTTTCCATGGAATAGGTGCCAAACAGCCCTTCGTAAGAATCAAAATTGCGCATGGCGGTTTTGAGTTTTTCGCGGTCCGGGCCTACTTCGCTAAGCTTTTCTACAAAAATGGAAATCAAATCGTAGGTGCTGGTGGCGTGGCTGTCGATGCTGCGGCCGGTTTTGGCTTCAAAGGCTTCTTTAAAAGCCTCCAGCGCCGGGTTGGGATAATTGGGGTCGTAGGTGGTGTAAAAAATCATGCCCTCGGCGTCTTCACCGGCAATCTGCAAAAGCTCTTGGGTCATCGCCCCGCCGTTGGACAAAAGCTGCGAGCGGATATCCAGCTGGCGCGCCTGGGTGATGATGGAAGCCACATCGCCGTAGGTGCCGTATAAGTACAGCAGCTCAGGCTGGTTGGCTGTCAGTTTGCTGAGCATGGGGGTAAAATCCTTGGTGGAACCTTTTACATAGGTATCGGCGCTTAAAACTTCCCCGCCCAGTTCTTCAAAGGTTTGGCTGAAGTACTGGATGATGGCGTTGCCCACGTCGTCGTTGCCGGCCAAAAAGGCGGCGGTTTGCAGGCCAAGGTCTTCATACACAAATTTGGCGGTAAAATACTGCATGGTTTCCTGCAGGGTGGAGCCGCGCACCATATAATCGCCAATGGAGGTAAAATCTTCATGGGAGGAAGTGGGCGAGCACAACAACATGCCCGCTTTTTGGAAAACCGGCCCAGCCGCGATGGCGCAGGTGGAAGAAAACGGGCCAAAGCAGGCCAAAATATCGCTTTGGGCCACAATTTTATTGGCCAAAGTCACCGCTTCGGTGGCTTCGTTTTTATCGTCATAAAAATCGCAGGCAAGCAAAAAAGAATAGTCCCCGTTGTTAACCTCTTCTAGTTTGATTTCCATTGCCGTGCGCAGCGATTCCCCATACTGCATGGACGAGCCGCTCAAAGGCGCGATCATCGCCACATGGTAGGTTTCCTTTTCCCCGCTGGAGGAAGGGGTTGAACCGGAAGAGGTGGTTTGAGACGGCGAAGAGGTGGACGATGAATTGCCGGCGGGCGCATTTTGGCATGCGCCAAACAGGGTGCAAAGAATGCACAGCGCCAAGCACACAACAAAAACGGATGACAAACGCTTCATAAAAAACGCTCCTTTCATGATAAGCCCCATGGGGGTAGAATCGCTCTTCTACCTTCTATTTTATGTATTATGGATATATTTTCATTGTATTGTGAACATAAAAATAGTATAATTATTTATATCATTGTACATTTTTTTAAGATCCCGTTTTGCGTATACTAAATTTGTAGCAATAGGGGGATGCCGAAGGAAAGGGGAGACATAACCTTGTTGCATACAAAATTTGCCAAGGAATTTGTAGGGGCCGTACAGCGGCAGCTTGCACAGGAGGTATACATATTTAACGAAATGGGGGTGCTGGTGGCCAGCAGCGCGCTGGAACAGGAAGGTTCGTTTGATCCCATAGCATATGCGATGCTGCAGGCGCACCAATATATACAAGAGGTAGAGCACCTGCCCGGCAGCGACAAAACCCCCGGCGTGTACCTTTTGCTACAGGACAACGGCGAGGCCATCGGCGTGCTGGGCATAGGCGGGCAGGGAAAACAAACCCTGCTGGTTGCCAAAACGCTGAAATTTGCCTTTGAATTTGAAGGCACCATTGGGCGCAAAAACCTGTATGCCAACCCGCCGCTGAGCATAAATATCACCAGCAAGCTGGTGCGCCCTTTGCTGTTTGACCGCCCGCAAAGCCCGGCGCAGATTATCAAGCTGTTAAAGCAGGCCAATTTAAAGCCCGATTGCCCCCGTTTGCCGATACTTATCCATTTTTTCGGGGAACATCTGCTGGAGTGCAGCCGGCGTGTACTGGATACCCACCCTATGCTGAGCATGGCGCATGCGCAGGACATGCTTTTGCCCATTGACGGGCAGAGCATTTTGCTGTGCAAGGCCTTGGAAGAACGCTATGCCAACAACACCCGCCAGCTGGTGGAAGATTACATGGCCGATTTGGAACCGCGCATGGTGCGCCAGTGCCATGCCAAAACGGTTTGCACCAAAATCCGGTATTTGGTGGCGCCGGTGCAGTACAGCGTTTTGCATTACCAAAATGTATACGAAAAGCTGCTGTGGCTGTTAAGCTACAAGCGCGCGCCGGGCAAAAAAGCCGAATATTTAACCGATTACCTGCTGGAATACGCAGTAAGCCAGCAGGAAGAAAGCGCCTTAAACGCCTTTTTTGAAGATGGGCGCATGCGTCTGAAACACATGGATATGAGCGTGGTATTGTGCACCCTTGGCGCGCTGGTAGACGCCAATATGAAACCCGTCCAGGCCGCGCAGGCGTTGCATATGCACAAAAACACCGTGATTGCCAGGCTGCGCAAAATCAACGAAGCGCTGGAAATTTCCCCTTTAAGCAACACCAAGGATGCGGTGTATTTAATAGGGCTGTTCCGGTATTTATCGGTGCACCCATAAAATTTTGCTTGCAGCGCGCGCCTTAGCGCGCTTACAATACAGATTGGTTTACGCAATAAAGAGGAGGCTGTTTTTTTATGAATTTCCGCCAAAGGATTTTAAACCGCGAAAAAGTATGCGGCAACATGATGCGCATGGTGCGCAACCCGGGTGTTTGCTATCTTGCCAAAAACAGCGGGGTGGATTTTATCCTGTATGACTGCGAACACGCCGAATACGACATCCAAACCCTGCACGATTTGTTTTTGATGGGGCGGGCTTTGTCGCTGCCTTCTTTGGCGCGCGTACCCTTTGCCAATAAGGAGACCATCTCCCGCACGCTGGACCAAGGCTGCGACGGCTTGATGGTGCCCATGGTGAGCAGCGCCCAAATGGCGAAAGATTTTGTGCAATACGCCCGTTACAAACCCCAGGGGATACGCGGCATGGCAACCGGGGTGGCCTTTAGCCATTACCAAATGCCCAAAGATATGGGCGCTTTGATGGCAGAGCAAAACGAGCAGGTTTTGACCATTGCGCAGATTGAAACCGAACAAGGGGTAGATGCTGCCGAAGAAATCGCGGCGGTGGAAGGGCTGGATATGCTGCTCATCGGGCCGTCGGATTTATCCATTGCGCTGGGGGTGCCGGGGGATTCGTTCCATCCCAAAATGCAAGAGGCCATCGCGCATGTGATACAAGCTTGCAAAAAACACGGCAAAGCCCTGGGCATGCACGCGCCCCAAAAAGTGTTAAACGCTTATTATGAGGATTTGACGATGATTTCCACCCAAAGCGAAATTGACTTTTTGCGCGCGGGCTTTGAAAACGTAAAAGCTATGTTTGAACAGATGAAACACGCACATGAAAATAGATGAAAATATCCATTCCGAAAGCATGCCAAAATAAAACGCTCTGTGAAATTTTCACAGAGCGTTTTTTCAATGTAAAATGTCAAAGGGATTTTCCACCGTTTTGCAGCTGCGCAAACAATCTTGATTTTTGTGTGTAATAATACGCCGCACCAACCAGATCGGCCAGCAGCCAGCCAATGGGAACCGAAGCCCAAATACCCAACACACCGATCTGTGGGATAGCTGAAAGCGCATATGCAAGAGCTACACGGGATCCAAGCGAAATAACGGTAAGCACCACCGACATACTGGGACGATTGATTGCGCGATAAAAGCCGTAAAACAAAAACAGCAAACCAATTAAACAGTAGAAAGAGCCTTCTATCCATAAATACTGCATGCCGATGGATAAAATTTCGGTTTCATAGGATTTGATAAAAATCATGAGCAGCGGTTTGGCAAATATACATACCAAAATACTAATCACCACGCAAAACAGCATCGAGGTTTTTACAGCGCTGCGAATGCCTTGCTTTAAGCGGTCGGGTTTGTTGGCGCCGTAATTTTGTGCCACAAAGGTGGAAAACGCATTGCCGAAATCCTGTACCGGCATATAGGCAAACGAATCGATTTTTACCCCGGCTGCAAAAGCGGCCATCACCGCAGGACCAAAACTGTTGACCAAACCTTGAACCATCAAAATGCCGAAATTCATCACCGACTGCTGAATACAGGTAAGGAAGGAAAGTTGAAAAATATTGCGAAGAATCGGTTTGTCGAATCGACAATGCCGGCGCGCAATGCGAAACTGTGGCTGACGCGCAAGCGTATATAACAAAATGCCCACGCCCGACACAAACTGTGCAATCACCGTGGCGATGGCAGCGCCTTTTACGCCCCACCCGCAAACCATGACAAACAGCAGATCCAGCCCAATGTTGAGCACCGAAGCGATCCCTAAAAATACAAGCGGCACTATCGAGTTGCCTACTGCGCGCAACAGGCAGGCAAAGAAATTGTATAAAAAGGTAGCGCTTATCCCCCAAAAGATGATCCACAGATAATCGCGCATCAAAGGATAGACTTCCTGCGGCACTTTTAACAGCCCCATGATGGGATCGATAAAAACAAAAACCACGATGCTTAACAGAACCGTGACAGCAGCGATCATGATAAAAGACATAAACAAGCTTGATTTCAGCCTTTCTTCATCCCGCCGGCCAAAACAGATGGAAAAAGCAACCGCGCTGCCCATGCTTAGTCCCAGTAAAATAGAAGTTAAAAAGGTCATTAACGTGTAGGAAGAACCTACGGCCGCTAGGGCGTCTTTGCCCAATACCTGCCCTACGATGACGGTATCGGCTACATTGTACAACTGCTGCAGCAAATTTCCCAACGTCATAGGAAGGGCAAAACGCAATAGTGTCGGGGTGATACTCCCCTTGGTCAAATCCAGTGCCATGTTTTCATAACTTTCGTTTTGTAATTTATATATTTCAATACGTTTGATATAATAGCATATATATTTACGATAAGCAAATATAAAATTGCGTTTATTGACAATTTAACAAAATATGCTACTATAAAGAAAAGGCGGTGAAGGTATGTTTTTAGAAGGTATGGATAAACTGGACCAGGAAATTTTACAATTGCTAATTGAAAATGCCCGGTTATCCTATTCCGAAATCGGGGAGAAAGTGGGTATTTCACGCGTGGCGGTGAAAGCCAGGGTAAAAGCGTTGGAAGACAAAGGGATCATTGAAGAATATACCACCGTCATCAACCCGCAAAAAATAAATGGTGCCATTTCTGCTTATTTTGAAATCGAAACCACTCCTCAGGCTTTGCAAACGGTGATAAAACGCCTGAATGAAAACGAAACCGTAACCCAAATTTACCGCATCACCGGGGCGTGCAAGCTGCATGTGCACGCGGCAGCGGCTTCGCAGGAGGAAATGGAACGGTTCATAAGCAAAGAAATCGATCAGCTGCCGGGAATTATAAAGGCAAGCTGCAATATTATTTTATCGCGCATCAAAGATATTAAAGGATTGCGTTTGTAGCAAATGGTTAAAACCCCCGGCCAGTTGGTCGAGGGTTTTGTTTTTATACAAATGTGAAAATGGTGTGGAATCGTTTGCAATCTACGGTCATTCCTGCATGGAAATTCTTGAAAATCCAAGTGCAAACGAATACAATAAAAGTATACGCAGTGGTTAACACAGAGCGCATGCAACCAATAATCGATGGATATGGATCCGCTTTTTGCATGTGCCTGCAGCTGTGCCATATGGGCTTTTGAAAAACGTCCGGGAGGGAATAACCATGCAATATATCACCGTGCGGGAAGCGGCGCAGCGCTGGGGGATCTCGCAGCGCCTGGTACAGAAGTACTGCGCGCAGGAGCGTATACAGGGCGCTGTAAAAGAGGGGTCCGCTTGGAGAATACCGGCTGACGCATCTAAACCACAGGATCCGCGTCGGGCAGATACGCATTCCAAAGCAAACCGTCGACATACAAAAGCGGGGAGCGGTTCCGGCTTGATGCCCTTGATGAACAGCGCTTTTAAACCGGGGGAATGTCTGCGGTATATTGCCAAAATGCCCGACGGAGCGCGAAAATCCATCGCTATGGCGGAATACTATTATTTCAGTGGGAATCCTGAGAAAGCTGTGGAAGAGGCGGAGCTTTTTCTTACCAGCGAGGATCTGGAATGTAAGTTGTCGGCCTGTTTGCTTTGTGCTTACGCAAATCTCTCGATGGGGCAGATTCATCGGGCCAGATATGCCCTAGCACAGGTGAAAAAAATATTAGCGGATGATCTTATGGGGACGTCTGCCCAGCTACGGGCCGCCAAAGCATTTATTGCCTGTGCGGCTTCGGTATTGCTGCATCTTCCGCTGCCGCAGGGCTTGCCGCCTGTGCAGGAATTCATGCCTCTTTTGCCGCCGGGGCTGCGTATGTTCGCATTGTATGTGCAAGCACATCATACCTATCTGCAGCAGGATTACAGCAGAAGCCTTGGCATTGTGGAAACCGCTTTTGTCATGCAGACCGAAATATTTCCAATACCAGCCATCTATCTGCATTTAGTGGCGGTAATGGATTATATGAGCTTAAAACAGCCCCAACAGGCGCAGGCGCATCTGCTTGCTGCGTGGAATCTAGCACGTCCGGACGACTTGATCGAGGGCTTCGGCGAGCATCACGGGCTGCTGGGCGGCATGCTTGAAGCGGTGATCAAGCGCGATTGGCCGGAAGATTTTAAACGGATTATCGCCATTACCTATCGCTTTTCGTCCGGTTGGCGCCGAATTCATAACCCGGTCACGGGCGACGATGTGGCCGACAACTTGACAACTACCGAATTTGCCACTGCCATGTTGGCGGCGCGCGGCTGGACCAACCAGGAGATTGCCAAACATTTGGGGATTTCGACGAATACGGTTAAACAATATATTTCCAATGCCCTACAAAAGTTGGGCATCAAACAAAGAAAAGATTTAAAACGCTTTATGCTGCGTTAAACACTATGCCTGCGCAATTGCGTGGGCATAGTGCTTTTTTGCCTCAAAACGGGTGATTTCAAAAAAGGTATAGCATGGTATAGTAAATTTAGGAATGTTTTACCAAGAATACATTCTGTTAAAAAGTAATTTTATATAAAATAAGTATTTTTTAAAAGCCTGGCCAATTTGGATAAGGGCCAACATTCAGCCAAAGGAGGAAAAATGATGAAAAAACGAGTAATAAGCCTGCTCATAGTGATCTGTTTGGTGATACTGCAGTTTTCTGCCACCGCACTTGCAGATGAGCAGGAAAATACGACTAATATCGCACCAGCCTCCCTGCGTTCCGACTCCACCGGCAGCAGTACATGGCTGGAGGGTTCGAATCCCTCCAACAACGCCGATGGGCAAACACCGTTACAGCAGCATTGCTGCTGTAATATTCTCTGTACAGAGAATGCGCCCAATTCCGAATGTCCGGTATGTTCGGCCGAAGATGCACAGCTTTCGCAAGTCTGCAAGGGCGCACCGGCAGAGCAAACCTGCATCTGCACAAACGCGTGCGGCGAAACGAACACAAATCCCGACTGCCCGATCTGTTCGGCCAACGACGCGGACCTTTCCGCCTGTTTGGGTGCGTCGGCAGCACCTGCTTTGCTGTTGAGCCCCGCTCCCCGCGCAGCCGGCTGGACGTTTGACACCGCGGACAGCTTTCTGAAAAGCGCGGACGGCAGCATAAAGCTAAAAGCAAACGCATACGGCACAGAGCTTTCTTTGATAAACAATTACAATAATACCAACTGTTCCGGGGATTTGGACTTAACCGGCACCATCACCGGCACAGACGGGGAAACCTACACCTTGGTATCGATCGGGGATGCATCGGATACAATAAACGGACAGGGAATATTTGCCGAGGATCTCATCACCTCGGTGAAATTGCCGGATACGGTGAGAATCATTCATGATGGTGCGTTTCGTCACTGCACGCAACTGACGCGGGTACAGCTGGGCAGCGGGGTTGAGACCATCGGTTCGGAGGCTTTTTCCAGTTGCAGTGCTCTGCGTGAGATTACCCTGCCGCAAGGCGTAACCAGCATTGGCGAGAGCGCTTTTCAGAAGTGTTCTTCGCTGGAAAGCATTACTCTGCCCGCCGGCCTGACGCAGCTGGGGAACAATGCCTTTAGCAACACTGCCATAAAAAGCATTACCATACCGGGCAGTGTGCAAACCATCGGACAGTACGCCTTTGACAACTGCCAACTGGAATCGGTGGTGATTGAAGAAGGCGTTACCGCCATTGGCACCGCTGCATTTCGGAATAACAGGAATTTAAAGAGCGTATCTCTGCCCGATTCGCTGCGAACCATCGGGCAGAACGCATTTGAGGCTTGCTCAAAACTGGAGCAAATTGCCCTGCCCCATTCGCTGCAAACCATCGGGGAATCCGCATTCGCAGGTTGTTCGGCGCTAAAGGAAATCCAGCTGCCCGATTCTTTGCAAACGATCGGCGGCAGCGCGTGGAAAGGCTGCACTTCAATTACCATACTCATCATTCCGGCAAGTGTTGGGCGTTTTACAGGCAGCGCAATCGATGGCTGCGAAAACCTGCAGTCCATTATCTTTTTGGGCACACCGCCTACTCTGACAGCAGAGGAGTCTCTTATAGCTTTTCTGGATGACGGCGGCAAGATTTATATTCCCGCGGACAAAAGACCGGAATATGAAAGTGCCGCGGAATGGAAAGACATAGCCGGCCGACTGTTGGACAGTGGCTTGGTAGTTGCCCCAGGAGAGGAGTATTCCTTTGACCCGTTGTATGTAGGTTACGGCCCATCGGAAATTCAAAGCAAGATCTTTACCGTGTATAACTATGCAGAAAGCGAATTGACCGGCCTTTCGGTGCAGATTGGGGAGATGGACGGTGAAAGGAAGGCCTTTGATCTGGATACCACGGGGATGAAAACGGCCCTTGTACCGGGGGAAAGCACCACCTTTACCGTTACCCCCAAAACAGGTCTGCCGTTCGATTATACTACGTATTGGCAGGAAGTCACCATTCAAGGCACTACCCAAAGCGGCGGCAACGTTGAAACCAAGGTTATCGTTACTTTACGGGTTAATAATCCGGGTAAGCATACGATTTCCCCTATGGAACCTGTAAATGTTAATCCCAAAAACCCGCAGGATATTTCCTATACCTTGACCCGCCCGTATCTTTCTGAGGTAGAGGGCATCAAAATCGGGGAAAAAACCCTTGTAAAAGATACCGATTATACGGTTTCTACCACCGTCAAGCAGGGCAAGGAATATATCACCACGGTAACGGTGAAAGCTTCTTGTCTGCAGCAGCTGGCAACGGGCGACTATTCCGTTTCCTTTACCATGAGCAGGGGAACGGCGCAAGAAGGCAAAATTCATGTTCTCAAGATCTATACGATTACGATTCAAAGCAGGATATACGATTCCGAAGAATGGGTGGTGCATGAAAATGCCGGCTACTGCTTGCAAAATGGGCAAATCGTCCAACAAGTGCAGGTAGTTGAGGGCGAATCGGCAACGCTTACCGCTGTAGCAAACTCCGGCTATACGTTTGATTCTTGGAGTAACGGGGCAGGTAGCGAATCTGAGGAAGCCACCTTTACCTATGACTCCCGCAACAATCTATCCGGTACTGACGAGACTCTGTATATGCATTTCTTGGTGAACAATACCAAAGAGCTGGTGGTAGGAGGCGTGAGAATTGTTCAGTCAATCCCCACCTATTTGAAAAACGACGAGAATGGCAATTTTAACACTTGGGAAGCGAATGAAGACAATTATGTCATCAAGTTTGATCCCGAAACTTCTACCCTTACCCTGCGCAATGCTACGATCCGATGGTCTACGTTAGAGGGACTAAACATTGGAAAATACGGCGGCATTTTGGCTCCGGGCAACCTGACCATTGAATTGATTGGCGAAAACCGTATAACTGGCAGGGAGAGCGCTGATGACAATCCCAGCTACGGTATTTTGGTGGAAAACGGCAATTTGATCTTTACCGGCACCGGCAGCCTTACTTTGGACAGCGGCAAATCCAACAACGAAGCAATCGGCCTGAAAGCCGACGGAAGAGTCACCTTTGCCGGTCAGCAGATTACCATCACCGGGCAGAATAGAGCCATCGACTGCCAAAACGTTATCGTTTCCCCCGGCGGCGAGTACCCCGTCATGGTAAAAACAGGAGATTCGGCGCAGGATGCCCAGGCGGTTGCCAATGCACCGTTCAACGAGGAAGCCACTCTTACCAGCACACAATTGCAGGGCAAATACATGGCAAGCTACCTTGCCGGCGCTCTCGATATAACTGTGACCTGGCCTACGGCTTCTGCCATCACCTATGGGCAGGCGCTGAAAGATTCCGCCCTTACCGGCGGGCAGGCTCTGGACGAAGAAAAGAACCCGGTAGCGGGCACTTTTGCCTGGCAAACCCCTGCATTGACCCCTGCGGCCGGCCAGATCGGTTGCGTAGTGACCTTCACCCCCGATGACGACCGTTACGCAAGCGCTTCTAACACGGTTTCGATCGAAGTGCAGCGCGCGACGCCGCAGGTTGCGTGGAAAGAATCTTCCCAGACAGTGACCTACTCGGGAAACCAGGTGGTGATCACCGCCCCGGAAGTCACGCTGGTAAACGGCGAAAGCTTTTCAAACGGAGAAATTTCTTATCAATACCGGCTTGACGGCGAGCAGGATTGGCACGACGGTTTGCCTGTAAACGCAGGCAGCTATCGGGTGAAAGCCTCGGTTGAAGTACTGCAGTCTCAAAATTACAACGTTGGGAATACACAAGACGAGCTGCAACTGACCGTTGAAAAATGCAAAGTTACCGTCACGGCCGATTCGCTCAGTAAATCCTACGGCCAAATCGATCCCGAACTGACCTGGAAAATCACCAGCGGCAGCCAAGCCTCCGGCGAACCTCTTGCCATCGAGCTTGCGCGCCAAGCGGGCGAAGACGCCGGCGAATACCAAATCACCCTGGCTGAGGGTATAAATCTTGCCGCGCAATATCCCAACTATGATATCACCTTTGTGTCCGGCAAATTTACCATTCAACAAGCAAACATATCCTTAGACTACACGCTGGATCCTCCCGCGCAAAAACCGGGGCGTGAGATCACGGTTACCCTTCATGTGGAAAATGGGGAAGACAATTTGATGCAATCGGGCTTTGACCAGCCCCAGCTGGAGGATATCACCGTTGAGATCATCGATCCGCAGGGCAACAAAAGCGTTGTTTCGATGCAACAAAGCGAACCCGGTGTGTACCAGGGCAGCTTTGCTCTTGCACAGGATGCCCTAACCGGCGAGTGGAATATCGCATTTGTGCATGCGAATACCCAAAATTATGCCGCATATTCGCAAACTGGCTCCTTTACCGTGGGCAGCCAGGGCGCGGTAACCATGACCCTCACCGCGGATTCGCCCAGCATGGTTTACAGTGAAACCATCACCTATACCGTAACGGTGCAAAAGGCAGACAAAAACGATCCCGACCCGCTTGACGGCAAGGTGCAGCTTTATATAGACGGCACAGCGGTTTACTTACCGCAAACGCTTTCGGACGGGGTATGTGTATTCGTGGTGCAAACAAGAATACTTGACTATAACAGTGGAAACCCCCATACCATTACAGCGGAATACACCGGGAACGACTATTTTGCCGCGGCTACTGCGCAAACCACCACCCTGGTGGAAAAACGTGAGGTGCAGTGGTTTGTAAACACGGCGGTTGCCAAGGAATACGATGGCACCAAAGACCTGCCTGCCGGGTTTGATGCAAATCAAATAGATATACTCATAGACGGTATAGTAGAGGGGGATTTGCTAGTAGCTATATATGACAGCATCACGGTTTCGCCGTTCTCCAGCGAGCAGCCGGGTGCCTATATGCTTACCCTTCAGGTGGAAGGTTTGCAGATAGCAGGAGATGGAGCGGAAAACTACGATGTGGAAAAACTGTTAGCCACGCCCATTACGATAACCGGTACCATTTATGAAACGCAAACCACTCCCGCGCAGCCGGCAGAAGAGGACGGCAAACAGTACCAAGTGAAAATCATCCCCGATGTGTATACCATTTCCTCCGAATTGGAAAGTAAGTACTGGAACGCAGAATATGTAAAATCCCTGCTGCGCAAGGAGCTGGCAAACGAGGGCATTGCGGAGGAAAACACCGTGGTGTACGATGTCATCCTGCTTTCCAGCACAGACGGCCAAACCTGGACGGAAGTTGCCCCTCAAGATTTCCCGGCGGCAGGGGTAACCATCACCATCCCCTATCCGCAGGGCACCGGCCAGAACACCCATGATTTTGTCGTGGTGCACATGTTCGACCGTACGGCAAACGGCCACAATGCAGGAGATATCGAAACCCTGACGGCCACCGAGACAAGCGCCGGCTTGCAGATGACGGTAACCGCGCTTTCGCCGATGGGCATCGGCTTTAAGGAAAATTCCAGCAGCGGCACCGATACCAACAGCGGCAGCACATCCTCGGACGATTACCGTGACGGCGAGTATGACTTCTGGCAACGCGTAAAACAGCAGATCGAAGCCGCGGACCCGGGTGATACCATCAAAGCCAATGCCAAAGGCTATGATCGTATGCCGGTAAGCGTGATGGAAGCTTTGCGCAATGCCGAGAATGTAACCTTGCTTATCACCTGGAACGGAGGGGAAGATATCAAGATTCCGTCATCCAAAGCGCTCGAGCGCGATGAACTGCGTATCTACTGGGCGCTCTCCTACCTGGAGGGGCTGGATTTCAGTGTTGGGCAAAGTTCCGGTTCCGACCAGAATAATGGCGATTCCACAACGGGTGGCAAGGTGGAAGTAACCGCACCCGAAGAGGCCGATGACGAGCAGGAAGTAACCCCACCTGACCAGGGCGTCGTGGAGGAAAAGCCAGAGCAGACTCCTGAGCAAACCCCGGACGATACGCCGACGGCCAATCCCGATGCAGAGCAGAGCGAAAGCTCCACCAGCGGATATATTTGGATCTTTGTGATGACTGCCGTACTGGCGACTGCTGTAATCATTATTTTGATTTACAAAAAGCGAAAAGCGCAATAATCATATTTAACAGGCAAAAAAGCTGACGGCGCTCCGATTTTGGGGCGCCGTTCTTTTGCATCCTATTTAAAAGTGAGAAAACACAAACTTTTTGCGTGTATGCATGAAAAAAGCCCCGGCTATAGAACCGGAGCTTTATGCGCGGAAAAATCCGCAAAAAATTGGTACGCCCGATGCGATTCGAACGCACGGCCTTTGGAGTCGGAGTCCAACGCTCTATCCAGCTGAGCTACGGGCGCATAAAAGATATTCTCCCATTTGTATATATAATTTGTATATATAATAGGTATCATAGGCTTTTAAAATATACAAATGGTAACATCTGCCCTTAAGTATACCATATCAAACCCAAAAAGAAAAGCGCTTTTGCCGGGGTTTGTTAGAAAAGTAAAATATTTTTAAAAAAGGCGTTGACATTATGCACACAGTATGATAGTATATGAAAGCTGTCCGGGAGGGCGGTAGCGCGGGAGGCCGGGGCACGAAAAAAAGTGCTTGACAAAGGCGGCAAGAAGTGCTAAGATAGTAG
>CAJFVS010000040.1 GCA_904420505.1 Candidatus Alloruminococcus vanvlietii | reverse complement strand
TCGATTCCCGCACGAGTCACCATTTCAAAGGCATACCCTTTACGGGGGTTGCATATATATGTTAGACGGTGTTTATGACGTTGAGGTTCCACCTGTTCCCATCCCGAACACAGTAGTTAAGCTCAACAGTGCCTACAATACTTGGCTGGACACGGCCCGGGAAGATTGGTCGATGCTGCTACAAGCAAATGGAAACCGGATACCAATTTGGTATCCGGTTTTTTTGTTGTTTCTATTTGGTTTTTCCATAGTCAAAATCGGGAATAAAGCTTTCCAAGGCGGTAGGCCCTTCTTGTATATAGGCGTTTTGGATGCCCAGCTCCTGGGCGTAGGCAAGCACATCTTGGTATTCCTCTTCGCTTACCGTGCGGGCAAGTTCAGGATAGCGCGCTTTTACCCATGGCATGGGGGTGTACTGGTTCATGATGCTAATGTAAATTTCCTCATGATAGCGGTTGTGCAGGGTTTTTAAAATGGCCTTACTGTCGGTACTTTGCCCGGGCAGTACCAAATGCCGCACAATTACACCCTTTTGCAGCATGCCGTTTTGGTCAAACTGCGGTTCGCCCACCTGCCAGTACATCGCTTCTATGGCGTCAAGCGCGGTTTGGTAATAGTTGGGCGCATGCGAATAGCGCCGCGCCAAGGTTCCATCGCAGTATTTAAAATCGGGCAGGTAGATGTCAATATAGCCTTTTAGCATCCCAACGGCCTCTAAGCTGTCATATCCGCTGGAATTGTACACAATGGGGATATGCAGCCCCTGGGTTTTGGCCAAATCCAGCGCCGTGACAATTTGCGGCACATAATGGGTGGGGGTTACCAGGTTGATGTTATGCGCCCCCTGGCGCTGCAAATCCAGGAAAATGCCGGCGAGCTCCTGGCAGGTTACCGCACTGCCCACGTTTTGATGGCTAATTTGTTCGTTTTGGCAAAACACGCATTGCAACGAGCAATGCGAAAAAAACACCGTACCAGATCCATTTTGTCCGCTTAAGCAGGGCTCTTCCCAAAAATGCAGGGCTGCGCGGCCGATGCATACGGTTTGGGTGGCTTTACAGCGGCCAAGGGTATTTATACGGTCCACCCCGCAGCGGTGGGCGCACAGCACACAGCCGGATGGCTTTTGCATGGCAGGAATCTCCTTTTATTTGAAAAATTGGCGGATGCGTTTTTCGTTTTTGGCCGTATATGGCCGGTAACGGAAAGGGATGTCCAGCCCAAAGCCTTTTTTCACAATGCTTTTGTAGTGGCTGAACGTTTCAAAGCTGGCGCGGCCATGGTAAGCGCCCATACCGCTGTTGCCCACCCCGCCAAAGGGCATGTGGGAGGTCGCCAGGTGGATGATGGTGTCGTTGATGCAGCCGCCCCCAAAGGAAACTTGCTGCAAAACATACCGCTGTGCCGCTTTGTTGGCAGAAAACAGATAGAGCGCCAGCGGTTTGGGCAGGCTTTGCACAATGGCAAGCGCCTGGTCGAATTCTTCAAAGACGATGAGGGGGAAAATGGGCCCAAAAATCTCCTCCTGCATCAAGGGGGAGGAAAGCCCCTCGCACAGCACCACCGTAGGCTCTATCTGCAAAGACAGCGCGTCTGTTTTGCCGCCTATGACAATTGGCTGGTCTTTCATAAGCGCGCACAGCCGCGCAAAATGCTTTTGGTTGACAATGTGCACCCAATCCGGGTAAGGGAAGGTTTGCCCGCCAAATGCATGCGATATTTCGTTTGCAAAGGCCTGCAAAAACGCATCTTTTACCTCCTTGTGCACCAGTAAATAATCCGGCGCCACGCAGGTTTGCCCAGCGTTTAACAGCTTGCCGAACACAATGCGTTTGGCGGCTAAAGAAATATCGGCGGTTTTGTCTATAATGCAGGGGCTTTTGCCGCCCAGCTCCAAACAGACAGGGGTTAAATGTTCGGCCGCCTTTTGCATAACCAGCCGCCCAACCGCGGGCGAGCCGGTAAAAAAGATAAAATCAAACGGCAAATCCAAAAGCTGGTTGGTTTCCTCCCGGCTGCCCAGCACAGCTTTTATATAGGTTTCTTCAAAGCATTCTTGCAGGATGGTTTGGATGATTTGCCCGGTGTGCGGGGTTTCTTTGGAAGGCTTAACAATCGCGCAGTTGCCTGCGGCAATGGCGCCTGCCAATGGCTCTAGGCAAAGCTGGAAGGGGTAATTCCAGGGGGCGAGAATCAACACGGTGCCCAGCGGCTCGGGATGCACAAAGCTTTTGGCCGGAAACTGCGCCATAGGCGTGCGGGCGCGTTTGTCTTTCATAAAGCGGCGCAAATGCTTTTGCAGATAAGAAATTTCCGAAAGCACCATGCCGGTTTCGCACATGTAGGTTTCGCAGGAAGGCTTGTTCAAATCCTGCTGTAAGGCTTGGGCGATGTCGTTTTGATGGCGCAAGATGCTTTGCTTTAACGCTTGGAGCGCCCCCAGCCGGTAAGAAAGCGGCAGGGTGGCGCCGCTTTTAAAAAACTGCTGCATCTGCACAAAGCATGTGCCAAGTGGGTTGTTCATAAAAAAGCCTCCTTAAAAGAGAATGGGACGTTATTTTTGCGCAAATCCCCAGCCGTCCAGCCCCGAACGGCGCAGCGCGCCGAACATGCGCTTTTTTAAGCCGCGGTTGTTTTTTTCCAAACCGGCGATAAACTGCTTGGTTTTTTCCCGGTTGGTTTGCCCGTCCACCGGGCAGACGCTTTTTACCACCGGCAGCCCCAGTTTGCGCACCGCGCCGGAAATATCCCGTTCCTCCAAAAACACCATCGGGCGAATCATGGTCAAATCCTTGCGCGAAAGGTAGGTTTTGGGCGAAAAACACCCCAAACGCCCTTCCTGAAACAGGTTCATAATAAAGGTTTCCAGCACGTCATCGTTGTGGTGGCCCAGGGCAATTACATTGCAGCCAAGCTCTTTGGCGGTATCGTGCAAACAGCCGCGGCGTATGCGCGCGCACAGGCTGCAGGGGTTGGTTTCCTTGCGGATATCAAAAATAATCTGCCCAATTTGGGTGCGCTTTACCACATATTCCACCCCAATTTGCTCACACATCTGCGCAATGGGTGTGTAATCGGTGCTTTGGCCGCCAAAATTCGGGTCAAGCGTTACGGCAACCAGCGAAAAATCCACCGGCAAAAACGCCTGCAAACGCTTTAACTCATACAGCAGCAAAACCGAATCTTTCCCGCCGGATACCCCAACGCAGATACGGTCACCGTTTTGAATAAGTGAAAAATCTTCTATCGCACGGCGCATCTGGCCCAGAACTTTTTGCATAAACTTCACCAAATCCTCATAAAATAAACAAATTTTCTCCATCTTATATACACAAAATTGAATAAAAACCGCAAAAAAACAGGCAATAACCCAAATTTGCTTGCATAAATATTGGAAAGAAAAGCCAATTGTGCTAAAATATTTTTAGCATTTTTTTGAGGTGTTGCATGTGTATTCTAAAATAAAACAAGGGCTTATAAAAGCCTTTTTCTATAGCCGCACCCAATGCCGGAAATACGGTATGGCGCTGCTTGCAGCCATGGTTTTATGCGCGGTTTTGTACGATGGCTTAGCGCCTATACAGGTGGCCGGCCAAACGCAAGGCGGCGCACTGCCGGCCGGGCAGCAGGCGCAAGCGGCGATACAATCCACCGCCCAAAGCCTGCCCGATACGCTTGGCACACCCATGCTGCAGAGCATGCAACTTACCGTGCAGGACAAAACCCGTTTGGGCTGGGAATACAACCCCCTTGCATTGCCGGATATCGCACAGCTTTCGCAAAACAACGCGGTATTTAACCCCAGCGTAGGGCCAACCAACCTGCAGCAACTGGTGGTTGCCACCGGCAGCGTGCAAAGCCTGAAAAACCTAAAGCAAATCAATTCCGACGGCGTTGCGTGGCTGACCATCAACGGCACCAACATCAATTACGGCGTGGTGCAGGGGTATGACAATTTTGAATATGTCAACTTGGATATTTACCGCAACAACAGCAAAAACGGCTGTATCTGGGCCGAATCGCGCTGTTCGTTTGCAGGCGGGTTATCCCGCAACACGGTGCTGTTTGGCCACAACTGGACCAACTGGACGGCAACCCCTTATGCAGGGCGCGCAAGCGATGTGATGTTTGCCCAGCTTACCGCCTACCAATACCGCGATTATGCGCTCAACCATCCGTACATCCAGTTAACGGTGGGGGAAAATATCTATACCTTTGTGCTGTTTGCCGCCTTTAACACCGATATCCAGTTTGACTACATTGACCCCAACCCCGACGACCAGAAATTCATGGGCATCGTCAACGACGCCATTGCCCGCAGCGATTATGTTTTTAGCACCGATGTAAACGCAACGGATAAAATCCTCACCTTGTCCACCTGTTCGCAGCGTTTTGGCTCCAGCCGCGACCAACGCTTTGTGGTGATGGCCCGCCTGCTGCGAAACGGCGAAGAACTACCCGTTGTTACCGCTAAGGAGAACCTTTCGCCCAAGCGGCCTAATTTATAAAAAACGCAAACAGCCCGGGAAGCATTTTCCCGGGCTTGTTTTATTGCCCTATTAGGCTAAAAAACACCCACAAAATGCCGTATACCACCGGCTGGTGGGCCAGATAAATCCAAATGGTGTGGCGCCCAACCACCCCCAAAAACGGCACATGGGAAGCATAAAACCATTTGGGGAAACGCTCTTCTTTGATGTAGGTGCCCACATAGCTGCCCAGCAGAAACAGGAAAAACCACGGGATAAGCGGGAAATAATCGGCCGAGAAAAACCCGCCGTTTGGGAACCCAAACGGAAAACCGTACCGCCAGGAAAACAGCCAGCTTGGCAGGGGGATTTCCAGCAGCCCGGGGATGCCGATATACCAATTGGGCACGCCGTAGCCCACCACAAACAAAATTGCCAGCAAAATCATCATAAACACCCGGGGTAAACGGTCCAGCAAAGGCTGCAGCAGGGCAAACAGCATCATTGCGCAGCCCAAAAAATGCAAAATGCCAAAGGCAATAAACTGCGAAGGCGATACCAAATAGCTTACAATGCTAACAACAATGCCCAGCAAAAAGCAGATAAACCCGCGTTTGAGGTTGTTGCGCGAATACCGGCAGGCAACGCCGGAAATGACAATAAACAGCCCGGCAAAAATATCCCGCAGGGCGTTCATAAACGGGGAGGAGAAAAACGGGAAATCCACCCCAAAAATGTAAACGATATCGTATACCGCATGGTAAAGCACCATTAACAAAATGGAAAGCCCGCGGATTTCGTCAATGGCGTGTACGCGCTTGGCGCCAGCTTGCATAAAATCACATCCTTCCAGGCAGATGCCCCACAGGCGCAAACGCCAATGGGGAATACCCAAGCGGCTTTTGCCCAAAGGGAAAACCGCCGCAAAAATAAACGGGCAGCGATGGCAAAACCAAACAACGCATCGCCCCTACCATGCGCAAAAGCACAGGGCTTTGGTAGTTTTTGCCTTTGCCCTTTTATCAACTACAAACACACAACCTCCGCCGAACAATAAGCGGGCAACCCGCCGCTTTGCATGCCCACATATCCACCCAAGGCGCAGGCGGCTTCCGGCGGTTTGCAAAAGCAGCCCCAAAAGTTAAAGCGGATACCAAAAAACAGCCTGGCAAAACCGCCTATCCCCGTATCCTGTAAGCGCTGCGGCGGTGGCACAATGCCGCCAAAAAGCCGGGCGTAGTATTATCGCCAAGCCGCCGCCAGAACGGTTGGTTTGGGGGGCTTTTTGGTTTGTCTTGCGGTTATTATACCACAACCGGGCTTGCGCATTCAATCCGGGATTTTCCCAAAGCGATTATTGAAAAGGCAAAAAACGCCAAAGGGCAACCCCCCTACAATTTTTGAATTTAAAAGTTATGACTTTTGCTCATTGACTTTGAAAAAACGGGCAAGTATAATGGAACTAGTATCGGTATTAAATTATGCCTTTTAATTAATAAAAAAGGCACTTGCCTATGCCAAATAACAACCGCTTTACAAGGATTTTTCAAACATTTGAATTGGTAAATTCTTGCGCAGTGTAAAAAGCCTGCGCGGTTTTTAAATAACAGTTTCAACAAAAGGAGATTGCATATGAGTAAGACAATTGGATTTATCGGGCTTGGCATTATGGGCAAACCCATGGCAAAAAACTTGTTAAAAGCAGGCTATAGCCTGAATGTTTGCGATTTGGTACAAGCCGCTGTAGACGAAGTGGTTGCCTGCGGTGCAAAAGCATACCCCAATGCAAAAGAGGTTGCTCAAAACAGCGAAATTATCATCACAATGCTGCCCAACTCGCCCCATGTAAAAACCGTTATTTTGGGCGAAAACGGCGTGCTGGAAGGCATGAAACCCGGTACCATCGTAGTGGATATGAGCTCGATTGACCCCACCGTTTCCATTGAAATTGAAAAAGAAGTTGCCAAAAAAGGCGGCTTTATGTTGGATGCTCCGGTATCCGGCGGCGAACCCAAAGCCATTGATGGCACCTTGTCCATCATGGTGGGCGGCGATGAAGAAAAATTCAACGAAGTAAAAGATATGCTTTTGAAAATGGGCGATTCTGCGGTTTTGGTTGGCAAAATCGGCTCGGGCAACACCTGCAAGCTGGCAAACCAAATCATCGTTGCCATGAACATCGCCGGCATGTGCGAAGCCATGGTGCTGGCTACCAAATGCGGTGTAGACCCCGAACGTGTATTCCAGGCCATCAAAGGCGGTTTAGCAGGTTCTACCGTTTTGAACGCCAAAATGCCCATGGTTTTGGAGCGCAACTTTAACCCCGGCTTCCGCATTGAGCTGCACATCAAAGACCTCAACAACGCGATGGCTGCCGCCAAAGCTGTTGGGATGGAAATCCCGCTGACCGGCGAGATTTTGGAAATGATGAAAGCGCTGGATGGCAAAGGCGAAGGCAAAAACGACCATTGCGGCTTAATCCACTATTACGAAGACAAAGAAGGCGTAGAGGTAAAACGTCTTTCCTAAATAAGAATGAGATTTTAAAAAAGGGGCCTGTCCTACTTACTGGGGATAGGCCCCTTTTGCTGCATAAAAAAGCCGCTTAGCCAAAGCTAAGCGGTTGTTTTTATAAATGGATGTCGGCCGTTTGCAGCCATACAGCGCCTTTGTGCAAGTTCGAGATGTGCTTTTAGCAGCCAAAAGCTGCGGGCAAACGCATAAAACTGCAAAGCCGGAGGGCTGGCCAAAAGCGGGTTATTCCGGCAGGTATTTGGCGGGGATAAGCGCCAGCGGGGCGATATCCGGGATGTCATCGCCGTCTTCGTGGATGGCATATAACCCATTCACCGTAAGCACCACCTCGTCGCCCGGCGCCAGATGGTAAGGCAGCGACCATTCATCGGCATATACGCTGTCCAGGCATACCGCCAGAAGGTCATCTTCTGCATACACCGTCCGCTCGCCCACAGGGGAAAATACGATTTTTTGCTCGTCCATCTGCGATACGGTGGCGCGCAGGCTGGTATAGCCTTCCAAATCCGAAGACTGCTTTACGTCCTGCGAAAGGCTTGTTTGCCAGTCCTGGTCGGTCATATGCAGCGCTTGGTAGGGGAACAGCCCCTGCGATACGCAAAAGCCGCTTTCGAGATTGATGATGTTTACCTGCACGCATGCGTCGCAGTCGCCGGTAAGCAAAACGCGGTTGGCCACGGCCAGGCTAATTATTCCCAGCGCATTGCCGCCAACGTCAAACGCATTGGCCGAAAATACATTTTGAAAATTCTCTTTATCCAGGTAGATGGTGATGCTTGCGCAATCTTCGGGATAGGCAATGCGGTAGTTTTCGCCCTTTTGGGCAAATTCTTCGCCCGCCTGTTCCAACAGCGAAAAGTTTTGCTCTATCAAACGGTTTTTTTGCTCTTCGGTGGCCAAAATCACCAGATAATCCCCGTCCCGGTAGGCTTGCTGGGCATATTGGGGGTTGATTTTTACCGTGTTTTCTTCCGAAGAGACATACTGCATAAAATCCTGGTATTCCTCTTTGCCCAAAAACCAGTCGTAATAGCCTTTAAAGCGGTATTCGGTTGTGTCCGCCGCCGGGGCGGGCGCGTTTTGGGCCGAACACCCCGCTGCACCGGCCACAAAAGCCGCCGCCAGCAGGATGCATAAAAGCTTTTTTATGCGCAAAAAACGTTCCTTCTTTCTGTTTTGTGTATTGTTTTACGCGTTTGCCAAAGGTTATGCGTAGGCCGGCAAAAAGCCGAAACCGCCCCAAAAAGAGAAGCGCAACCCTTTGGCCCGCCTATAAAAATGCGGGGCTAAATAAGGGGGCTGAACACCCGCAGCAGCGAGCGGATAAGCCGGCGGATAAGCCCGACGCTTTGTATCCATTCCAGGGTGATTTGCTGCGAAAGGGCCTGGGTCTGCAAAAAGTCGCGTTTTACATCTGCAAGCGCGCTCGAACCATACATCCACACGCCGCATTCAAAATGGTGGTAAAAGCTGCGAAAATCCATATTCGTGGTGCCTACCACCCCTACCACGTCATCGGATACAAAGGTTTTGGAATGGATGAACCCGGGGGTGTATTCGTAAATTTTTACGCCGGCCTCCACCAGCTGCTGGTAGTTGGCCTGGGTTACCAAATGCACATACCATTTGTCCTCAATGTGCGGGGTGATGATGCGCACGTCTACGCCGCTTTTGGCAGCCAGCGTTAAGGCGGTAATCATCTCATTGTCCACCACCAGGTAAGGGGTGGTGATGTACACATAATTTTTGGCGCAGTTGATGATTTGCATGTACACGTTTTCGCCTACGGTTTCATGGTCCAGGGGGCTGTCGCCAAAGGGCTGCACAAAACCGTCGTCCGTGGGGGGCACTTTTAAATAGTGCGCCGGATGGTAGGGGAAAAAGTCCTCGGATTTGTCCTGCGAATAGTTCCACATCTGCAAAAACATCACCGTCAGGTTCCACACCCCCATGCCTTCTATCATAATGGAGGCGTCTTTCCAATGGCCAAAGCGCACAATTTCGTTGATGTATTCATCCGCCAGGTTGATGCCCCCTGTAAAGCCCACCACACCGTCAATCACCGCGATTTTACGGTGGTCACGGTTTTGCAGCCGCACATCCAAAGCGGGCTGCAAGGGGTTGAATACCTGCGCTTTGATGCCCATTTTCTGCAAGATTTCGTAGTATTTTTCGGGCAGGGTGTTGATGCAACCCACATCGTCGTACATCATACGCACCTCGACCCCTTCTTTTACCTTTTGCTGCAAAATTTCCAGCACAGCGTTCCACATTTTGCCTTCGTGCACGATAAAATACTCCAAAAAGATAAAATGTTTGGCTTGCTTAAGCTTTTCAAGCAGCGCTTTGAATTTTTCTTCCCCAGGGGTTAAATACGTTGTGGTGGTTTGGCGGTGCAACGGAAACAGCGAATGCCGGGTTATGTAGCACGACTGCCGGTAGGCCAAAGGGTCGGCCTGTTTTAATTGCTGCAAAACCGCATCGTCCTGCACCAGAATGCGCTGGCTAACCTGTATGGCTTCGCGTATGCGGCTTTTTAAAGGTTCTTGCACTTTCGAACGACCAAACGCCAAATACAAAAGCCCTCCGAATACCGGGAACAACAGGATGGGGATAATCCATGCCAGCTTGATAGATGGGTTGCCGGGCTTATTGATGATGTAGATGGTAACAACAATGCTGAGCACAATGCAAAAGCCATAAAAATACAAAAAGTATTCGGATAAAAACCAGATGATGAACAACAGCAACGCCAGCTGGAATACAATAATCATAGCCGTAACAAAAATACGGTTTGTCCAAAAATGTTTGCGTTTTTTTATAAAGGTTCCCTCCCTTAAAATGGCGGCTATTCTTTTAAAAAGGCGGCGGCAAAAATGGGCTGCCAACCCTGTTTTATAAAAAAGCCAAATGCCTAAAGCGCGGCCAAAAGCTGCCAAAATAAAGTATACCATATTATTATACAATACTTTTGCCGCTGTTGCGAGACTATAAGGGAGGTTTTGTCAAAAATAGGTTGTTATTTTGTCCAAAAGGTATTATAATCAAGTCTACAGGGAAGAATAACCCCAAATCGTTTTTAAAGGAGGCCTATTGTATGAAAAAGTCTAGCGCTTTGGCATTTTTTGCAATTTTAGTAGCAATCGCAGGGATTGCCGTTTCGGTGTATACCTATCTTTCCACAAAAAGATGCGTGTTATGTCAGGATTTTGATGACGATTTTGACGACGATTTTGATTTTGACTGTGACGATTTTGATGACCAACCCGAGTCCCTTGCTGCGGACGATACACAAGGTGCGCAGGAAGAATAATCCAATTGCATTTTGGGTATTGCATTTTGCAAACTTTTGGTGTATACTAATAAGGCACTCTTCTTTTGGGTGCCTTTTCTACCGCGGGGTGGAGCAGTTCGGTAGCTC
>CAJFVS010000039.1 GCA_904420505.1 Candidatus Alloruminococcus vanvlietii | reverse complement strand
GATGGCTGATCAGAGGATTGCTGTAATCACTCCCACTGCAAGACAGGCGGGCAAGCCAAGAAGCATACCAATACAGGACTGCTTAAGCCTTCCGTACCCTTCAAAAACCGGGGCGTTGATGACGTCTGCTATGGGGGTGTCTGTGGTGTAAAGCGCTTGTGTATTTGGGCTTTCCTGCATGGAATCTGTCCCCCCGGTTGGCAGGGGCTGGCTGCTTTGCACCATACTGCCCTGCGGTTGGCTGCTGCATGCGGCAAAACAAAAAACCAAACTGACAAGCACGGCAACAAAAACCGTTTTTGACATATCCTTTTCACCAGCCTTTTGTTTTTTCTGGTTTTATTATAAAAAAAACGAGACTTCAGCAGAAGTCTCGTTTTGTTATTGAGTAATTACCAAAAGGTTAATAGCTTTTTAGAGTTGCTTGGCGCAGGCGTTTTCCACAGCTTTTAGGAACTGCTTTACCACAGCGGAAGGCGTGGGCGAATGCAGCAACCCATACGGGATGGTATATCCCCAGTTGACCGGCAATATTTTTAAAAGCGGATGCACATACTGCCATTTTTGCACCGCCATAAGCACGCAGTTGTTGTTTTCGCATTGGTTAAACGCGCCTACATCGTAAAAATCAAAATCCACAATGTGGATTTGCGGATGGTTTTTCCACAAATCATCCCGCAGCAGGTCCACATAATGGCTCCATCCCCGGCGCATAAGCATTAGGTTTTCCCCATACAAGTCCTGCAGCGTTAATTGGTCTTTCTGCGCTAGGCGGTGATGAACCGAAACCGCACAGCAAATGGGCTCTTTGGATATTTCCAGCCCCGCGCATTGGCGCAGATTCAGCATGGTTTCATCAAAAATGCCGGCTACCACATCGATGTTTTGGCCCAAATTGCCCAAAATTTCCCGGGCGTTTTCCGGGGTGTTGTCAAAAGGGATAAGCTGGAATTTGGTGTTGGGGCAATCCTCCTGCAGCCTGGGCCATAAATCCACCAAAACCTGGGCCGGGGTCATCGGCGAAGTGCCGATGCGGATGATGTTTTCGCTTTCGCGCATGGCGTTTCTGGCCCGCGTTACCGAATCTTTGCAGTATTGGATGATGTATTTGGCGTCCTGGCAGAGGGATTTGCCTGCCTTGGTTAAAACCAGCCCCCTGTGCGTGCGGATAAAAAGCTGCAGGTTTAAACTTTCTTCCAGCAGGTTGATTTGTTTAATCACCGCCGGCGCAGAAATAAACAGCTTTTCGGCCGCTTTGTTAAAGCTGCCGGCCTCTGCCACACACAAAAAGGTTTCCAACTGTGGGTTGTACATTTTTTCACCGCCCTTATTAAATGGGGTTGATATGTGGTTATCATTGCGCTTTTAAACGGCGCTGCTTTGGAAAAACGCCAACGCGGCTGCTTGCCCCTTTGCAGCGCGCAGCTCCCGTTTGGGCCGCCCCAAAGCCGCACGATAAACCTTTTTATCCAGCGCTTTTGCCGGCGCCCGCCGCATGCTTTTGCCAAACGCTGTGCATTAACGAAAATACATATACAGCTGGCATTTGATGGTGCCGTTGTACAGCTTGCGCCGCCGGTCGGCCTGGCGGCCAAAGCGTTTTTCAAAATCCTCCAACGGGGAGATGATGTTGTAGCTGACCCCTTCTTTTTTGGGGAACACCCTGCCCATTTCCTCTGTCAGCTGCTGGGCTTGCTGCATTTCCAGCATGCGCTCGCCGTAAGGGGGGTTGCACAAAACAATAGCGCTATCGTATGTGTTTTGAAAATGGCGGATATCCCGCTGCTCTACCTTGATTTTTTTTAACACCCCGGCTTTTTTGGCATTTTCGCGGGTCAATTCCACGCAAGAGGGGTCGATATCAAACCCATATGCCATAAAACCGGCGTCGCGCTTGACCAAATCCAGCGCTTCTTCCCGCGCAAGGCGAAACGCATTTTCCGGGCATTCTTTCCAGCGTTCCATTGCAAAGCGCCGGTTGATGCCCGGGGCGACATTTAACGCTTTTAGGGTGGATTCAATCAACAACGTGCCGGAACCGCAAAATGGGTCCACTACGGTGCTGTCGCTTTTTACCCGCACAATGTCCACTATGCCGGCGGCCAATGTTTCTTTTATAGGCGCTGCGTTGGCGTTTTTGCGCCAGCCGCGTTTGTGCAGGCCCTCCCCGGAGGTATCGAGCATGATGGTAACTTCGTCTTTCATAATGGAAAACTGGATTTGGTGCACGCTGCCCGTTTCGGGGAACAGCTTGCGGTGGTAAACCGTTTCCATCCTGCGCACCAAAGCCCGTTTGATGATGGCCTGGCAGTCCGGCACCGAGTGCAATTTGGAATTGAGCGACCAGCCCTTTACCGGAAACGCCGCATCTTCCGACAAAAACCGTTCTACCGGCAAGGCCGCCACCTGGTCAAACAGGCTCTCAAAACTGGTGGCGGTAAAGCGGCCCAATACAATCAAAACCCGTTCGCCGCAGCGCAGCCATAAATTGGCTTTGGCAGCCGTAAGCATATCCCCACAAAAAAAGACCCTGCCGTTTTCGCTGCGCACGTTTTGCGCCCCCAATTTGGTTAATTCAAACGCAACCGTGCTTTCCAGCCCAAAAATGCAGGGCGCTACCATCCGTAATGTCTCCATTGTGTTCTCCTTTGGCTTAGAATGGCTTTATTATACCGCATTTTGGCAAAAAAAGATATGTTTTTGCCTGGTTTTTCGCTTTTTGCCCGGCCATCTTGGCTTTTTTCTATAAAAATACAGCCGCATCCCAAAAGGATACGGCTGTGCCATATGTTGTTAGCTTAAGTAATTCAAAGGGTTTTGCGCTGTACCGTTGATACGGATTTCAAAGTGGACATGCGCGCCTTTATAGGGGTTATCCGCCGTAGGGCCGGGAATTACCCAACCGGTGTTGCCCACCAGCGCAATGGTATCCCCGCGCTTTACCTGCTGGCCTTCGCTTACCAGAATCTGGCTGGTATGTGCATATAAGGTGGAATACCCGCCGCCGTGGTCGATGATAAGGTATTTGCCGTAACCGTTGGCAGCATAACGCACCGCTGCAACCGTGCCGTCGGCAGAGGCCAAAACCGGTTTGCCATATACGTCGGTGCCGGTGATGTCAATACCGGTGTGGTAGTCACTGCCGCCAAAACGCGAACCAAAATACGAGGAAATATACCGGTAATTGGCAATGGGCCAACCCCAGGTACCGTCGCCGGTGTATTCGCCCGAAGACTGCATGTTGGCATAAATTTCGTCGATTTCCGCCTGCATTTGCTGCATCTGCTTGGTTAAGTTTTCCTTATCCGCCAAAAAGGCTTCTTCCATTTCGCTAATGTCCCAAATTTCCTGCTGGGCCACGCTGGACTGTGCGTTTAAATTCCCTTTTAAGGTTTCCAGTTCGGTTTTGGTGTTGTCCAAAATCGTCATTTCGTTTTCCAAAATCAATTGCTGGTCTTCCAGTTCTTTCTTGTCATCCAACAGGCCGTTAATCAATTCCTGGTCTTTTTCGGCAATTTTTTGCGCAGCCTGCGCATGCAGCACCATATCGCCAAAGCTGTTGGCAGTAAAAATGGCTTTTAAAACGTTGGTTTCGCCGTTGATATAGGTTTGGCGCACACGGCGTTTGTAAAGCTCGAATTTTTCATCAATGTTTTGCTGGGTGCTTTCAATGTCTTGTTTTACCGCATTGATATTTTCTTCCATCAATGCAATTTTTTCTTCGGTCAGCGAAATCTGCTGGGCCGTGGTGTAAATTTGGGCGTCAATGGCGTCCTTTTCTTTTTGCGCCTGGTCTTTATCGGCCTGGACTTGGTCGATTTGATCCTGGATTTGCTCCTGCTTCTCTTTTAAATCATCCAACTGGTTGTTCAAATCATCCAGCTGGGATTGGTAGTCTTGTTCCTGGTCGGAGGTTTCCTGCGAAGTTTCCTCTTGCGTTGCTTCCTCTTGGGTATCCGCCGCAAAGGCAAATACGTTGCAAACAAGGCTTAAAAGCAAGATGAGTGCAAAAACCCGCCGTGTTTTGCGTATTTTGGACATGATGGCTCCCCCTCTTTGGTAAACAGTATCTTTTAAAACGGCCGCATCTGCTTTTTAACGCCGCACAAAACGCAGCCTTTTTTTATTGCAAAACAAAAATATAAAAAGCTGCGCCCAGGCCGTTGAAGCTCTTTTATAAAAGGCACACAAACGCCGGCCAATGGTGCACTACCTTTTTATCTTAAAAAGTTTTTCTAAGCTATTCAAGTCATAATTTGTTAAAATTATTGGAATTTTGTCCAAAAATATACTACAAAAAATTCCAAAACCATTTTGCCGTATGCCTTTATGGAATAGCCAAAATGCATGCCAAGCGGCTGAGCGCCTTGCAAAAAATACAGCGCCCTGCAAAGGACGCTGTAAAACTTTGAAAATGTTTATCTTTCGTTTGGCACCAGCAGGCCGTAATCGTCGTTGCGGCGGCGGTACACTACATTGATTTTGCCGCCTTCATCCGGGTTGCGGAACATAAAGAAGCTGTGGCCCAAAAGGTTCATCTGCAAAATCGCTTCCTGCACGGTCATCACGCCGATATCAAAGCGTTTTTCGCGCACAACCTTGTAGTCGCCTTCCTCTTCTTCCCAGGAAACATCCATCGGCGCTTCAAACGCATCCGCTTTTAGCCTGGTAACCAGTTTGGATTTGTTTTTGACAATTTGTTTAAACAGCAAATCCACTGCGTTTTCCAAAGCATCGTTTTTATCCAGCGCGGTGCGTTCGGCCCTAAAAATCATGTTGTCGGCCCGTACGACAATTTCTACCGTGACCTCGCTGTGTTCAGGGGTGACAGTGACCATTACATCGGCGTCTTCCCCAAAAAAGCGGTCCAGTTTTTTCAGCTTTTTGGCCGCGCGGTCTTTAAAGGAAGGGTCCAATGTGAGTTTTCTGGCTGTCATGTTCATTTTCATACGTTCAACCCCTTTGTATAGGTTTTGGGACTTATTTTGCAAAAGTCCTTGTTTATAGTATACCATATTTTAGAAAAATAAAAAGAGATTTTAGAAAAATTTACAAAATCCTGTAGGGGTTATCCATAAAATAGGAGAAATTTTCCAGGAGTTATTACAGCACCGTATGTTGGTGGCGGGTGACATGGCAGCCCATATTGACACATACCGGCAGCCCGGCAATATGGGTGGGGTAAGCTTCAATATTTACTTTAAGCGCGGTAACGCTGCCCCCAAAGCCCTGCGGGCCAATGCCGGTGCGGTTGATGCGCTCAAGCATTTGCTGTTCCATCTTGCAATAAAACGGGTCGGGGTTATCGGGGTTTTCGCGCACCAGCGCCTTTTTGGAAAGGTATGCGCAGTATTCAAAATCGCCGCCAATGCCCACCCCTACAATTACCGGCGGGCAGGGGTTGGAACCCGCTGCATCCACGCATTCGGTGACAAAGCGGATAATATCTTCTTCGGTGGTCGATGGGGTAAACATCCGGCTTTTGGACATATTTTCGCTGCCAAAGCCTTTGGGCGCCACTGTAATTTTTACTTTGTCTCCCGGCACCATGCAAAGATGCAAAATAGCCGGGGTGTTGTCGTTGGTGTTCTCGCGGCGCAGCGGGTCTTTTACAATGGAACAACGCAAACGGCCTTCCAAATACCCTTCGCGCACCCCTTGGTTGACAGCGTCGTTTAAATCGCCGCCAACAAACAATACCTCCTGGCCCATTTCTATAAATACCACCGCCATGCCGGTATCCTGGCAGACGGGAATGTTTAACTGTTCTGCTTGTAAAAAGTTTTCACACAAATCGCACAGCACTTCGCGCCCCAAAGGGGAAATTTCATTTTGTATGCTTTGTTGCATGCTTTCTTTTACATCCTGCGGCAAATGTACGTTGGCGCTTATGCAAAGCTCCTTTACCGCTTGGCGTACTTGCTCTACCGAAATGGTCCGCATAACCGGTTTCCTCCCTTTACTTTACACGTTCGCCCGCCATCCAAACGGCTGTGGGCTTTAAAAAGGCTGTTAACGGCTCGCCCTCAAACAGCAGTATATCGGCCAGTTTGCCTTCTTCCAGCGAACCCAGAGTATCCCCCACCCCGCAAATTTTGGCCGGGTTGATGGTGATGGCTTTGAGCGCCTCGTAATACTCCAGCCCGTTTTTGTGCGCGTACAGCGCCGAAAGGGGCAGATGCTCAATCGGCACGCAGGGGTGGTCGGTGCAGATGGCGCACAGCACCCCGTTTTGTGCCAGAACCCCTGCGCTGGCAGGGCTTGCGTTTTTTAATTCCGGCTTGCTGCGGTCGGTTAAAAGGGGGCCTAAAACCGCGCTTGCCCCGCTTGCCTGTACCAGCTGCGGGCGCAAATACCCCTCGGTGCAGTGGATAAGCACCAGTTTGAGCGAAAATTCTTTTGCCAAACGGATAGCCGTGCCGATGTCATCGAGCCGGTGGCAATGGATGTGCGCGGGGATTTTTTGCTCCAAAAGCGGCAGCAGCGCTTCGCATTTGGGGTCATAGTCCGGCTCGTCTATTTCATCGTCGTTTTGCGCATCCAGCTTCATCTGGCGGTATTGCTGGGCTTTGTACAGCTGCTCGCGGATGATAGCCGCCGTAGCCATACGGGTTTGCGGGGCCTGGTTTTTGCCGTTGTACACGCTTTTGGGGTTTTCGCCCAGTGCAAACTTTATAGCCAGCGGCTCTTTTATCACCATCTCGTCCATGCTGTTGCCGCAAGTGTGCATCAAAAGCATCTGGCCCGAAATGGGGTTGGCGCTGCCCGGCCCGGATACCACCGCGGTTACGCCTGCATCCAGCGCCTCTGCAAAATAGCGGTCGTAGGGGTTTATGGCGTCCAGCCCGCGCATGTGCGGGGTCGCCGGGTCGGTGTCCTCGTTGCCGTCGTCGCCTTCAAAGCCCAAGCCGTCCTCCCACATTCCCAAATGGGTGTGCGCGTCAATAAAGCCGGGGGTAACGCTTGCGCCTTTGGCGTCCAGCACCTGCTCATCCGGCATTGCCGGCTCGCCTGTGCCAACGGCGGCAATGCGGCCGTTTACGATTTGCAGATAGCCGTCCTTTACAATGCCTTGGGGGCCCATTGTATACAATTTTGCATGTTTGATAATCATAAAAATCTCCTGCTTAAAAAATAAAACGGAGTGAAACCACTCCGTTTGTGCTTACCATTGGTTGTTGGAGCGCCT
>CAJFVS010000038.1 GCA_904420505.1 Candidatus Alloruminococcus vanvlietii | reverse complement strand
TGCAAAATGCTTGCCGCAGCCTGGGTGACAAAGGAAATCTCGCCGAAGATGGCGTTGGTGCCCATGTTGAACACAATGGCGATGCCCACGGTAAGCAAAAACAAAATGGGTTCAAACCACGAATCGGTGGTTAAAAACAAAATGATGAGGATGATGGGCACGACGATGAACATCATGTTGGAAACTTCCTGCGCGGTGGAGGACATAGCCGAAGCGGAATTGACGCTTTCGCCCGACATGGCAGAGCCCTCTGGCAGCAGCGCGCGGATGGCCTGGTTGGCGCTTATGTGCTTATCGGGGTCGATGGTGAGGGAAAACAGCGCCGTGTTGTTTTTATACCAGGCTTCGACAGTGTCCTGGTCCTGGGTTTCCACCGGCGCGTAGATGTTGACCGAATCGTCCAGCCAGCTTACTTCGTTTACGCCGTCTACCTGGCGCAGCTGTTCTTTTAACGCAAGCGCCTGCGCTATGGAAACATTTGGCACCATTACCCGCATGTTGGGCGTTGCCTGGTTGTATTCTTCTTCCATCACTTCCAATGCAATGGTGGAAGGGGAATCCGCCGGCAGATAATCGACCATGTTGTAGTTTACCGAAACCGTTGTGGACAAAAGCGCGCATGCCACCGTTGCAATGCCAAACAGCAAGATGGCAAACACTTTGTGGCGAAGAAAAAAACGGATAATATTGTCCATACCCAATCCTCCTGGCAAGCACCCAGCACAATAATAGACACTTATAAAATTATTGATACGAGTATTGATTTTCTTTTCCACAATTATTATAATAAACGTAACCAAAAAACACCATCGCCAATTGTGGGAAAAATGTTGATTACTGAACATTTTGCGCCGGGGTGTTGATTTGTTCACAAAAAGTTCAAGAGGTGCTGGCTATGGATGCAACCACTTGCGACCGCCGTGTGCGCAGAACCAAACGGGCTTTGCGCCAGGGTTTGGCACAACTGCTGAAAGAAAAAACCATCAACGATATTTCGGTAAAAGAACTGACCGAGCTTGCGGATATCCACCGCGGCACGTTTTATTTGCATTACCGCGATATTTACGATTTGCAAGAGCAGATTGAAAACGAAATTGTGCAGGAATTTTTGCAGATATGCAACCGGTTTTCGCCCGAAGAGATAAAAGCCGACCCCTGCAAGCTGCTAACCGAAATTTTTGCCTATTTGGATGAAAACGTGGACATGTGCATGGCGCTTTTGGGCCCCAACGGGGATTTTGCCTTTGTAAACAAATTGGAGCGCATTATGGAGGAAAAATGCCTGCAGGACTGGATGCAGCTGTATAGGCAAGGCGGCGCGGACGCCGACGCGTATGCGTTTTTCAGTTCGTTTACCGTATCCGGGTGCATAGGGGTTTTGCGCAAATGGATGGAAGGGGGCATGCAGGTTCCCAGCGGGCGTTTGGCCAAAATGATTGAAGGCATGACGCTGTATGGCATCGGCATGCTAAATGCCGAAAGCCCCACCTGCCCGGCGCAAGCTGCGGGGCAGGCGGCCGTTTAACGCAGCGCTGCACGCCTACCAGTATGCTAAACGCCCAAAGCCCTGCCTGCCCGGTGCAGGATGCGGGGCAGGCGGCTGTTTAACGCGGCGCTGTATGGCTCCGGCATGCCAAACGCCCAAAGCCCTGCCCGCCCGGCGTAAGCTGCGGGGTAGGCAATGCTTTAACAGGAGGAATTTTGTGATGAAAATCTTTCGCCTTGCCGCGCTGGATGATGCCGCGGCCATTTTGCAGATTTACCGCCCTTATATTGAACAAACCGCCATCACCTTTGAATGCACGGTGCCCACGCTGGAAGAATTTACTAGCCGTATGGCTAACATCATGCGGGAATACCCGTATATTGTTTGCGAAGAAAACGGGCAGGTGATTGGTTATGCCTACGCGCACCGCCAGATGGAACGCGAAGCCTACCAATGGAATGCGGAATTATCGGTGTATATTGCGCAAAGCCATCTGCGCTGCGGCATTGGTAAGGCACTTTATGGCGCGTTGCTGCAGATTTTGCCCTTGCAAGGGATCACCAACGTATACGGCGGGGTAACGGTGCCCAACCCCAACAGCGAGCATTTGCATGCATCTTTTGGGTTTGTGTGTTTGGGGGTTTACCACAACACCGGCTTTAAATGCGGAAGCTGGCACGATGTGGCATGGTTTGAAAAACAAATTGGGCCGTATTTGCCCGCCCCCCGGCCATTTTTGCCGCTAAAGCAGGTAAACCCGCAAACGGTTGCGGATATTCTGGCCCAGGCCGGCCAAAAACAATGAAATCCACCTGCTGGCAAAACCTAAACGAAGAAAAGGCCGCCTTGCGGGGCGCGGTGGATAAGCTGTCCGCCCCTTTGCCCGCTGTGCAACCCAAAAGCAACAAAAGCCGCTTATACAAAGGCGGCTTTTTTATTGGAATATACGCCGAGGGGCTAGGGCGTTAGTGGCGTGTTGTATAGCACTTTATCAAAATCCGTGCTTTTGAAAGAAAACACCTGTTTGCCGCCGGTTTTTGGGGCGCTGTTTTGCCCAGGGTGGGAAAAAAGGGTGCGCCCTTTGGCAGGCAAGCTGCCTTATGCGCCCCGGCGGGGTGGTTTTGCGCTGCACCCCGCGCCAGGGCAAAACGCCGCAACAGTGGGAAAGAGCAGTTGGTTTGGCCTTGGCCCAGGCCGGCCAAAAACGCGGCGGGGGTGCGGGAAAAGGAACGCCTCCTGTTTGTAGCAGGGCATCCGGCGCGGGCGCAGCGGCGCTGGCATGTTTTTACAAGCGGTTGCCTGCGGTTGTATGGCTTTATCCTGCTGTGGGCGGGGGGTTGGGCACCGTTTGCCTGCCCATTCGGAAGCGGCTAGGGCGGCAAACAGCACGGGGATTGGCAACGGGCAGGGATATGTTTTTCCGCAGCGGCCAGGTATCCGGCGCAGCAAGCGGCCTGTTTAGTTGGCGCGCCCTGGGTGTGTTTGGGCTAAATGGCATAAGGCAAACCGCCGTTTATCATGGAAAATATTGTGTGCGGCGCTTGTTGGAAAGTATTGCAAGTGCCCGGCAAATATACTATACTAAAACACAGTGAGGATTGGTTTTTGCGTCTGTTCGCCCTGTTTTCCCGGGGGTTTGAGGAATGCGTTTTATGGGCGGCAAACAAGAAAGGATTTGATGTACATGAAACAACACCATGAGGCGGTAGGGTATCTGCCGGATGAACGGCCTGGCTTTATTAAGCTATTGCTGTATGCCATCCAGCAGGTCATTGTTATGTTCCCGGCCACCGTTACCGTTGCGCTTGTCACCGGGTTCCAAGTTTCCACAACCATTTTTGCCAGCGGCCTTGCCACGCTTTGCTTTATTTTAATCACCGGCAGGAAAATTCCGCTGTATTATGGTTCCAGCTTTGCGTATTTAACCGCAATTGCCAGCATGTGCGCGGCGCAGGGCTTTGAAAAAGTTGACGGCATTTTGCCGGTGGAAGCCATTCAATACGCGCAGTTTGGCATTATTTTTTCTGGTATTATCTCCATTGCGGCCGGTTTATTGGTGCGCTTTTTTGGCAAAAAAGTGGTGGAAACCATTTTGCCCCCTTCCATCACCGGCCCGATTGCGATGATTATCGGCCTTACGTTGGCGGGCAATGCGTTAAGCGACGCCATCCCCAATGTGACCGATGTTACAGCCGAAAGCATTGCATGGACGGTTGTGGCTTTGGTAACGCTGCTTTCCACCATTGTGTATTCGCGCTACCTAAAAGGGGTTTTGGGGCAATTGCCATTGCTTTTGGGCGTGCTGACCGGTTGTGCGGTAGCGGGCATTTTGTATGCCGGCGGCTGGGTGAACCTGTTCCGCGCAATGCCTGCCGCCGCGTTGGAAGCATCTGCCTGGAAACTGGGGGATGGTTCCATTTTTGCAGTGCCGGCCTTTTCGCTGCCCAAGGTTTCGTGGACAGCGGTTGCGGCCATTATGCCCATTGCCATTGCCACCATACCCGAATCCACAGCGCATATGTACCAGCTGGATGTGTATGTAAACGATGTGGCGAAGAAAAAAGGCAAAAAGATGAAATACAGCTTGATTGACATGCTGGACCGCAATTTGATTGGCGACGGCATTTGCGATATGATTTCCGGCGCGGTTGGCGGGCCTGCCGGCACCAACTATGGCGAAAACATTAGCACCATGGCCATTACCAAGGTTTTTTCGGTACCGGTTTTGGTGGTAGCTGCCATTATTGCCATGATTATTAGCTTTTTCACCCCGTTGATCCAGGTGATTTACGGCATCCCGCTGGCGGTAATAGGCGGGTTGGAAATTTATTTGTTTGGCGCAATTGCCGCGCAGGGCATTGCCATTATGATTGACAAAAAAGTGGACATGTTCTCTTCCAAAAACATTGCGGTTATCGCTTCCATTATGGTAATCGGTATTGGCGGCAACTACGCTTTTGGCGGCAATATTCCGTTTTTTGGCCTGCAGGTTCCCTGCATTGCCGGTGCGGCTATTTTTGGCATCCTGTTGAATTTGCTGCTCAGCATTGGGGAAAAACGCAAAAAAACACAGGCACAGTAGGTTTATCCACATGGCACCTGCTGAAACCAATCAATCCTGTAAAGAATCACAAGTTACCCATAGCATGCATATCCTTTTGGGGCGTATGGTGCTATGGGTGTTTTTTTGCAGGGGGGTGGCCGCGGCAAACCGTATGCGCCGGGGGGAAAGCATGCAAAGAACCACAGATGCCAACATTGGGCGGGCCAAGTATGGGGCAAATTGGTGTGCCCGGCAGCCAAAGCGGGCCGGAAAGCCCAAGCACGGCTTTGAGGGGAAGTTCTGCGCTAAGCGCGGCCAGCGCACCGCCGGTGCTTGCAAGCAGGCGAGGAAAGCAAAGCGAGGCCAGCAGCCAAAGCGAACCAGCAAACCAGGCGGGGTTCTTAAGCGCAAGTTCTGCTTTGGCAGGAAGGTTTTTGCGTGGCTCATTCAAGCGCTTCAACTATTAAAGAGCCCCGCTCTCCCAAAAGGAGGGCGGGGGTTTGATGTTGCATTGAGGGTAAAATGCGGGGACATTTTTTGCGTTTTACTACATCAATTACTACATCATTTTTTCTGAAATTTGATGTAATTTCGTGTACAAAACTGTACTCCAAAAAACATAAGAAAACCCGCATGACAGGCCGTTTTGTGGCTTATCATGCGGGTTTGGTGTTTGGCGGAGAAGGAGGGATTCGAACCCTCGAACCGCTTTTGACGATTACACGATTTCCAATCGTGCGCCCTCGACCAGCTAGGCGACTTCTCCATCTTTGGTCAAGCAACATTTTTTCTATTCGGCTGCTTACAAGCCCCTTTTTTAAAAAAGGCGTTTTGTAAGCCGCTTGTATATTATATAAAATCTTTTGAGAAAAATCAAGTATATTTAGAAAATAATTTTTTTGAAATCTCTTGTTAGATATAATTCTTTGTACTATAATATTATGGTAATGTTTCCTTTCAGAAATTCATAAGTGTAGGTGGGATAAAATGAGCAGGATACGAATGAAACAAATATGCCTAGACCCGCACAAATACAAAGATTCCGAAATTTTGGTGTGCGGTTGGGTGCGTACAATACGCGATTCCAAAGCGTTGGGTTTTATAGAGCTAAATGACGGAAGCATACTCACAAACTTGCAAATTGTGTTTGAAGACAGCCAAATCGACAACTTCAAAGAGATTGCCAAGCTCAATGTCGGCGCGGCAATCCGGGCAACCGGCAAGCTGGTGTTAACCCCCAATGCCAAACAGCCCTTTGAATTAAAAGCAACCAAAATCGAAGTGGAAGGCCCTTCCACCCCCGATTACCCTTTGCAGAAAAAACGCCATACCTTGGAATATTTGCGCACGGTTGCGCATCTGCGCCCCAGAACCAACACCTTTAACGCGGTGTTCCGTGTGCGTTCGGTTGCGGCTTATGCCATCCATAAATTTTTTAACGAGCGCGGCTTTGCCTATGTGCACACCCCGCTTATCACCGGCAGCGACTGCGAAGGTGCCGGCGAAATGTTCCGCGTAACCACGCTGGATGACAAAAACCCGCCGTTAAAAGAGGACGGCAGCGTGGATTACAGCCAGGACTTTTTTGGCAAGCAAACCTCTTTAACCGTATCCGGCCAGCTGGAAGCCGAATGCATGGCAATGGCTTTTTCGGATGTGTACACCTTTGGGCCGACTTTCCGCGCCGAAAACTCTTACACCGCGCGCCATGCGGCGGAATTTTGGATGATTGAGCCGGAAATCGCCTTTGCCGATTTAAGCGACGACATGGAGCTTGCCCAGGATATGATTAAATATGTGCTTTCGTATGTGCTCAAAGAATGCCCGGCGGAGATGAAATTCTTCAACGATTTTTACGACAAGGGCCTGCTGGAGCGTTTGCAGGGCTTGATTGACGCGGACTTTGGCCATGTCACCTACACCGAAGCGGTGGAAATTTTGGAACAGCACAAAGACCGCTTTGAATACCCCGTGTTCTGGGGGTGCGATTTGCAAACCGAACACGAGCGCTTTTTAACCGAAGAAATTTACAAAAAACCGGTGTTTGTCACCGATTACCCCAAGGAAATCAAAGCCTTTTACATGCGCTTAAACGATGACCAAAAAACCGTTGCCGCAATGGACCTTCTGGTGCCCGGCGTGGGTGAAATCATCGGCGGCAGCCAGCGTGAAGAACGCTTTGACGTTTTGCTTGCGCGCATCCGCGAACTGGGCTTAAAAGAAGAAGACTACAGCTGGTACCTGGATTTGCGCCGCTACGGCGGGTGCCGCCATGCGGGCTTTGGCCTAGGGTTTGAGCGTTTGATTATGTACATCACCGGCATTGGCAACATCCGCGATGTGCTGCCTTTCCCCAGAACCACCGGTTCGGCGGAGTTTTAACATGCAAACCCCAAAACAGCGGCTGCTGGCCCGTTTAAATAAGCTTGGGCAGCAGGGCCTTTGCATTGCGTTTTCCGGCGGGGTGGATTCAAGCCTGCTTTTGTACCTTGCCTGCCAGCTAAACACACCGGTGCTGGCCGTGACGTTTGACACCTGCCTGCACCCTGTGGGGGACATACAGGCCGCCAGCGCGTTTGCCAAAACCCTTCGGTGCGAGCATGTGGTGCTGAAAGTGGATGAGCTAAAAGACCCGCGCATTTTGCAAAACCCCAAAGAACGCTGCTATTTTTGCAAGCACCTGTTGTTTTCCACTTTAAAAGAGTATGCAGCGTCCCGCGGGTTTGGCGCGGTGATAGACGGCAGCAACCTGGACGATACAAAAGAATACCGCCCGGGGCTGCGCGCGTTACAAGAGCTTATGGTGGTAAGCCCGCTTATGGAGCTGGGCATCACCAAAGCGCAGGTGCGCCAAATGCTAAAAGAAGAAGGGCTCAGCGTGTTTTCCAAACCGTCCTCGCCCTGTTTGGCCACGCGCCTGCCTTATGGAGAATCTATCACCCGCGAAAAATTAAACCAAATTGCCAAGGCGGAAGAAGCCTTGCATAAGCTTGGTTTTGCCGCCTGCCGCGTGCGCATGCACCAGAACATCGCGCGCATAGAAGTGCCAACCGAAGCGTTTTTGCCCCTGCTGCAAAACAAGCAGGCGCTTATTAGCGCGCTAAAAGCCCTGGGCTTTGTGTATATCACGCTGGATTTGGAAGGCTTTCGCAGCGGCAGCATGGATTTACCGCAATAGGAGATACAACATGGATATCAAAGCGTTTTTGCAGGGCGTAAAAGATGGAAGCATCCCTTTTGAGCAAGCCGAACAGATGCTTTTGAAAATGCCCTATGAGGACCTGGGCTTTGCCAAACTGGACCATCACCGGGGGCTGCGCGGCGGCTTTAACGAAGTGATTTTTGGCCAGGGCAAAACCCCCGAACAGCTTGGCACCATTTTTGCCCATTTTGCAAGCCAAGATAAATGCGTGCTGGCCACCCGCTGCACGCTAGCGCATTACGAGCAGGTGCAAAACGTTTGCCCGGATGCCAAATTCGACCCGGTTTCCAAAACCATTGTGCTAAGCACCACCCAGCCCGATACCGGCTGCATTGCCGTGTGCACGGCGGGAACATCCGATATGCCGGTGGCCGAAGAAGCCGCCCAGACCGCCGAATTTTTTGGCAGCCGCGTTTGCCGCTTTTACGATGTGGGCGTGGCGGGCATCCACCGGCTGTTTTCCAAACTCGAAGACATCCGCAAAGCCAACTGCATCATCGCCGTGGCCGGCATGGAGGGCGCTTTGCCCGGCGTGCTGGCGGGCTTGGTGGACAAGCCGGTGATTGCCTTGCCCACCTCGGTGGGGTATGGGGCCAATTTTGGCGGGCTTTCGGCGCTGCTTACCATGCTCAACTCCTGCGCCGAGGGCATCGGCGTTGTCAATATCGACAACGGCTTTGGCGCGGGCTATTTAGCAACCCAAATCAACCGTTTAGCGGAGGGGAAAAGATGAAAGCGTTATACTTTGAATGTTTTTCCGGCATTAGCGGCGATATGACCGTTGCCGCCCTGCTGGATTTGGGCGCGGACAAAACCGTGCTGGAACAGGGCCTAAAAAGCCTGGGGGTGCCGGGTTTTGGCATCCAGGTGCAAAAGGTGCTTAAATCTG
>CAJFVS010000037.1 GCA_904420505.1 Candidatus Alloruminococcus vanvlietii | reverse complement strand
TGCAACCGGTGCAACCGGTCCCACCGGCCCTACTGGTCCTACAGGTCCCACGGGCCATGCCGGTGCAGTAGGCGCTGCAGGCCCGACCG
Organism: Candidatus Alloruminococcus vanvlietii; assembly: GCA_904420505.1. GTDB lineage: Bacteria > Bacillota > Clostridia > Oscillospirales > Ruminococcaceae > Alloruminococcus > Alloruminococcus vanvlietii. The sequence continues at coordinate 10,216 of CAJFVS010000037.1, read as the reverse complement.
GCCCAACAGGCGATACCGGTGCAACGGGTGCTACTGGCCCGCAAGGTGCACAAGGTGTGCAAGGCGTACCAGGTGCTGCAGGTGTAACAGGTCCCACCGGCGCTACTGGCGCTACCGGCCCGCAGGGTATTCAAGGTATCCAGGGTTTGGCTGGCGTTACTGGCGCAACCGGTGCAACCGGCGCTACCGGCCCAACAGGCCCTACGGGTGCAACCGGCGCTGCCGGCCCGACTGGCCCCACCGGCCCAACAGGCCCCACAGGTGCAACCGGTGAACCGGGCCCCGGCTTGGATACCGCTACCACATTTAACCCCCTTGCAACATATTCTCAAGGTGATTTGGTATTCTTTGGCGGTTCGCTTTACCGTGTAGGGGTCAACAACCCCACCGGCACCCCGGGTTCTTCGTCCGATTACCAACTGGTATCGGTTGCAGGCCCAACGGGAGCTACTGGCCCCACCGGCCCTACCGGCGCAACAGGTGCTACCGGCCCGACTGGCCCAACCGGCGTTACCGGCCCAACCGGTGAAACAGGCCCAACCGGCGTTACCGGCCCAACCGGTGAAACAGGCGCTACCGGCGCTACTGGCCCCACCGGCCCTACCGGCGCAACGGGTGCAACTGGTCCTACAGGTCCCACGGGCGATGCCGGTGCAGTAGGCGCTGCAGGCCCGACCGGCCCAACAGGCGATACCGGTGCAACAGGTGCAACCGGCCCGACCGGTGAAACAGGTGCTACCGGCGCTACTGGTCCTACCGGTCCGACTGGTGATACAGGCGCTGCAGGCGCGGCGGGTCCTAAAGGCGATACCGGTGCTACCGGCCCCACCGGCCCTACCGGAGCGGCCCCAGCACTGAATGCATTGTATGCAACCAATGCGCCTTCGCAGTCGCCCAGTTCCGACGGCGATCCCCTTACCTTTGATACCAACGTGGTAGAAGAGGGCACAGCCATTACCCATACGGCAAGCAGCAGCGAATTCAACCTGACAGAAGAAGGCGTTTACCTGGTTTCCTATGCGGTAGTAGGCACCAATGCCACCAGCACCGGCACGGTTAGCGTGGAATTGACAAACAACGATACCCCCATTACCGGCAGCCAGAAATCGGCTACAATCAACAACAATTCCGATACCGTTACTTTAGCCGATACGGTATTGGTAGATGTCACCGGTACAGGGAGCATCGAACTGGTAATGCGCGGAAGCAACCTTTCGTTTACCAACGCTACCATGGTCATTCAAAAGCTGGATTAACCAGCCTGTATAAACAAAAAAGCTCCCGTCTAAAGGCGGGAGCTTTTGGCTATTTGCCATTATTTTTGGTTGATAAAATCCAGTAGCGCTTCTTTGGGCAAAGCCCCCACCGAACGTGCGATTTCTTTGCCGTCCTGGAACAACACCAGGCAGGGAATGGTGTTTACATTGTACTGCATCGCCAAATCCCCTTCGGCGTCTACGTCTACCTTGCCAACCAGTACCTGGCCGTCCAGCTCATCGGCAACCTGGTCTAAAACCGGCCCCAACATGCGGCAGGGGCCGCACCAGCTGGCCCAAAAATCCACTACAGCACGGCCTTTGCCGTTGAGCACTTCGCTTGCAAAGCTTTGTGCGTTTAAATGTACAACAGACATGAAAAAACCTCCTTTGTTTTGACAAGCTCTTTATAGTATGCGCTTTGTCTGCATCATTATTTATTTTTCTGCCAAATCATGGTCGCAAAAACCACAGCGGTTGTTTTGCTGCGCCAGCTGCGGCAGATAAGGCTCCACGTGGGTGATGCACCGCGGGTTGGTGCAGTGCAAAGAGGGGGCTTGCGCTTCGCTTAAAGGTTTGGGGTCAGGGTCGGAAAGCATGTTCATAATCAGCGCCATACGCGCGTATACCCCGTATTTTGCCTGCGCAAAGTAGCGTGCGCGCGGGTCGTCGTCCACCGCGATTTCAATTTCATCCACACGCGGCAAGGGATGCAGAACAATCATATCCGGGCGCGCCAGCTGCATTTTCTTTACATCCAGTATGTATTTGCTGTTTTGCTGCTCGTACTCTTCCTGGGAGGCAAACCGTTCGCGCTGGATACGGGTCATGTACAAAACATCCAAATCCCCTATGACGTCCTCCAGGCTGGAAACTTCCGTGTAGGAAACCCCGCGCGCGTCCATAATATCACGCACATACTGCGGCACGCGCAGCTCGGGGGTGGAAATTAAGCAAAACGAGTTGCCCGCAAAATGCGAAAGCGCCTTGATAAGCGAATGCACCGTGCGCCCGTTTTTCAAATCCCCGCACAAACCTATTTTCAAATGGTCCAGCCGGCCTTTGTCCATGCTCAGCGTCACAAGGTCGGTCAGCGTTTGGGTGGGGTGCAGATGCCCGCCGTCGCCCGCGTTGATGACCGGGCAGCCAGCGTACAGCGAAGCGGCTTTGGCAGCGCCTTCATAGGGGTGGCGCAGCACCATGATATCGGCATACGAGCCCATGATGGTTACGGTGTCCTTTAAATTTTCCCCCTTGGCCACCGAAGAATTCTGGGGGTTGTCAAACCCGATGATGCGCCCGCCCAAACGCAGCATGGCGGTTTGGAACGAAAGCTGGGTACGGGTAGAGGGTTCATAAAACAACGTGGCTAAAATTTTGCCATGGCAGGCCCCAAAATAAAATTGCGGCGCCTTGGCGATGTTGTGCGCCAGATTGATGATGGATTCCCAACGGGAGACTTCAAAATCCTCCAAATCGATGAGATGTTTGCTTCCCAAAACGGTTTCCTCCTTTTGCGCTATCTGCCAACAGCAGATTGTTTCACGAAAAAGTATACCATATCGGCATGATTTTACAAGAGACGCCTTGTGAATTTTCTGCGTTTTGCCCCTGCGTTTTTTGGACAAAAGATGCAACTTGCAACATTTTGGTTCAAATGCTACAAACGCGCAAAATACCATTCGACAAATAATTATCAATGTTGTATAATAAGATAAAATCATGTGGAAAACAATTGCGGTTTCTGCCAATTACTTAAAACATTTAATTAGTTATTGACAGTTCATGCAAAAGGTTTCTATAATAAAAGTGTTGTGAGAACATGCAAATAAAAGGAGGTACCCCATGAGCAGATTACAAGTCATCACACCCAACACTGCGCAAATGGTTATAGAAAGTTTGTACCGCGATTTGGAACGAAGAATCGTAGCAAGCCCGCCGGGGCTTTGCCCGGTGGATATGGCGGCCTCTTTTTTAAAGCTGTGCCATGCCCAAACCTGTGGCAAATGCGTGCCGTGCAGGGTGGGGTTGGGGCAGATTTCCCAGCTGCTGGACGATGTTTTGGAAGGCCGCGCGGATTTGGAAACCATCGGTTTGATTGAAAAAACCGCCCTGGTGGTGCGCGATTCGGCCGACTGCGCCATTGGCTACGAAGCGGCCAACATGGTGTTAAAAGGCATTCACGGCTTTGGGGACGATTACATCGAGCATATTGAAAAGCACCGCTGCTTGTACAGCCTGGACCAGCCGGTGCCCTGTGTGGCACTGTGCCCGGCCAAGGTGGATATCCCCGGGTATATTGCCTTAGCGGCCCAGGGCCGTTATGCCGATGCGGTACGCCTTATCCGCAAGGACAACCCCTTCCCGACCGCCTGTGCGCTGGTGTGCGAACACCCTTGCGAAGCGCGCTGCCGGCGCAACATGATTGATACCTCCATCAACATCCGCGGGCTTAAACGCTATGTGGCCGACCATGCCGGGGTGGTGGCGGTTCCCGCGTGCGCGCCCGCTACCGGAAAGCGCGTGGCCATTATCGGCGGCGGGCCGGGCGGCTTAAGCGCGGCGTACTATTTGGCTTTGATGGGCCATACGGTGGAAGTGTATGAAAAACGCAGCGAACTTGGCGGCATGCTGCGCTACGGCATACCCAGCTACCGGCTGCCGCGCGAAAGATTGCAGGAGGACATCGACGCGATTTTGTCCACCGGCGTAACGGTACATAAAAATGTGGAAATCGGCAAAGACATCACCCTTTTTGAGCTGACCCAGCAGTTTGACTGCATCTACATCGCCATTGGCGCGCATGCGGATAAGAAAATCGGCATCAAAGGGGAGGAATCCAAAGGGGTGGTATCGGCCGTGGAGCTTTTGCGCGGCATTGGCGACGGCGTGATGCCCGATTTTACCGGCAAAGACATTGTGGTAGTCGGCGGGGGCAACGTGGCCATGGACTGCACCCGTTCTGCCAAGCGGCTGGGGGCCAAATCGGTTACCTGCGTGTACAGGCGGCGCAAAGAGGACATGACCGCCTTGGTGGAGGAAGTGGAAGGCGCTATTGCCGAAGGCTGCGAAATGCTTTGTCTGCAAGCGCCGGTGGAAATTGAAAGCGACGAAGAGGGCAACGCCGCCGCCCTTTGGGTGCAGCCGCAGATTATCTCCAGCATCGGCGCAGACGGGCGCCCGCGCCCCAGACAGGCTTCTTTGCCCATGCAGCGCATCCCCTGCGACATGGTGATTGTGGCCATCGGCCAGGGCATTGAAATTGCCCCCTTTGAAGAATACGGCGTGCCGGTGCGCCGCGGGGTGATTGACGCGATGGATTCCTCCGGCATTGAAAACTTTTCCGGCATTTTTGCCGGGGGCGACTGCGTTACCGGCCCGGCCACCGCTATCCGCGCCATTGCAGCGGGCAAAGTGGCGGCGGCGAATATCGACGAATACCTGGGCTTCCACCACGATATCACCGTGGATGTGGAAATCCCCGCCCCCCGTTTGGACGACCGCCCGCCTTGCGGCAGGGTGAACTTAAAAGAACGCCCGGCAAACGAGCGCCAGAATGATTTTGAGATGATGGAGCTGGGCATGACCGAAGAAGAAGCCGTACAGGAAGCGCATCGCTGCCTGCGGTGCGACCACTTTGGTTATGGCGTATTCAAAGGGGGGAGGATGAACAAATGGTAAATTTAAAAATTGATTCGATAGATGTTTGCGTAGAAGAAAACACCACGATTTTGGATGCGGCCCGGTCGGTGGGGATTTTGATTCCCAGCCTGTGCTATCTGCGCGGCATCAATGAAATCGGCGCCTGCCGCGTATGCGTAGTGGAAATACAGGGCCTTGAGCGCCTGGTTCCCGCCTGCAACAACGTGGTAAAAGAGGGCATGGTGGTATACACCAACTCGCCCAAGGTGCGCAAGGCGCGGCGCACCAATGTGGAGCTTTTATTGTCCCAGCACGACTGCCAGTGTGCGGCCTGCGTAAAAAGCGGGAACTGTTCCTTGCAAAAAGTGGCCAACGACCTTGGCATTTTAACCTTGCCCTATGAAAAAAAGGTGCCCGAAACCCGCTGGAGCCGCAAATTTCCCCTGTTCCGGGATGCGGCCAAGTGCATCAAATGCATGCGCTGCATCCAAATCTGCGACAAGGTGCAATCGTTAAACGTGTGGGATGTGGAAGGCACAGGTTCGCGCACCACGGTGGATGTATCCTTCCACCGCAACATTGCCAATGCCGACTGTTCGCTGTGCGGCCAATGCATTACCCACTGCCCTACAGGGGCCCTGCGCGAGCGCGACGACACCCAAAAGGTGTTTGACGCGCTGGCAGACCCGGATGTGATTACCGTTGTGCAGGTGGCGCCCGCTGTGCGCACCGCCTGGGCGGAATTTTTGGACATTGCGCCCGAGCAGGCAACCGAAGGGCGTTTGGCGGCTACCTTGCGGCGCATTGGCTTTGATTACGTATTTGACACCAACTTTGCCGCCGACCTGACCATTATGGAGGAGGGAAGCGAGCTTCTGGAGCATATCAAAAACCCAAAAGATTTTTCGTTTCCTATGTTTACCTCCTGTTGCCCGGGTTGGGTGCGGTTTTTAAAATCACAGTACCCCGAGATGACCGGCCACTTATCCACCGCCAAAAGCCCCCAGCAGATGTTCGGCGCCATAGCCAAAACCTATTTTGCCAAATTGATTGGGGCAGAGCCTTCCAAAATATACTGCGTGTCCATTATGCCGTGTGTGGCCAAAAAGCATGAATGCGCGCTGCCCAACATGAACGACACCGGCTGTGAACGCGACGTGGATGTGGTGATTACCACCCGCGAACTAATCCGCATGATTCGTTCCGAGCATATTTCTCCCCAGCTTTTGCCCGAAGAAGCGTTTGACAGCCCGCTGGGCGAATACTCCGGCGCAGGGGTGATTTTTGGCGCCACCGGCGGGGTGATGGAAGCGGCGCTTCGCACGGCGTACTTTTTGGCAACCGGGCGCAACCCCTATCCGGACCAGTTTGCCTTTGCCCGCATTAAAGAGGGCTGGGCCGAACAGGAGGTGGAGCTTTTGGGCAACACCTATAAAGTGGCCATTGCCAGCGGTTTGGGCAATGCCCGCGCGTTGATGGAAAAAATTAGCCGTGGGGAAGAGCAGTACCATTTTGTAGAGATTATGGCCTGCCCGGGCGGCTGTGCAGGCGGGGGCGGCCAGCCCATACACGATGGGCAGGAGCTGGCGGTTTCGCGGGCCAAAATGCTGTATGCGCTTGACCAAAACAGCAAAATCCGCTTTTCACACGAAAACCCGGAAATCAAATGGATGTATGATAACTTTTTGGGCGCGCCGTTGTCGCACAAAGCGCACGAGCTTTTGCATACCGACCATTTTGCATGGCAAATGCCCCAAAAAGAACAGGTTGTGCGCAAAAACCAGTTGTAATATCCAAACAATGCCAGGCAGAAATTTTCTGCCTGGTTTTTTTATGAAAAAAGCAAATTGCCAAACCGGCTATGCTTGGCACATGGCCCCGCGCAGCTTTACAGGCCCCGTAACGCCTTTGTTTTGGCCGCATACCGCGGCACGTTGCGCAACTGTAAGTTTTTGTTGGAAAAAACGCAAGAATTTGTGTTGACAAATTTGGATTATGCGGTATAATATTACTTGTTCTATTTTTGATGCGGAATTGTGTAAGGGTAGCACGACAGACTCTGACTCTGTTTGTCTGGGTTCGAATCCTAGTTCCGCAGCCAACGGGGTATAGCGCAGTTTGGTAGCGTGCTTGGTTCGGGACCAAGAGGCCGCGAGTTCGAGTCTCGCTACTCCGACCATGGGAAGGGTTGACAGATTTGTCAACCTTTTTTTCATAAGGTCTGGATGATACTGCAAATACCGATTCGGTACCAGTTTTTTTGCCGGCGCTGTGTTCGTTTTGGCAAGAAAACCATCAAACCCGGGGCCATCGCTTGCTTTTTCGCAGAAGATGGCTCCGGGTTTGGCATTATTAAGAGGTATTTACAGCCAAAAAGGATAAAAAAGCCGGGAATTTTGCAGGGCAAAGGCCCGAATATGTTTAAAATACGCCCCATGCCGCCATCTTGGGATTTAGCGCAAGGCATCTTGCGGATAAACGGAAAAGCGCACAAAGGAAAAACCAATACAAAGCGGCGTTTTGCCTTTGGAATGGATGACGCCGGGCGTTTTTGGATGCATTGGCGTTTGGCGCTGGATACAAACGACAAAAATGCATCTGCCAAAAAATTCCCGCCGGCGTTTTTACCTGTTTACAAAAAAAGCAGCTATCTTTTTTGGATAGCTGCTTTTTTGCATATAACCGCCCGATTTCTCCCCATACTAAGCAAAAAAGGAGAAAAAACATTGGCAGTGAAAAAGGTGTTTGTGGCGGTTGTTGCCCGGTTTTCGCCACAAGGGGAAATGACGCCTTTATCCATCGAGTGGGAGGACGGGCGCGTGTTTGCAATCGACCGGGTGGTGGATAAACGCAAAGCGGCATCTCTTAAGGCCGGCGGCACCGGCATGCGGTATACCATCCGGGTTTTGGGCAAAGAAACCTTTTTGTGGTACGAAGATCCCGCCTGGTTTGTGGAAGGAAAGACGGTGAACCAATGATGCGCACCAAAAATTTTAGAAAGACAAGCCTTAGGTTCCTTATCTTGACACAATGCCATAGGTACCCACATGCTGCTGCAAATTTGGCAGATATTCACGCAGCTTTTGCATTGGCAATAAAGTGCTGGGGCTTTTTTACAAACAACCCGTAAAATGCATTCCTTTTGGTTATGAACGTGTATAGTTTATAGGTATTTGCTATTTTTATAGCGCCGTCTTATACTTTAGTTGTAAAAAATAAAAATATCAAAAAACAAGCGGCAACACCCGCCTGAAATAAAAATTTACCGCCTGGATACGGGATTAAGCGCAGAAGCGAAAAGGAGAACTTTTATGGAATATCGAAAACTGCCGCATGGAGAGGAAAAAATTAGCATCATTGGGCTGGGCAACAGTTCCCTGGGTGCCGCCGGCGAGGAAGAAGTGGAAAAAACCGTTACCCTGGCACTGGAAAACGGCGTCAATTTTTTTGATATGGCAGCAGGCGACGCCGCACCTTTTCCGGCGTACGGCCGGGCGGTTCGCGGCTGCCGGGATAAAGTGTACTTTCAGGTGCATTTTGGCGCGGATTACCGCAGCGGCAAATACGGATGGACGCTGGATTTGGAGGACATCAAGCGCTCGGTTGACTGGCAGCTGAAAGCCTTGCAAACCGATTACATAGATTTTGGCTTTATCCATTGCATTGACGAAGAATCGGATTTAGAAACGATGCTATCCCACGGGACGCTGGCATATATGCAGCAGTTAAAACAGCAGGGCGTCATCCGCCACATCGGCCTTTCTTCGCATACGCCCGCCGTTGTGCAAAAGGTGTTGGACATGCAGATTCTGGATATGCTTATGTTCAGCATCAACCCGGCTTATGACTACCGCCACGGCGAATTTGCCATTGGCAGCGGCGACGAACGCGCAGCGCTTTACCGCCGGTGCGAAGCACTAGGGGTGGGCATCTCGGTTATGAAAGCTTTTAGCGGCGGCCAGCTTTTGGATGCCAAAACCTCGCCTTTTGGCCAGGCGCTGACAGAATACCAGTGTATACAATATGTGCTGGACCGTCCCGGCGTGCTGACAGTGCTCCCCGGTGTGCGCGGGCAAGAGGATTTAAAGCGCATTTTGGGCTTTTTAAAGGCAACGCAAGCCGAAAAAGAGTATTCTGTTTTGGGCACGTTTACCCCGCAGGAATCCGCCGGGCGGTGCGTTTACTGCAACCATTGCCAGCCCTGCCCCGCTGGGTTGGATATAGGCCTTATCAACAAATATTACGACCTTGCGCTGGCCGGGGATACACTTGCAAAAGACCATTACCAAAATTTGGCCCGAAAAGCGCAGGACTGCCTGCAATGCGGCCATTGCGATGCGCGCTGCCCGTTCCATGTAAGCCAGATGCAGCGCATGAAAACCATCGCCGCGTATTTTGAAGGGCAAACCGCGTAAAGCGTGGGCTTTTTTGGCGGCGCGGCGGCTTGCGCTTACCCCTGTGTGGAAAAACGCTCTTCCCGTTATAAAATCATTTTTTGCAGTTTAAGTTTCGTCCGTTTTGATTCTTTCAATCAAAGCGGACCATTTCTTTTTGTCCTCTTTTTTGCACAAAAAATGGTACTGTACCGTTGCTTCCGGGTCCAATATGGGGATTATCACCCGGTTTTGGGGTTTGCCCGACCAACGCATCGCCAAATCCGAGACAAAGGCCGGGAGAGATGACGACTGCACCAATTCCTGTAGGTCTTCCTGTTTGGTTTGTACAAGCGCACGGGTCAGCGGCATTTTCTGCCGGCATACTTCCCGCCAAAACCCAATCTGGGAAAACAGCAAAATGCTTTCGCCGTCAATGTCCTTGAAAAAAAGCCCTTGGGAACCCGAAAGCGGATGGCCGGGCGGCAATGAAAAATACAACTGTTCTTTTTCAAACGCAAAGCTGTACAGTTGCGGCTGCTCGGCGGCAAAGGGCAGGATAATAAATTGATACACGCCGTTTTTTAAACCTTCCAGCAATGTGGCGGTGTCTTTCATCTCGGAGGATACGGTCATCTCCGGGTACAATTGGGATACCAGCGAAACCAGCTCCCACAATGGCGCGGGCGCGCACGAGCCAATGGAAATGGTGCGCTGGCTGCGGTCAAAGGCGCGCACCCGTTCCACCAAATCCTGGGCTTGCCGTATAACCCGGCGGGCTTTACTGATGTGCGATAAAGAAGTAAAAGAAGTGTAAAAAATTTTGCCGTTCCTATCCGGCACATAGGGCTGTGCCGGATAGGTCGGGCGTTAGGCTTCGGGCAAGTCAATTTTGCCGACAAAGCTGTAATAAATCTCAATGTCCTGCCTGCGGGTGCCGTTCTC
>CAJFVS010000036.1 GCA_904420505.1 Candidatus Alloruminococcus vanvlietii | reverse complement strand
TACCATCGAGTTTGAGGGCAAAACCTATTTTATGGCGGCATCCGAAAACCGCGAGGGCCGCTGCCTTTTAATCGACCCGCAAACCTTGCAGCTGCACGAGCTGTGGCACCATCCCGGCGGGGTGATGAGCCTGGTGGCTTTGGAGGATGAACCCAACTGCTTTGTGGCCATCCAAAAGTTCTTCCCCATCTTTATTTCGGATGATGCTGAAATCATCCACGCAACGCTTTCGCGCGCGCAGGACGGTTCGATTGCCTGTACCACCCGCCATGTGATGAACCTGCCTTTCTGCCACCGCATTGACGTCATCGACGCCAAAGGCGGCAAGGCGATGGTGGCCTCTTCTTTGTGCGGGGGCAAGGATTTTGTAGACGATTGGTCGCGCCCGGGCAAAGTATACGCCATTGACATGCCTGTGCCCGAGGGCAAAGAACCCAAAGCGCAGGTGCTCATCGATGTTTTGAACAAAAACCACGGCATGTCCGGCGTGTTTGACAAAACCGGCAAAAAAATTGGCCTGCTCGTTTCCGGGCAGGAAGGCACGTTCCGCTTAGACCCGCCCAAAAGCGCGCAGAAGGATTGGCGCGTTACCCAGTTGACCGGGGATGAAACCTCCGACACCGCCTTTTTGGACATCGACAACGACGGCGTGGAAGAGCTCATCACCATTCAAAAATTCCACGGCAACGAGCTGAATGTGTACAAACAGATAGACGGCAAATACCAAAAAATTGCCCACCTGCCCATTTCGTTCGGGCACGTGCTGTGGGCAGGCAAACTGTTGGGGCGCATGTGCTTTTTGGCCGGCAGCCGCGCAGGCGAAAAAGACCTTTCCGCCTGGTGGGTACAGGTTTCGCCGCAGGGGGAACTTTCCTTTGTGCGCGAATGCATTGATACCAACATCACCCCCACCCAAATTGCGGTATTTTCCAAAGAAAACAGCGCGCAAATTTTGGTTGCCAGCAACGAAGCGGGCAACGTACTGCTTTATACTTTACAGTAATTCCTCTTCTTCCAAACAAGGCTCCTGGGCTTTTGCCTAAGGAGCCTTGTTTTGTTGCAAAAATAACGAAATTTCACCATTTCCACAAATATTTCTTCAAGTATTTGTCACTTTTTGTTTGGCTTTTTTGTTTGATTTTTCACAAACCATTCCTTTACAATTTGTTCATTGTTTACAAATTCATGTTGTGCTACAATGCAGTCAAAACCGTTTTATCTTGTTCAGAAAGCAGGGATTTTCTTATGGGACTCCATGTCATCAACGAAGCCAAACGCTGTTTAAATTGCAAAAAACCTATGTGCCGGGAAGGCTGCCCCATCCATACCCCCATCCCGCAGATGATTGCGGCATTTTTAAACGGGAACCTGGATGAAGCAGGCGAAATGCTGTTTGAAAACAATCCCCTTTCGCTGGTGTGTTCGCTCATCTGCAACCATGAAAACCAGTGCGAAGGCCACTGCGTGCTGGGTAAAAAAGGCGCGCCGGTGCAGATTAGCAGCATTGAGCATTACATCTCCGACACCTATTTTGATAAACTCAACCTCCCCGTTGCGCCCAAAAACGGCATCAAAGCCGGCATTATCGGTTCGGGCCCGGCAGGCATTACCATTGCCATACTGCTTGCCCAAAAGGGGTATGATATCACCCTTTTTGAATCGCGCGACCAAATCGGCGGCGTTTTGCGTTATGGCATCCCGGAATTCCGGCTGCCCAAAACCATCCTGGACCGCTATAAAAAAGAGCTGTTAAGCCTTGGCATCAAAATTCGCCCCAACACCGCCATCGGCGCTTCCATCGGGGTGGACGATATGTTCCGCGACGGCTACAAAGCCTTGTTTATCGGCACCGGCGTATGGAAACCCAATTCGCTGGGGATAAAAGGCGAAACATTGGGCAATGTGCATTACGGCATCCACTATCTGGTAAACCCCGACGCGTACAATTTGGGCGATAATGTCACCGTCATCGGCGCAGGCAACGCGGCCATGGATGTTGCCCGTACAGTTTTGCGCCACGGCAGCCGCAATGTCACGGTATTTTCCCGCAGCGACAAGGTGGCGGCCAGCTCGCGCGAGATGCAATACGCCAAATTTGACGGCGTGGATTTTGAATACTGCAAAGCGCCGGTGGAAATCACCGACGAAGGCGTTATTTTCTGCGACACAGCGCAGGGCGAAGACGGGCATTTCCACGAGGTGGAAGGCAGCGAGCAGCTTTACCCTTCCGATTCGGTCATCATCTGCATTAGCCAGGGCCCGCGCAACCGCATTGTATCCACCACCCACGGCATCGAAGTATCGCAGCGCGGTTTGGTCATCACCGATGAACACGGCAATACCACCCGCGAAGGGGTGTTTGCCTCCGGCGACGTGGTAAAGGGCGCCAAAACCGTAGTGGAAGCGGTGGCCTACTCCAAACAGGTGGCCGACGCCATGGACGAATACATGCAAGGGCTTGTCCGCGAGGGCAAAGCATAACGGCACTCCACGATTTCTCCCATAAACCAAACAAAATCCCGCCCCATACAAAGGCGGCGCTGTAAGAACCGTTTTGGGCGGCATATGCCCCTTTAGGCGATATACCATTCCCGCACAGGCTTCTTACCCGCCGCACCTTTGCGCAGCCAAAACCAAAGGGCTTGGCAAAATACCGCCGGCCAAAGGTTTTTGGCGCATTGTGCAAAAGATGGGGCGGGATTTTTTATGCAAGCATTTGGGCAATTTTCTGTTTGTCGCGTGCAAGCTCGATAAAATCCCCCAGCGTTTGGGAGATAAACTTGTTTTTGTGGTACACCAAATGAAACCACCGGCCAAAGGTGTACCCGCGCACCTTTACTTCGCATACCCGCTTATTTTGCAGCCAGTCCCTGGCCAGCAGCCGCGAGATAACCGTAAGCCCCTGCCCCAAAGCCACCGCGTTTAAAATGGCCTGGGAATTGTTGCACACCCAGGTTTCCTCCACCCGAAGGCCCTGCTGCTGCATAATGGAGCAAAACAATTCCCGCGTGCCGCTGCCCTTTTCGCGCAGAACAAACCCCTCCCCGGCAAGCTGGGCAAGAGATACCTCCTTTTGCTGGGCAAAGGGGTGGCTTGGGGCGCACAGCAGCACCATCTCATCTTGAAAAATCTCCCAGCTTATCACGTCCGGCGTGGAAACCTGCCCCTCTACAATGGCCGCGTCCAGCTCGCTGGCGGCAATTTTTTGTAAAATTTGGGCGGTGTTCTCCACCCGCACTTTTGCGCTTGCCTGGGGATGCTGTGCGTAAAACGCCTGCAAAAGCGGGCCCATCAAGCAAGTGCCCACCGTAACGGTGGCGCCAATTGCCAAAGCCTGCGCGCTGGATTCGTTCTTCATCGCCACCTCCATTTCCCCGCTTAAACGCACAATGTGGCGCGCATAATCCAGCAGCGTTTGCCCGGCCGGGGTGATGTACAGCTTTTTATTAAGCCGCTCGAACAGCTTTACCCCGTATTCCTGCTCCAGCTCTTTTATTGCCCCGCTTACCGAAGGCTGGGTGATAAACAGCCGTTTGGCCGCTTCGCTCATTTTCTGGCACTGGGCCACTTCTATAAAAATCTGCAAATGCCGGATGGTCATAAAGCCCTCCTATTTATAGGCAAAAGCCTATGAATTTTATCATTTATTTGTACTTTACACTATACATTGCCTGTGATACAATGGTTTTAAAGAAAATGAAGAAAAAAGGAGCGTTTTGCAATGGCCTTAACCCCCGAACAAATCAAACAGGTAAAAAGCCAGGGATTTTTGCTAAACCGCGGCACCGAAGCGTTTAATGCGCGTGTTATCACCCAAAACGGCGTGCTTTCCGCCGAGCAGTTTGCCAATTTAAGCCAGGCCGCCAAACAATTCGGCAACGGCAAATTAACCTTTACCACCCGCCTTACGGTGGAAATTGCCGGCGTGCCGTATGACAAAATCCCGCAGTTTCAGCAGTTTATCGCCCAGGAGGGCATGGTAACCGGCGGCACAGGGGCCAAAATCCGCCCGATTGTCGCCTGCAAAGGCACCACCTGCGTGTTTGGCCTTTTGGACAGCCAGGGCATTGCCAAACGCCTGCACGAGCGCTATTTTGAAGGCTGGGGCAACGTGGCTTTGCCGCACAAATTCAAAATTGCGGTGGGCGGCTGCCCCAACAACTGTGTAAAGCCGGATTTAAACGATTTCGGCGTGGTGGGCCAGCGCATACCCGCCTTTGCACCCGAGCGCTGCCGCGGCTGCCAAAAATGCATTGTAGAAGCCTCCTGCCCGATGGGGGCTGCCAAAGTACAGGACGGCAAGCTGCATATCGACAAAACCTTGTGCTCCAACTGCGGTAAATGCATTGAAAAATGCTATTTTAAAGCGTTTGACGGCGGCCAAAACGGCTTTAAGCTGTACATTGGCGGCAAGTGGGGCAAAAAAGGCCGCCCCGGCACGGTTTTGGCCATTGTGCCCACCGAAGAGGACGTATACGATATGCTGGAACGCACCCTGCTGTATTACAAAGAAAACGCCAACGCGCGCGAGCGCCTAGGCGACATGATTGACCGCATCGGCGTGGAAAAGGTGCGCCAGGACCTTTTGGCAGGCGATGTGCTTTCCCGCCGCGAAGAAATTCTTTCCAAATAAATTGCTTTGTTTTCCTCCTTAATAAAAATCCCCGGGTAAAAAAGCTTGCCCGGGGATTTTTGGTTTGAAAACGTCCTTTGCATTTGCTACAATAATGGCAATGGAAAGGAGCGCTTTTATGGCATACGACATCTTGCTTTTGGACGCCGACGGCACCCTGCTGGACTTTGAAGACGCCGAGCATCGGGCCTTTGTAAACACGGCAACGCTTTACCATATCCCCAACATCCCCGCGGCGCTAAAGGAATATAAGCAAATAAACGCCTCTTTGTGGCGCGCGCACGAACAGGGGCTTATCACCCGCGAAGGGCTGCAAAACCAACGCTTTACCCGCATGCTGCGCTATTTAAACCTGCCGGGTGACGGGGTTTTGATGAACGAAACCTACATGGGCTTTTTGGGGCTGGGCGCCAAATGCCTGCCCGGGGCTTTACAAGTCTGCCAAACATTAAGCCGGATGGCAAAGCTTTACATCATCACCAACGGCATTTCCAAAACGCAGCACCAGCGCATTCAAAACAGCGGCCTGCTGCCCTTTTTAAGCGGGGTTATCATTTCGCAGGACACGGGTTTCCAAAAGCCGCAGGAGGGCTTTTTTGCCTATACCATGCAAAAGCTGCCCCACCAGGACAAATCCCGCATGCTGGTGGTGGGCGATTCGCTCACATCGGATATCGAAGGCGGCAACCGCTTTGGGATTGACACCTGCTGGTTTAACCCCCAGCATGCGCCCAACCCCGCAAAGGTTGCCTGCACGTATGAAATACACGATTTGCAGGAGCTTATCCCCCTGGTAAACGGCTAAAAGGCAAAACAAAAAGCATTTCCAACATTGGAAATGCTTTTTTGCATAATCGGGGCGCCCATTTGCCGCAAAACCATAAAGAGCCGCGCAAATCTGCCGGCCTACCGCGGATTTTTTATACAATGCTCCCGCTTTCATCCAACGAAATATTTAACAGGCGGGCAGCGTTTTGGTACAGGATTTTTTCGTTTTCTTCTTCTGTCAGTTGCAAATGCAAAAACCGCTGCACTTCTTCCGTGGGGTTCCACATCGGGTAATCGGTGCCAAACAGCACGCGCTCGGCCCCGTACAGGCGGATGATACGCCGGGCTTGTTCGGGGGTAAGCGCATACAGCGAGGAAGAACAGTCCACATACAGCTGCGGAAAACGGTAAAGCAGTTCGGCCGCTTGTTCCCACATCGACCAGCCGCCCAAATGCGCGCCGATAAAGGTAAGCCCGCTGTAAATCTCCAGCAAGGGGATAAGCCGGTTGGGGTTGGAATAATCGTAGCGCGAATCGCCCGTGTGCAGCAAAATGGGCAGGCGCCCTTCGCACAATTCGTAAATTTTCAAGCAGCGGTAATCGTCCAGCTTAAAGCGCTGGATATCCGGGTGGAGCTTTACGCCTTTTAAACCCAGCTCCATCAAATGCTCCACATCGCCTTTGATGTCGCAGCTATCCGGGTGCAGCGTGCCAAAGCCGGTCATTTTCCCGTTTGACTGCGCCACGGTTTTGGCGATGAATTCGTTGATGGAGTGCACCTGTGCCGGCGTGGTTGCCACCGACTGCACCACATAATGGGTTATGCCCGCTTTTTGCCCTTCTTGCAGCAGGGTGCTCACCTTGCCGTCCAAATTCATGGGGATATCGTAAAATTTACCGGTGTTCTGCGAAGCCTTTACTGCAATTTTATCCGGGTAGATATGGCAATGTGCATCGATGATTTTATACATAATACGACCGTTCCTTTTGTTGTAAATTCCTTTTTTTCAGAATAGCAAATTTTGTTTGTTTCATCAAGCATGCGCGGTATTTTTTTGCAAAAGCGCGCCAAAAAACAGCAGGCCAAAGTGCATTCGGCCTGCCGTATGGTTTGGGGTTAGGGTTCCAGGCTGTTTTCAAACTGGCTGTAATACAGTTTTGCATAAAACCCGTTTTGTTTTAAAAGCTGGCGGTGGCTGCCCTGCTCCACAATTTCGCCGTCGCGCATCACCAAAATCACGTCCGCTTCGCGTATGGTGGAAAGGCGGTGGGCCACCACAAAGCTGGTGCGGTTTTGCATCATGGCGTCAAACGCCTTTTGAATGCGGATTTCGGTGCGCGTGTCGATGCTGGAGGTCGCTTCGTCCAAAATAAGCATTTTGGGGTGGGTCAGCATGATGCGCGCGATGCACAAAAGCTGGCGCTGCCCCTGCGAAATGTTGCCGCCGTCTTCGGCAATGGGGGTATCATACCCCTGTGGCAGGCGCTTGATAAAGCTGTGCGCATGGGCCAGCTTTGCGGCCTCAACAATTTCTTCATCGCTGGCGTCCGGCTTGCCGTAGGCGATATTTTCCCTTACCGTGCCCGAAAACAGCCAGGTATCCTGCAGCACCATGCCGTACTGGCTTCGCAGGCTGTTGCGGGTAATGGTGCGGATATCCACATCCCCGTTTAAACAGATGCGCCCTTTGTTTACATCGTAAAAGCGCATAAGCAAATTGATGAGGGTGGTTTTGCCGCAGCCGGTTGGCCCTACAATGGCAATGCGCTGGCCGTTGTGCGCGGTTAGGTTAAAATCTTTGATGAGCGTGCGGGCAGGGTCGTAGGAAAAATGCACGTGCTCTATCTTCACGCTGCCGTCGCTTTCTGTAAGCACGGCGTTGTCTGTGTCCGGGCTTTCCACCTCTTCGTCCAAAAGCTCAAACACGCGCTTGGCCGAGGCCAAAGCCGTTTGCAGCTCGGTGATGACGTTGGTAATCTCGTTAAAGGGCTTGGTGTACTGGTTGGCATAGGTTAAGAAGCAGGAAATCTGCCCCACGCTAAGCCCGCCGCCAATGGCGCTTAACGCCCCGGTTATGCCCACGGCCGCATACACCACGCCGTTTACAAACCGGGTGGCAGGGTTTGCCATGGCCGAATAAAACTGCGCCTTTACCCCGCAGGTGTACAGCCGGTTATTGATTTCCTCAAAGTGCTCCTGGGCGCGGTCTTCGTAGCAGAAGGTTTTTACCAGCTTCTGGTTGCCCACCAGCTCCTCCACATAAGCGGTCATCTCCCCGCGCGTGGCCGACTGTTCGGCAAACATGTTGTGGCATCCCTTTGCAATAAACGAGGCCACAAACATCGAAAGCGGGGTGATAAGCACCACCACCAACGTGATTTTCAAATCAATGGCGGCCATAAAGCCAATGGTGCCCAAAATGGTCACCACGCCGGTGAACAGCTGGGTAAAGCCGTGCAAAAGCCCGTCGGAAATCTGCTCAACATCGTTGACCACGCGGCTAATAATCTGCCCGTGCTTGTTGGAATCGATGTATTTGAGCGGCACATGGTTTAGTTTGTCAAACGCCGCGGTGCGGATGTCGCGGATGGTTTGGAAGGTGACAATATTGGTGCAATAGCTTAATAGCCACTGGAACAGCGACCCCAGCGCAATGGAAACGGCCAGCAAAATCAAAATTTTGCCAATGGCTGCAAAATCCACATTGCCCTGCGCGATGATATGGTCGATGGCGTTGCCGGTAAGCACCGGGGTGTACAGCATAAGGCCAACGCTTACCATGGCGCTAATAAGCCCCACCGCCAAATAGCCGATGTGCGGGCGTGCAAATTGCAAAAGCCTTAAAATAATGGACTGCTTTTTCATTTTTCGCCCTCCCCTTCGTCCTGCTGGGACTGGCAGATTTCCCGGTAGGCCTGGCAGGTTTGCAAAAGTTCTTCATGGGTGCCTTCGCCTACAATGTGCCCGTCGTCAAGCACCACGATTTTATCCGCCCAGCGCACCGTGTTGGCCCGCTGGGAAACCATAATTACCGTCATGCCTTTGCTCTGGCGGGCAATCGCTTTGCGCAGGGCCGCGTCGGTTGCAAAGTCCAACGCGCTGGCCGAATCGTCCAAAATCAAAATATCCGGGGCGTTTACCAATGCCCGCGCAATGGTTAAGCGCTGGCGCTGGCCGCCCGAAAGGTTTTTGCCCCCTTGCTCGATATGGCTGTTAAGCCCCAAGGGCAGTTTTTGTACAAATTCTTTGGCCTGGGCAATGTCCAGCGCCTGCCAGATTTGCTCGTCGGTTGCGTTTTCATTGGCCCAGCGCATGTTTTCGCGCAAAGTGCCGTTAAACAGCACCGCGCGCTGGGGCACCATGCCAATGCGTTTGCGCAAGGCTTCAAAGGGGTATTCTTTTATATCCACCCCGTTTATTTGCAGTTTTCCATGGGTGATATCGTAAAAACGGGGGATTAAATTCACCAATGTGCTTTTGCCCGAACCTGTGCCGCCGATGACGCCGATGGTCTGCCCGGGAAGGATGGTGAGGTTGATATCGTTCAAAGCGTTTTCACCGGTGGTGTGGTAGGTAAAATCCACCTGCGAAAAGCAAATAATGGGTGCGCCGGGCACCGGTGCAGGAACCTGGGAGGAATTCGGCGCCTGCACCGAAGGGGAGATGGCCAAAATCTCCTTTACACGCGTGCCCGAAGCAATGGCCTTGGTAAGCGTTACTACAAAGTTTGCCAACGCAATCATGGCGATGAGGATTTGCGACATATAGTTGGCCAGCGCCAAAATTTTGCCTTGGGTCAGCTGTCCTGCATTTACCTGCAAAGCGCCAAACCAGATGATGGCCACAATGCCCAAATTCACCACCGAATAGGTAAGCGGGTTTAAAAGGGCCGAAATTTTGCCCACCCATACCGCGCTTTTGGTCAAATCCTCGTTGGCATCCCCAAAGCGGCGCTGTTCGTTTTCCTGCTTGGAAAACGCGCGGATAACCCGCACGCCCTCCAAATTTTCGCGCGTGATAAGCGAGGTTTTGTCCAGCTTTTTTTGCACCACCTGGTACAATGGTATGGTGCGGCTCATAATGAGATATAAGATAAGCCCGATGAGCAAACCGGCTATGATAAAGATAATGGACATCTTCAAATCAATCGTCATGGACATGATAATGGCACCTACGGTTAAAAACGGCGCGCGCACCATGCGGATGGTCATGGCCACCCCGTGCTGGGCGCGGTCGATGTCGCTGGTGAGGCGGTTGATTAAAGAAGGCGTGCCAATTTGGTCAATTTCCGCATGCGAAAGGGTGTTGATATGCGAAAACAAGGCGTTTCGCACCTGGGTGCCAAACCCCTGGGAAGCCACCGAAGCCATATACTGGCAGGTAAGCGCGCATATTAAACCCACTACCCCCAGCAGCACCATCACCCCGCCCATTTTAAAAACATAGGCTTTGTCGGCGTTTTTAATGCCCACATCGATGATGGAAGCCATGACCAGCGGCACAATAAGTTCAAACACCGCTTCGGTAAGCTTGAAAATAGGCCCTAAAATGATATTGACTTTGTATGGCTTTAAATAACGCAAAAGCCGGAATTTCTGCATCAAACGCACCCCTTACTTGCATAATTGCCCAAAATCCGATATGATAATCTTGGCGGTTGTACCGTGTGAATAAACGCCCTAGCAAAACGCTTTTGTAAAAACTGTTGTTATTATACCATATCGCCAAGTATAGGAAAACTATTTGATAAATATAGCATCCATACAAATTTTATATAAAAAAGGGGGCTTTGCCGTGGACTTAAAGCAGCTAATGTATTTTGTCACCGTGGTGGAGGAAGGCAGCATCACCGCAGCGGCAAAACGGCTGCACCTTTCCCAGCCGCCGCTTAGCCACCAGATGAAATGTTTGGAACAAGAACTGGGTTTGCAGCTTATGGAACGCGGCGCCAGGCACATTACGCTTACGGCCGCAGGCAAGGTGTTTTACCAGCGCGCGCAAAACCTTTTGCAGCTGGCCGATTCCACCCAAAAAGAAATGCGCGCCATCCGGCAGGGGCTTGCCGGCACGCTTACTTTGGGGGCGTGCTGGTCGTCGGGTTCCGAGCTTTTAACCACCTGGTTTTCGGCCTTCCACAACCGTTTTCCCAACATCTGTTTCGAGCTGTTTGAAGGCAACACCCTTGAGCTCATCGGGCTGCTAAACGCAAATGTGATTGAAATTGCCCTGGTGCGCACCCCCTTTAAAGAAGAACGCGACGCGCGGTATGAAAAAATCCGGCTTTTGCCCGAACCGATGGTGGTTTACGGCACCAAAGAAATGATGCAAGGGCTGCCCCAAAACCTGCTTTCGCTAAAAGATTTGGAAAACAAGCCCCTGGTAACCTACCGGCGCCGGCAGGAACCCATTTACAACGCTTTTTCAAAATACGGCATACAACCGTTGTTTTTGTGCAAAAGCGACGATGCGCGCACCACCCGCATGTGGGCAAGCGCGGGTTTGGGCATTGCCATTATCCCGCGTTCGGCGCTGCCCATGGTGCATGACAGCCGCATGGTGCATGCCGAAATTGACGAAAAAGACCTTGTCAGCCAGCTGTGCGCCATATGGAAGAAGGACCAAGGCCTTTCGGCCATTGCCAAAAGCTTTTTGGAAATTTTCGATTCCTGCAAATAAACCACTATTTTCCAACAGAAAAGAGGCTAACGCTTATGAACATCGCTGTCATCGGGCTGGGGCTTATCGGCGGCTCCATCTGCAAAACCATCCGCAAAAACACCTCCTATTCCTGCTGGGGGCTGGATTCGGACATCCAAACCGTACAGCAGGCTTTGGAAAGCGGCGCCATTGTGCGCGCCATTGAGCCCGCTGACCTGCGGGAAGCGGATTTGACCATTGTATGCCTGCATCCGCAGCCCACCATTGATTTTATTTTGCAAAACCTTGCCAATTTCCAGCCTTCCAGCACGGTGATTGACGTTTGCGGGGTAAAAAAAGCCATTGTGGACGCCGTTACCCTGCCGCTTTCGCAGCACGGGGTTACGTTTATCGGCACACACCCCATGGCCGGGCGGGAATTTTCCGGCTTTGCCTATGCGCAGGACACCCTGTTTGATACCGCCAGTTTTATCATCACCCCTTTGGACGATACCCCCAAAGACAAGCTGGCCTTTGTAGAAGCCTTTGCCCAGGCGCTGCGTTTTAAAGAAGTGGTATACGCTACCCCCGAACACCACGACCAGGTGATTGCGTTTACTTCCCAGCTTGCGCATGTGGTATCCAGCGCCTATGTAAAAAGCCCCTCGCTGTTGGAACAACGCGGGTTTTCCGCGGGCAGCTTCCAGGATTTGACAAGGGTGGCCAAATTAAACGAGAGCATGTGGACATCCCTGTTTATGATGAACAAAGAGCCTTTGCTGTTTGAAATTGAGACGATTATTCAAAATTTGGAAGAATACCGCCAGGCCCTGCAGCAAGAGGATGCGGTCATGATGTGCCAGCTTTTACGCGAAGGGCGCATTTTAAAAGAAAAAAGCCTTTTGCAAAACAGCACCCCCAGGCCGGGCACGGTTTTTTAAACGCCAAAGCATAAGAACAGGGACCCCCCTGTTCTTTTTTGGTTTTTTACCACCCTTTTTATGCATTTTGTGTTACAATAAAAGAAAATATTTGCTTTCCGCCAAGTTATCTTATCCAAAAGGAGGGGAAACCCCATATGCTTTTGACACAAAAACAAGCGCTTTTGCCAATTTCACGCGGCGAAATCCCCGCCGGGCTGGTGCTCAAAAACGCCCAGGTGGTGGATGTTTTTTCCGAGCAGACGTATAAAGCCGATATCGCCATCCACCAAGGGTACATCGCCGGGGTGGGCGTTTACAAGGGCGAGCGTGAAATCGATATGCAAAACCGGTATGTCTGCCCCGGGTTTATCGATGCGCACGTGCATATCGAATCGTCTATGGCAAGCGCGTTTTTATTTTCCAAGGCGGTTTTGCCCCATGGCACCACCTCGGTGGTGGCCGACCCGCACGAGCTGGTAAATGTAGCGGGTGCGCGCGGCATGGATTATTTTTTAAGAGACAGCGAGCACGCGCTCATCAACGTGTATTTTTCATTGCCTTCCTGCGTGCCTTTGGGTGATGACCACAACGGCGCTACCTTTTCTGCCAAGGATATGGCCCCTTATGTTGAGGATAGAAGGGTGGTTTCCCTGGGGGAAGTGATGGACTTTTTGGGAGCCAAAAACGGCAGCCAGGATTTGCTG
Source organism: Candidatus Alloruminococcus vanvlietii (assembly GCA_904420505.1). Lineage (GTDB taxonomy): Bacteria > Bacillota > Clostridia > Oscillospirales > Ruminococcaceae > Alloruminococcus > Alloruminococcus vanvlietii. Next base: position 9,139 of record CAJFVS010000036.1, on the reverse strand, counting down.
CAAAAAATTGAGCTGCTAAAGCACAAAACCATCGACGGGCACGCGCCTTCTTTAACCGGCAGTGACCTTTGCGCCTACAAGCTGTGCGGCGTGGACACCGAACACGAATGCGCCAGCTTTACCGAAGCGCTGGAAAAACTGCGCCGCGGCTTTTACATTTTGCTGCGCGAAGGCTCGGCTGCGCACAATTTGGAGGATATCCTGGGCGGGGCCATTGCCTCCGGCATTAGCCTGGACCGCTTTTTGTTCTGCACCGATGACAAACACCTGGATTCCATCGCCCAGCAAGGGCATATTGATTATAACATCAAGCTGGCGGTTAAACTGGGGCTAAACCCGGTAAAAGCCATTAAGCTGGCCTCTTACAACGCTTCGCGCGCCTACAACCTGCCCGATACCGGCGCGGTTGCCCCTGGGTACAAAGCCGATTTGGTGGTGTTGGACGACTTAGAAACCATAAAAATCCACGATGTCATCAAATCCGGCGTGTTTTACAGCCAAATGCCCGCCTGCCCTGCCCCTCAATACGACCCGAACGACCCTATCTACCACACGGTGCACATCCCCCAAATTACCAAAGAACAGCTTAAGCTCAAAAGCGTGAATATTTTCCCGGTGTTATCGCTTATCCCGCACCAGATTTTAACCCGCCGCGAATCCATCGCCATCCCGCAGCAAAACGGGGAATTCACCCCCAAAAACGGGCTTTTAAAAGCCGCGGTGGTGCAGCGCCACGATTTTAGCGGGCAAACCGCCGTGGGGGTGGTAAAAGGCTTTGGGAACTTGCACGGGGCCATTGCCACCACCATTGCGCACGATGCGCACAACTTGATTATAATAGGCGACAACGACGAAGATATGCTGCTGGCCATTGAGGAGCTAAAACGCGTGCAGGGCGGGTATACCATTGTGCAAAACGGGGCGGTTTTAAAAACCCTGCCGCTGCGCGTAGGCGGCTTGTTTACCGACGATGAAACCCTGCCCTTGTCCCAGACCATCCACCAGATGCTGGATATCTGCCATCAAATTGGTGTGGAAAAGGACATCGACCCATTCCAGAACCTTTCGTTTTTGTCCCTTTGCGTTATCCCCTCCCTGCGCATTACCGACCAGGGCGTATTTGATGTGGAACAACAGCGGTATCTGCTGTAAAAAGGTATAAGAAAAAGCCGCGGGAACATTTCCTGCGGCTTTTTCTATGGGATTTTATATGGGATGTATAGGTGCTACGCTGCAGCATCTTCTACAGGTGCCCATGCAGCGGTTGCATCGTCGTATTCATACATAGTTGTCAAATCTTTGGAAATGGCAACGGTTTTTTCCACTGTGGTAGTGCTGGTTCCGCTTACAATTTCAAACACATAGCATTCGGTATCTTCAATGGTTTCATCCTCTGCCAGCTGCATGGTCTGGCCATCCTCCAAGGGGAACTGTTCCACCAGCAAATTGTACGCTTCCTGCTGGTCGGCGGTCAGCTCGTCATCCGCAGCGGCCTGCGAGGACGAACCCGATGTAGTAGACGAACCGGACGTTGCGCCCGAAGAAGTTTCATTCTCCGAAGACGTTGTTCCGGATGAGGTGGAAGTACCGGAAGAACTAGAACCAGATGTAGAAGCAGAGGAAGTAGACGAGCTAGAAGTTCGCGAGGATGAAGTTCTTGAAGAGGAATTGCTGGAAGAAGAACTACCGCTGGAACAAGCGGCAAACGCAACGCTTACCACCATGACAAGAGCAATTACTATGGCAATCTTTTTCATATTCTATTCAATCCTTTCTTTCCCTTTAAAATGCTGTTTTGTTTTATTGGGGAAATAAGCCGCTAGGGTATCGGCTATGTTAGTAAGAATACCATAGAGATTTTTCGTATTCTCGGCTATTTTTTAAATTTACTGCAACCGAATATGAGAAATAAATGGTTCACATTTTACTGCAATTTCAGAAAAATTTCTCTTTTTTACAATGGATGTATGCTATACTGAAAGTGGATATACCAGAACGCTTTGCCCGGCAAATAAGATATTTTTTATGCTGGCCAACCCTTTTGCGCCGTATGGCCCCTGCTGCGGCAAAGGCGTTTTGTTCTGCTGTACACAAGCGTTTGCCAACGCGAACGCTGCCAATAAAGGAGAAATTTTATGAGAAACCGAATCGGCAACATTTTATTTGGCATTGCATTCATCGCCGCCGGCGTGCTGTTTGCGGGGAATGCGTTAAACTTATGGCATTTTACCCTGTTTTTCAACGGCTGGTGGACATTGTTTATCATCGTCCCCTGCGTGATAAGCCTTATCAAATCCGGGTTTCGGCCTATTCCGCTTATCGGCCTGTTCATCGGCGCCCTGCTGCTTTTAACCGCCCAGGGGGTTATCGATGGGCGCACGGCTTCGCGCTTAACCATTCCGGCTATACTGGTTATCATCGGCATCTGCATTCTGTGCCAAAGCCTGTTTGGCCGCGGCGCGCGCAAAGCCCCCAAGGTAAAAGACGGCATGCCCGATTACACCGCTATTTTTGGCAGCGTAGAAGAACTTTACCCCGCCGCGCCTTTTTACGGCGCCAGCATGAGCGGCATTTTCGGCGGGGCAAAGCTGGATTTGACCCATGCGGTGATTGAATCGGATGTCACCATCCAATCGCTGGCGGTGTTTGGCAGCACCGAGCTGATTGTTCCGCCCAATGTCAACGTAAAAGTGTCCAGCATCCCCATCTTTGGCGGCACTTCCAATAAAAGCCACGCTCCCCTTATGGCAGGCGCGCCCACGATATATGTCAACAGCACCTGCATCTTCGGAGGGATGGATATCAAATGAATACAACCAAAAAGGTACTCAAATACGTTTTTACCGCGGTTGCTTTGTGCTTGGCTTTCTCCATCCTCTGCGCCATTATGTGGGGGGTTAATTTCCTGTTTTATTTTGCAGGCGCCCCCACCGGCACTGCCACCCTGCCTGAATACACCCAAACGTTTGAAGATATAACCTCGCTGCGCTTAAAAAACGGCGCAGGCAGGCTGCAAATACAGGAAGGCGACGGCTTTTCGGTGGCAGCTGCGGATGTTTCGGATGAATTTGTATGCCAAAACCAAAACGGCACCCTGGTGGTGGAAAACCCGTTTACGGTGCAGTTTTGGGATTTTGGCGGTTCGGACAGCGAAATCACCGTCACCATCCCGCGCGGTTTTTCGCTGGATTCGGTTTATTTGGAATGCGGCGCGGGCGCTATTGATATTTCCGCCCTTTCCTGCAACACCTTGGAAATTACGGCGGGGGCCGGCCGGTTTGAAGGGCGCAACCTCAACGCCCAGCAGGCGGTTATTTACGGCGGGGTGGGCCAGTTTACGGTAAACAACGCCGCATTTGGCAATTTGGAATTGGAATGCGGCATCGGCCAGACCGAGCTTGTAAACGCCGATATCCAAAGCGGGCATGTGGAATCGGGCATTGGCAAAACCAGCATTGCGCTTGCAGGGCGCCAAAGCGAATATTCCTTAAAAGTGGAAACGGGCCTTGGCAATGTGGAAATTGCCGGTGAAACGGCCAAAAACGGCACCTATGGCACCGGTGCGCGCTATCTTACGGTAAACGGCGGCATCGGCAAGGTGGAAATCACCTTTGCCCCAAGCGCATCTATTTAATGTAACGGAGTGTTTTTATGGACCTTTCCCCCTTGCAGCTATCCCTTTCTTCTGCGCAGGTGCAAAAAAAGGTGGCCTCCCTAGCGCCTTTGCTGCTTGCCTGGTACGACCAAAACAAGCGGGAACTTCCCTGGCGGCAGGATAACAGCGCCTATCGGGTGTGGGTGTCCGAAATCATGCTGCAGCAAACGCGCGTGGCGGCGGTCATCCCGTATTTTGAGCGCTTTATGCAGGCGCTTCCCACTGTGCAGGCGCTGGCCCAGGCCGATGAAACCGCCCTTGCCAAGCTGTGGGAGGGCTTGGGCTATTACAGCCGCATGCGCAATCTGCAAAAGGCCGCCCAAAAGGTGGTAAGCGATTATAACGGCGTGCTGCCAAACGATTACGAGGCGCTGCTAAAACTGCCGGGCATTGGCGAATACACCGCAGGGGCGGTCGCTTCCATTGCGTATGGTATTGCGGTGGCGGCAGTGGACGGCAACGTTTACCGCGTGCTGGCAAGGCTGTTGTCCTCCCCGGCGGACATTGCCCTGCCAAAGGTAAAACAGGCCTTTAAGCTGGTAGATGAACTCATGCTAAGCCCCACCCGCCCGGGCGACTTTAACCAGGCCATGATGGAACTGGGCGCCACGGTTTGCCTGCCCAACACCGCCCCCAACTGCCCTGTCTGCCCGCTTTCGGCGCATTGTTTGGGGCTAAAAAACAAAACCGCCGCCGCTTTGCCCAACAAATCCCCTAAAAAGCCGCGCAGGATAGAGCAAAAAACCGTGGTGCTGTTTTGCAAAGGGGGCAAAGTGCTGCTGCAAAAGCGCCCGCCCAAGGGGCTTTTGGCCGGCTTGTGGGAATTTATAATGTTTGATGACTTTTTGCAGCCCGAAGAGCTGCCTGCCTACCTAGAGCAAAAAGGCATAAAGCCCTTAAGCATTTCGGCTTTGGGGCAGGCCAAGCACATTTTCAGCCATGTGGAATGGCACATGACAGGCTATGAGGTGCAGGTAAACGATTTTCCCCTGCGTGCAGGCATGGTATGGGCCACCCCCGAGGAAATTGGCAGCACCTACGCCATCGCCAGCGCCTTAAACGCCTATAAGCAGGCGCTTTTATCCAGCCAGCTTTCGCTGTTTTAACAGGCGTTTTTCCCCTTGGGGTTGTTCCCCAGGGGGATTTTTTATGTTTGTAAGGCGCTGTATGCCAAAAGGGCCTGCCCGCCCGGCCGCTTTGGACCATCTTATTGCGCTTTGCCCGCCGGTTTTTGGCAGTTTGGGGCAACGCGCTTTTTAAAATAAGCGCCGCTTGGCCTACGGGAACACTTGCCCTTTTAAACAGCGGTTTTGGCTCAAAGCCCAAAAAGCAGGCCCCTGTGCTGCGCACCAAACGGCCGGTGAGGCGTTGGGGTTTTACAAAAGCGGCGCGCTTAAAGCCTTTTATGGGCGGGTAAATTTCGTATCCCTCCGCTGGACTGCAAACGCAGGTATTCCCAAGGCTTTTTTTGCAAAAACAGTTTTACATACCGGGCTTGTTTTGGCAAACACTAAGCCCAGAACGCTGTAAAGGAGATTTTTGCATGAACATCGCTTTTTTTGACGCCAAGGAATACGACATCGAAAGCTTTGAGCGCGTAAACCAGCAATACCACCACACCCTGCGCTTTTTTTACGACCGCTTAAACGCCCAAAATGCCGACCTTGCCGCCGGCTTTGACGCCGTTTGCGCCTTTGTAAACGACCGTTTGGACGCCAAAACCCTGCAAAAGCTTTCCCAAAACGGGGTCAAACTCATCTTAATGCGCTGCGCAGGCTACAACAATGTAGAACGCAGCCAGGCCCAAGCCCTTCATCTTCCCATTTTAAACGTGCCCGACTATTCCCCCTCCTCGGTGGCCGAACACACCATCGGCATGATTTTATCCTTAAACCGCAAAATCCACAAGGCCTACCACCGCACCAAGGAGTACAATTTCTCTTTGCGTGCGCTTATGGGGTTTAACATGGTGGGCAAAGTAGCCGGCATCATCGGCCTGGGCAAAATCGGCAGGGCGGTGGCCAAGCTGCTAAAGGCGTTTGACATGCGCGTCATCGGCTACGACGCCTACCCCGACCATGCCTGGTGCGAACAGATGGGCGTTGAGCTGGTTTCGCTGGAAGAGCTGTTCAAGCAAAGCGACATCATCACCCTGCACTGCCCCTTAACCGAGGACACCCGCTATCTCATCAACGCCAAAAGCATTGCGCTTATGAAGCCAAACGTCATGCTCATCAACACCTCGCGCGGCAAGCTCATCGACACCAAAGCCCTTATTGAAGGCATTAAGCAGCACAAAATCAAAGAGGTGGGACTGGACGTGTACGAGGAGGAAGAACAGTACTTTTTTGAGGATTTGACCGACAACATTTTGCAGGACGATACCCTTTTGCAGATTTTAAGCCTGCCCAATGTGCTGGTCACCTCGCACCAGGCGTATTTTACCTACGAGTCGCTGGAGGCTATTGCCCGCACCACCTTGCAAAACGCCCGCGAATTTGAAACGGGCGCGCCCTTGACCAACCAGGTACGCTAGCGTTTACAAATGCATACAAATGCGTTAGAATCGTTTTGGAAAACCCAAAGGAGGCATTGGTATGCAGGTTTTGAAACGCCCCGACGATTTTGTGGACTTTGGCGCGTTTTACCCGCGCGCTGTTTTAGACGTGCGCTATGCGGGCTCGTTTAACTTTGTGGGCCGGCCCATAAACGGCTACTTAGCGCCCAAAATTTATGTAACCCTGCCCGCGGCCCAGGCGCTAAAGCGCGCGGGCGAGCAGTTTTACAAAATGGGCTATTGCATAAAAATTTACGATGGCTTTCGCCCTTTGCGCGCTGTAAACGATTTTTTGGCCTGGGAGCAGGACGAAGCGGCCGTGCAAATGAAGCCGTACTTTTTCCCCACCCTTACCAAACAGCAGGTATTCGAGGGTGGGTACATTGCCCGGCGCTCGTCGCATTCACGCGGCTCTACGGTGGATATGACGCTGGTGGACCAATCAACCAACGAGGATTTGGACATGGGCAGCACCTTTGATTATTTTGGGGAAATTTCCCACCAGCAAAGCCCCCTTATCACCCCTTTGCAGGCGCAAAACCGCAAGATGTTAAACGATGTGATGGTGCAAAACGGCTTTGCTTTGTTCCCGCAGGAATGGTGGCATTTCACCCTGCAAAACGAACCTTATCCGGACACCTATTTTGATTTTGCAATCGAGTAAATCTGGCAAAATGCGCCATAATTTGCCCAACCGTATTGTGTCTTTAAAGCGCATGTGCTAAAGTATAGGTAGAACGCTTTGGCAAAAGGATGTGTGTATATGCAAAACGCTCCCATCATCATCCAGGGGGCAATGGCCTCGGAAACCGATTACCTTATCTCGCTTTTAAAAGGCTGCGAAAAAATTCTGGTAGGGCATTACCCTTTTTACAAAGGGGAGCTTGACGGCGTGCCGGTTGTGGTTTCGCGTACACTCATCGGCATGGTAAACGCCACCGCCGCCACCGTTTTGGGGATAAGCCATTTTGCCCCGCGGGCGGTGCTTAACCAGGGCACCTGCGGCGGGCACGACCCCAACCTGCACAAGGGGGATATTGTCATTGGAAAGCGCTATTATAACGCAGCCAGCGTAAACACCGCTTTTGTGCCCCAGGGGGGCGGCGTCAACCTGGCAAACTGGCAAATCCGCAAGGTGGAAGCCGTGGTGGACGACGCCGTTTGTGAGGTGCCTTATTTTTCGCCCGACCCCGCTTTTTACGCGGCAGCTTTGGCCGCAGCGCCTTTTTACAAGCACGGGCGCGCAGTAGAGGGGGTTATCTCCTCGGCGGATATATGGAACCGCGAGCTTGACCGCATAAACTGGGCGTACCAAAATTACCAGTCCAGCGCCGAAGAAATGGAAATTGCCGCGGTGGCGCAAATCTGCGATACCTTCCATGTGCCGGTGCTGGGGGTGCGCATTTTGTCCAACAACGAAATTTTAGGCGAAGACTTTGACGAGAGCACCGGCGTGCTCTGCCAGGAGTTTTGCCGCCATATTTTAGCGCAGTATACAAGCCCAAAGGAGGGGTTATGATGCAAAAAATCGCCAGCTTTCAGGTAGACCACCGCTATATCAAAGAAGGGGTGTACATCTCGCGCATCGATGGGGATGTAACCACCTACGATATGCGCACCCGCAAGCCCAACTGCGGGGATTTGATGGACAACTCCACCATGCATTCCATGGAGCACATGTTCGCCACCCTCATCCGCAACAGCGAAATCAAAGACGATGTGCTTTACTTTGGCCCCATGGGCTGCCAAACTGGGTTTTATTTGCTGGTGCGCAACGCCAACCACCAGCAGGTTCTGCGGGTGATTGCGCAGGTTTTGCGCCAAACCATCGACTATGAGGGCGAAATTTTCGGCAACAGCGAAATTGAATGCGGGAATTTTCGCTCCTTAAGCCTTCCAAAAGCCAAAGAAGAGGCCCGCCGCTATTTAAAAGTGGTGGAATCTTTGTGCGAAAAAGACCTTGTCTACCCGCAAAAATAAAGGTGTGCATGTTAGGAGGAAGCATAGATGCTGAAAAAATTGCGGTTTATTGCCGAAGTGACCTTTATCCACCTGGTCACCTACATATTGTGTTCACTGGTGTTTTCGGTGCTCATCGGGTATGAAAAACTGTACGCGATGGATGTTGCCAACACCTTTATGTCCCCCTTTGGCGGCGGCCGGACCCTTATCATGCCGCTAGTGCAGATTCTGCGCGGCATTTTGTTCGGCGTGGTGCTTTTATGGCTAAAACCCCTGTGGGAAAACGGGCGCTTTGGCTGGGTAAAAATATGGGGTATTTTGCTGCTGTTGGGGCTTGTCAACCCCTTTTTGCCGGCCCCCGCAAGCATTCAGGGGCTTACTTTAACCCAACTGCCCTTTTCCTTCCAAATGGCTTTGCTGCCCGAGGTTCTGGTGCAAAGCTTGATGCTTAGCTATTTTAGCTGCGCCAAGAAAAAAACCATCAAGGTTTCGGAAAAAGAAGCCCTTGCCATTATGCCGGCGGTGCTGGGGCTGGTGTTGTATTCGCTTTCGGGCATTTTAACCGCCGCCATCATCAAAGCGGACATTTTCTCCTCCAGCGGGGACATCGGCTCCTTTGCGCTTATGGGGCTTACCGCGCTGGTGGTTTACATCATTAGCAAGGTGTACATGCACACCCAATACAAATACAAAATGGTGGTGTGCGCCGCCATTTACTACGCCTTGTACGCCGTAGCGCCGGTATTGTACAATTTCTTTACCAAATCGGTGTTCTCCAGCTGGATTCCCCTGCTTTTGAATTTGGTGATTGTAGGGGCGGTACTGGGGTTAAACTATTACATCGAACGGCGCTACCACGACGACGCGCCGGCGGACGCTGAACCGGAAGAATAAGCAAGGAGGATTTTGGATGGAAAGCCAAGCCCTGATTGCACAGGCCATGCTGGCCAGAGAAAAATCCATTA